>JBKQHM010000474.1:0-23298 GCA_052148775.1 Isosphaeraceae bacterium | reverse complement strand
CGCCCATCCGCGACCAGCACAGCCAATGACGAGCCAGCTCGGGGAGTGAGCGATCGTCCCCGATTTGCTTGTATGAGGCACTCTTGACGATCTCCGACGCCGGTTCTGGGGAGCGCCGGATGTCAGGGGCGCAATAACCGCAATGGCTGCAACACTGGATAGCGCGAAGTGTGGCGCCCCTCGCCATGCCCCCGGGACGGGTATCCAGGTCGCTCACACCCCCGAATGTGTTGGTGCTCAGGAGCAAAGAGCAGTCGTTGCCCTGGTGGCAGATGGCGCACTCGATCCGGCCGACGGTCCACCTGGTCATTGACAGCCGCCCTCTCTTCAAGACTCCGGTTTTGCGTGGGGCATTATTTCGGGAGCCGATTCAAGACGTTCCGGGTGATCCGCTCCACGACCGAGTCGCCGCCGAGGAGGCCGTGCGCCCAATCCGTCGTGCCGGTGGTGACGACCGTCCCGCCTTTGACATAGACCCCGAGGACGGAGGCGCCCTGCGCCGGCGCGCCTGTCGGATCGCGCGGGAAACGGTCGTACCAGAGGGCATCGGCGGGATGCCAGCGTGCCGGGCAGGTGCCGAGGATGACGAAGCTCTCGGGCGTGCCGTCGCGGCCAGTCGGGACCGGCAGCCCGTCCTTCATCTCGAACTCGCAGCCATCGCACTCGTAGCCGACGACCGTATGCTTGCCGCCGAAGTCGTCGCCCCGTTTCAACCCTGTCCCCTCGAAGAGCCAGTGATCGGGGCGGTGGACGGTGAAGGCTCCCTTGCCGTCCATGTACTGGCCGTGGCTGAGGTGGTAGCCGCCGTGGAGGAAGCCCACTCCGGTCAACTGATTCTCGGGCCGTTTCACCAGGTGATGACTCCAGGCGGTGGTGAGCGTGCGGTGATCGTTGGTGGTGAAGACCGGGTCCTGGTTGAACCACTGCTTCCAGCAGGTCAGGGCGCGGCCGCCGTCCTCGCTGCGCACCTGCCAGCAGCAGGTGTTGCCGCTGAAGAAGGCGACATTCCCGCCCCGCGCGATGAAGGCCTCCAGCCGGTTGCGCATCGGGGCCGACCAGTATTCATCGTGGCCGACGCTCAGGACCAGCTTGTAATGATCGAGGAGTTCCGGATGGAACTCGAGATCGCTGTTGGCGCAATAGTCGAGCGTGTAGCCGTTGCGCTCCGCCCAGGCGACGAACGGCAGCTCCCACTGCCGGAACTGCCCCTCGAGCGGTCGATCGAACGAGACGCGGTGCCCCTGGAGATTCGCCCGACCGTGATACGCATACAGGCTGCCGCCGCCCCAGTTGTTGTAAGCGTTGTACGTATTGGTGGAGAGTTCCAGCAGGATCGGCGTCCCCTTGCCGGGCTCGGCCGGACGCAAGATGAAGAAGACGTCGACCTCCGCCGTACGCCGGTTGCGCCCGACGAACTTGCCGCCGTTGTCGGCGGCCCGTAGCCGGACGTTGTAATACCCCGATTTCCAGTCGGCCGGCACCGCGAGCGAATGCGAAACGGGCCATTTGCAGCCGTGCGAAGAGGCGTCCTCCGGGATCGGATGCGATGCGCCGGCGAGGTCGGACTTGCGATAAACGGTCGTGGTCTCCGCGCCGAGGCGGGCGATTTCCATGGAATATCGTCCCGCCGTGGTCGAGATGTGGAATCGGACCACCTCGCCGGGCCGGTAGCTGAGCTGGTCGGTGTAACCCTCGATGGTCAGGGGCGCCGGCTCGTCGGACGCTCGTCCACTGGACGCCATGAGGATTGCGGCGACGACCGATGCAAGGGCGACGAGCGGACGATTCCGAGTCATGATTGCCTCTCTGGCGAGCGAACACGAAACCCAACGAATTCGCGGACCCGATGACACCCGAATATAATACTCCGGGGACGATCGGGAAGGAGGATCCTCGATCCGTTCGGGGAGGCCCGTCCGCGAAGTGCCGGGTGGTCAGCGCCATGAGTTTCGACCGAGACGCCGACGAGGACGGTGAGCCCGAGGCGCGCCGGAATCGCAAGGTCGGCCCTTGCGAGCTATGCGGCCGGGCGGGGAAGTTCCTGACCTTCCACCACCTCATCCCGCGCCACTGCCATCGCAAGAAGCGGTTCCGCAACCGGTTCTCGATCGCCGAGATGCGGAGCCGGGGCCTCTGGCTGTGCGGGGCCTGCCATGGCGGTATCCACGACCTCATACCCGACGAGAAGCTCCTCGGCTGGAGCTACAACACCCGGGAACTGCTCCTGGACCACGAGGGCATCCGGAAACACGTCGATTGGGTCAAGAAGCAGAAATGAGTCGGGTCGAGCCTTGGTCAGAAATGGAACAACCATCGGACGACCGTGATGAATCCGATGAGCACCAGCACCAGGCCGACGAGCAGGACCGCCGCGATCGGCAGGATCAGACGCCAGGGGGTCCGGAACCGGATCGGGGTGAGGTCGACGGCGATCGTGTGCGGCATGCCGGGGTGTGCGGCGCCGGTCGATTCCGGATGCCGGTAGGATTCCAGGAGCCTCACGTTCCGGGTATTCGCCTTGAATCCGACGTCGAAGAGGTCGCCGAGGAGCGGGATGGTCCCAATGGCGGTATCAAGCAGGACGTTGGCCACCATGCGCATTGCCACCGTCTTCGGCACCTTGTAGTGGGCGAGCGCGACTAGCACCAAGCCGGCCTGGACCAGCCCGGTCACCACATCGCCGCCGATCGGCAGCAGGCCGAGCAGCGCATCGAGCCCCATGGTGATCCGCGTGCCGGGGATGTGGAAGGCGCGGTCCATCAACCAGGCCAGCCGTTCCAGGTTGCGGGCCATCGCCTCGCGCTGGTCCGGATCAAATTCGGTCGACTTCGGCCCGCTGTGGATCTTGTCCATCGTGTTTCTCCAGTACCTCGGAATCGAGACTCGCACCACAGCCCGTATTGCTTATCGCGAGATGGGAATCTCGCGACTTGTTGGGTTAGAATATCCCTTTACTCGGCCGATCTCCTTGCGATCAGGTGCACGCCATGAACTACCTCCATCAAGAGTTCGAGGCTGGGCCGGACGATCGGGTTGAGGTCACCCTCGACGGTCAGGCTAACGTGATGCTGCTTGACGCTACGAACTTCGAGAAGTATCGAAAGGGCGAGTCGTTTCGATATCATGGTGGGGTGGCTAGGTATTCGCCGACGCGATTGGTGCCTCCTTCTCGGGACAGATGGCATGTCGTCGTGGATCTAGGCGGCTCGCCCGGCGCAGTGAGGGCGGGCATGCGTATACTCCGTGGTGCGCACACGCTGAGGTGACGGTGGCGAACCGCAAAGCCAGAGATCCGCGTCCGGCCCCGCCAATCGTCGTCTACGCGCCTCTCGGAGAATTAAAGATCTATGAAATCTCCGAGGCCGAGTTGGAGAAACTCGAGGCTGGTCCGCCCGGCCAGTGACAGCTGAATTTCGCGCTGGCCATGCTCCCGGCCTGAGGCATCCGTGGTGATCACGGCGTCGCCGATGCTGAAGAGGGTGGTCCGGAGCCGCTCGGCCTGCTCCTGAACGGACAGGTTCGCAGGGATGGGGCGATTCACAGGCGTATCCATCAAAGATCCGAGTGCTATCTCGACCGGGTGGGCGACTGGCCGGCCAGGAGGTCATGTGTGCATATTTACACTAGTATGGGAGCAAACGTATACTTTCGAAGGCATGTCCAGCGAAGTCAACCAGTATATCAAACACCGGCCAGGAGGAAAGCCGACAAGACCGGGGCGGACCTAATAACCTAATACTTGCGAACCTGATGCCGAAGGCGATCGTCGATGTCGGTTTCCCTTCGCCTCGTCGCATGTGGTGCATGCACGCCTCCCCGGGTGGCCTCTTGAGGGTTCTTGGTCCTCGTTGCCGCTCTTTCGAATTAATTTAGACTTATTAGAATTGAAATTAAGCATTTCTTTGTCGGATGCGTGACTGCTCCTGCGGCGCGCTCGGGGACATGCGGGCGGGACGTGGGGATAGCGATGTTGCCGGCCCTGTCTGGCCTGTGTGCTCGCGGCCCTGGGCTTGTCGGCGCGGGCGGACGCGGGTTCCCGCGATGATGCCAGCCCTTGGGTCGGTGGGACGCTCGCGTTTCCGGTCGGGGACATCCCGGACCCGTGCGAATGGGTCGAGTTCGGGAGCGAATGTGCGCCGGATTCGGCGTTGCAGGTCGTAAGAAAACGCCCGAGATTTGAGGGTGGAGCGATGAAGCCGGGTCGAGGTCGGTCGGTCCGGCTCGGCCCGTGGGGTTGGGGGCGACGTCGTCCGGGCGCCGACCCCAACCGCCTTCGATCGTAAATTGCGCGTCAGTCCGTCTCGTCGGCCGATTTCTCCTTGGCCAGCTCCTCGCTCTTGGCGGTGAGCTCATGGTACTTCTTCATGAGCTTCTCCTTGGCATCTTTGGCTGCGTTCGAGGTCGCTTCGCCGAGCTTCTTCATGTCCTCTTTGGTGTGCTCCAGGTCGGCTTCGAGGTAGTCCGCGAGCTTATCGCGATTCTTGCGAAATTCGGCCTTGAGCCGCTCCATCCGAGGGGCGAGCTTGGCCTTGGCGTCTTTGGCGGCGCCGGCGGCGTGCTCCTTGAGGTGCTCGATCTCCTCGCGGCTGGAGTGCAAGTTCGCGGACAGCGTGGCTTCCGTCTTCGCACGAGCGGCCGTCCATTGTTCGTGGAGCTTCTCCATCTCCGCGGCCATCTTCTCGCGGGCCGGGCCGGTGGACTTGTCCGCCTTCTCCTTGAGTTCCTGGAGTTCGTCGTGGAGCGAGTTCATATGCAACTCGACGCTGGTGGCGAGCTTCTCACGGGCGATCGCCCACTTCTTGCTGAGGTGTTCCATCTGTGTGGCCATCTTCTCGCGGGCCGGGCCGGATTCCTTGGCGGCCGCGTCCTTGAGCTTGTGATACTCGTCGCCGGCGGCCTTCGCACCCGACTCCATCTTGGCGGTCAGCTTCTCCCAGTATTCCTTGACGCGCTCACTGACCGTCTTTTCCGCGGTCTCCTGGGCCACGAGAGGGGCCGTCATCCCTGAGGTCACGATCGCCAGGGTTGCGAACAAGAGAGAGAGACGGCCGGGCGAGAACCGCGGCGCGATCAGGGTCTTCACGGACATCCGAATGCTCCTCACGAGGTTTTCCGCCCGAGGGCGCACGGGGTACACGACCCGGCACGGGAATCCGAATGCGGCGGAACTCTCCGCTGAACATCTCGGAGCGGATATGGCGGTCATATTCTAATCGCGCCGAGAAAGAAGTTGCCAGCGTCTCGCGAGCCGCCACGCGAGCGATTCACGAATCCTTCGCGCACGACCCGGTGGCGCACCGGGGTGTCCGGGGTCGCGGGTGGCCCCGCCGTCAAGCCTCCCGAGCGCCTCGTTCGCGTCCGGCTCCTGTTCGCGATGCCCCCAGAGGACCAGGGAGGTCGCCATCAGACCCAGGTTGGCGACCCACTGGACCGTGCTGGCGATCAGATACACGCGATGCAGCGGGTAGAAGCCCCGCAGGCTCCCGGTCTCCAGCCGTTCGTTCATGATTCCATGCAGGACGATCAGGAAGAGCAAGAGCATCAGGGTTATGCCCAGCAGGATCAGTCGGGCACGACGGACCCGGGGAGGTCCGGACGAGCGCTCTAGCCAGGCGGCCAGGGACCACACCGCCAGCGTCGCCACGCCGACCGCATTGAGCACGTCGGTCACGCGACGGGTGATCCCGCCGGCCTGGAGGCTGTCCATCGCGTCGTGGAGGATCGGGATGACGGCTCCGCCGTAGAAGGCGAAGCCGCCGACCCATACCGCGAGCGTCAGCGAGCACGCGAACCGGAGCGTGAGCGACCGGAAAGGCATCTGATGGCGTCTCCATGCATGCAGATCATAAGATCGGAACAAGTGATCTTTCGAATGAGATTTCATCGGCTCCGCGACGGTCAAGCCGTGGATCGGCGGCTCTTTTCCGGAGCTCGCCGCGGCGGTGCCGTGACCGATCGGCGGCGAAGCCCGGGGTCGAATCTCGGCCGGCTCGAAGAGACCCGCAACCCGGCCTGTCGTTCCATGTCCCGTCGCGATTCTCGCCAGGATCCCTCCGATCGTTCCGGCCGTCAAGTTCGCGTCCCGCCATTCGTGTTCTAGGTTGCTCTTGTCAGCGTCAGTCGAGTAGTTGAGGGAGGGCGAGGTGCCGGAGATGTTGCATGTGGGCGACGGGGCTCCGATGATCGGTCGGCGCAGGAGTATCCGCGGCCGTCGTTCGTCGTCGCATGCCGAGATTCCGACATCCCGGACTTCAACCTTTCCTTTCGTCTCGTCCTGACCGCAATCGGCCGCGGGGCCGACGGTATCCGTCGCCACTCACCGGCGGCGCGTTCGCGAGATTCCGGGCGAAAGCGACCTGACAAGCATCCTACAGGACCATGTGAAGCAACATGAGATTCGGCAAGAAGACATCGCGGCGGTCAGGACGGAAACCTGTTCGGAAGTCCCTGGAGTTGTTCAGCCTGGAGCAGCTCGAGCCGAAACTGCTGATGGCCAACAACATCACGATCTCGACGGCGGAGGGCGCCCTGACGTCGATACCGGCCGGGGCGAACACGTACTCGGACACCGGCGACTATACGATCGATCCCTCGGCGCTGGAGGGCGCCGGGTCGGCGGTCCTCTTGGAGGCGAACGATACGATCACCTTCAGCGCTCCGGTCATCGACATGGGCGAGAGCCTCGACGCCGAATCGATGGGTCAGATCGCGGTCAATGCCGACATCTCGACCACCACCGGGAATGACATCACCCTGATCGGCTCCAACAGCCTGTCGGGAATGGCAACCGAGTCGGGTGTGGTGTTCACCGGGAGCACGGTGAGTTCGGGGGGAAGCCTGACAGTCTCGGGAGTCGGGTACGCGGGCTGCTCGACGACGGGCGTCTACGGGGTCTACCTGGATGACAGCACCCTGACGACGGTCGGCAGCGGCCAGGCCGTGAGCGTGACCGGCACCGTCACGACGGCCGGCAATGTCCACGGCGCCGACGTCGGCGTGCTGGTCGGCGGCGGGTCGGCGATCACGTCCGACTCCGGCACGTTGACCGTGATGGGCACCAGCGCGGGGTCGTCCGGTGATAACGGTCACGACTACGGCGTGTTCGTCGACGGCGGCGAGATCAGCTCGGTGACGGGAGCGGTGAGCGTCACGGGCGAAGGGGCCGTCGATTCCGGCGGCGACGACGACTACGGCGTGCTGGTGTGGGCGTCGGGCTTCATCGCCAACGTCCCGGACATCGATAGCCTGGGGACCGGCGGGACGAGCACGTCGGCGGTGATCACCTCGATCAACGGCCCGGTGAGCGTGACCGGCACGGGCGGCGGTACGTCGGGCGCGATCGCCGGCGCGGGCGTGTATGTCAACACGGGGGGGGCGATCGGCACCGGGGACCTGGATAGCGTGACGGTCAAGGGGACCGGCGGGGCCGGTACGGGGGGTTACAACCGCGGCGTGCTGGTCGTCGACACCGACACCGGCCCGGCGGCGGAGATCACCTCCGGCGGCGGCGACGTGAGCGTCTCGGGCGTCGGCGGGAGCGCGTCCTCGTCCAACGGATCTAGCTCCGGCGTCGAGGTCGGCTCCGAGGGGTGGATCACCGCAGGCGGCACGGGCGCCTTGACGGTGATCGGCGACGGCGGCACGGCCGGCGGCTCCCACGAGGACGGCGTCTCGGTCCAGGGCCAGGGTGCGACGATCGGCTCGGACGCCGGTGATGTCTCGGTGACGGGGACCGGCGGGACCGGGACAGGCTCCGACATCGGCATCGATCTCAAGAACGCGACGATCACGGCCAGTGCCTCGGGCTCCATCGAACTGGCCGGTACCGGCGGCGGCAGCACGGGGGCCGGGGCGGGCAGCGACGGGATCTACGCGAATCTGGCCGCGATCGACGCGACGGGTTCGGGCGATGTCACGCTGACCGGGACCGGAGGTGCCTCCTCGGGGGGCAGCGAGAACCGCGGCGTCTACCTCGATGGCGGGGTCTCGATCGGCTCGGTCGCCGGGACCGTCACGGTGACGGGGACCGGCGGAGACGCCGGGTCCGGCGGCACCGCGGACGACGGCGTCGGATTGCTCGATGCCCTGATCGGCGGCGCAGGCCCGGGCGCCATCACGATCGACGGGTTCGTCGGTGCCGGCAGCGACCAGGGTTTCGGCGTGTTCATCGAGGATGGGTCGTCGGTCGGCAACGCCACGACGACCGGTGATCTGACCATCAACGGCAACGGGTCGGCGTCCGGCGATCGTAACGTCGGCGTCTCGATCCTCAACGGGACGACCGTCGATGGGGGCCACGGGACCTTCACGGTCGCCGGCTACGGCGGGGGTACGGGCTCGTACAATGCCGGCGTGGTGATCCAGTCGGGCGCGGAGGTCATCTCGCACGGCGGCGACATCACGGTGACCGGCGTCGGCGGCGGGACCGACGACCGTGGCGGGTCTAATATCGGCATCAATCTGTACGACGGCTCCACGATCGCGGCGAGCGGCTCGGGGAGCGTGACGGTGTCGGGGACGGGTGGCGGCGGGGACGGATCCGATTACGGCATCCTCGTGGAAGAAGGTTCCGGGATCCAGTCGGTCGACGGCGATGTGAACGTGACCGCGCAAGCCGGGGGCTTCGGCGACCCCGACAGAGGCGGGTCCGACTTCGGGCTCTGCGTGCAGTCCGATGGCTGGATCCAATCGACTGGCTCGGGCGATGTGACGGTCGTCGCCACCGGCGGAGGAGCCTACAACGGCAACCGTGGGATTTACCTGAACCAAGGGGGGGCGATCACCACGGTCGATGGCGACTTGAGCGTCACCGGCACCGGCGGGGCGTCTGTCGGCGGCGATAACAACGCCGGGGTAACCATGGTCGGGGGCTCGACGATCCGCACGTCCGGCTCGGGGAATGTCGCGGTGACGGGCACCGGCGGCGCGGGCGACGGCAGTACCGGCGATGACGGTGTCCAGCTCAACGGCGGTACGATCGTGTCCGGCGTCTCGGGCGATGTGACGGTGATCGGCACCGGGGGGGCGGATACGGGTGCGGGCAATGCCAACGACGGCGTCTACCTCGGGGGCACCTCGGTGATCCAGTCGGGAGGCGACGGGACGGTGACGGTGACGGGTACCGGGGCCTCGGCCGACGGCGGACAAAACAACCGCGGTGTCGACCTCATTGGAAGCGGCGCGAAGATCCAGTCGACCGGCGCGGGCACGATCATCGTCAACGGTACCGTGGGCGCCGACTCGGGCGATTCGACCGGATTCAGCGCCGGGGTCGAGGTCTTGAACGGCGCCGCGATCAGTTCGGCCGGCGGCGACATCGCCGTAACCGGGACGGGCGCGGCGTCGGTTTCCGGCGCGGGGGCCGATGACGGCATCGTGGTGAACGGTTCGACCATCACGACGAGCGGCGCCGGCACGTTGACGTTGGACGGGACCGGCGCAGCGATCCAGGCCAGCGATTACAACGTCGGGGTCAATCTCCAGTCGGGCGCGACGATCGCGGCCAGTGGCACGGGCGATGTGACGGTGGACGGGACAGGGGGCGACTCCGGCAACGGTGGCGCCAACTACGGGGTCTACCTCTATGGCTCGTCGATCAACTCGGGCGGCGGCGACGTGACCGTCACCGGCACTGGCGGCACCGGGGCTTCGGGTGACTACGGCGTCGAGCTCCTATCCACTTCGACGATCGGCACGTCCGGCTCGGGGGACGTGACGGTCAAGGGGACCGGCGGCGCGGACGGCAATTCCAATGTCGGTGTCTACCTTTCGGACTCGACGATCGGGTCGGGCGCCTCGGGCTCCGTGACGGTGACCGGCGCCGGGGGTGCGGACACCGGCACCAGCTCCAGCAATTTCGGCGTCGACCTCGTCCTGTCGTCGACGATCACCTCGGGGGGGACCGGTAGCGTGAGCGTGACCGGCGCCGGGGGGACCTCGGTCGGGGGAAACTCGAACGATGGGGTCGTCGTCAACGAATCGTCGATCGAATCGATCGGCCAGGGTGCCGACGCGATCAACGGGACCGGCGGCGATGCCGGGACCAGCGGCTCGGATAACTTCGGCGTTTTCATCGAAGGCGGCTCGACGGTCGCCGCCACCGGATCGGGCGACCTCGCGATCGCCGGGACCGGCGGGACCGGCTTTTCCAATGCCTACGGCGTCTTCATTGACCACTCCTCGGTCGCGGCCACCGGATCCGGCGACGTCGCGATCACCGGGATCGGCGGAGATAGCTCTTACAACTATTCGAAGAGCTGCGGCGTGTTCGTTGAGGGGGGCGACGCGTCGGTGGGGAACGCCACCATGACGGGTGACCTGACGATCACCGGGACCGGCTCGGCGACCGGCGGCAATTGCATCGGTATCTATCTCTACGGCTATGCGACGGTTAAAGGGGGCCTCGGCACGCTGACGCTCACCGGCAACGGCGGGGGCACGCACTGGGACAATTACGGTGTACTCATCAGGCAGGGCGTGACGGTCACCTCGGCCGGCGGCGACATCGCGGTGACCGGAACCGCTGGCGGGATCGACGGCACGGGGAATAACAATATCGGGGTCTTCGTGGAGAACCAGGCCACGATCGCGGCGACCCTCTCGGGGAGCGTCTCGGTGACCGGGACCGGCGGTGGCGGCAACTCGCAGAATTACGGGATCGACCTCGAGGGCAACGCCAGGATCCAGTCGGCCGCCGGCGGCGTCACGGTGACCGGGACCGGCGGCGGCCCTGGCAACGATCGGTCTGGATCTAATAACATCGGGCTCTACCTTGAAGGCAATGCGTTCATCGACTCGACCGGTCAAGGTCGTGTGACGGTGACCGGGACCGGCGGCGGCGGGGACTCTAACGACGTCGGGGTCCTCCTCGACGAGGGCGGGTATATCTCCGCGGGCGACGGCGGCGTGGCGGTGACCGGGACTGGCGGCGGGTTCGGCAACCCCGGCATCGGCCAGAACAATGACGGACTCGAAATGCAGGGAGGATCGATCCAGGCGGCCGGCTCGGGGAACGTGACGGTCCTCGGCATCGGAGGCGGCGGGAGCGCGAACAATAGCGCGGTCTACGTCTCGTCCAATGCCGTGATCCGCGCGGTCGACGGCGACGTGACGGTGACCGGCACAGGCGGCGGCGCGGGATCCGGCACGTCGTACAACGACGGCGTGTACATCGAGGACGACGGCTCGATCAACACGACCGGCACGGGTGCCGTGACCATCGACGGGACCGGCGGCGCGTCCGATGGCGGTCGCAACAACGACGGCGTCTCCCTGGAATACGGCGCGACGATCACCGCGGGCACGTCCGGCGACGTGACGGTGACCGGGACCGGCGGCGCGTCCACCAACGGCTACTCAAACGACGGGGTCTACCTCGATAACGCGACGATCACCTCGAGTGGCGGCAGCGTCACGGTGGCCGGGACGGGAGGCGCGGGGGGCGATCGGGGTTACGGCGTCGATCTCAACAACGCGGCGACGATCGACTCCGGCGGCGACGTGAGCGTGACCGGCTCCGGGGGCGCCGAGGGCTCTGATGACGACGGCATCTACGTGGATGACTCGTCGATCACGTCCAGCAATGTAAACACGTTGAGCGTGACCGGGACCGGCGGCCGGTCGGCCGGCGGTGGCGCTAATGTCGGGATCGTGCTCGAGGCTTCGACGCTCGACGCGCAGGGGACGGTCGGCCTGACCGTGACCGGCCAGGGCGGGTCCGGGCCGGGGGGCGGGAATTCCGGGATCGTCGTCGGGGGCGGGTCGGAGATCACGACGGGCGGTGGCAGCCTGACCGTCACGGGCCTCGGCGGCGGGACTCCGGGCGACGCGGGCCACGACGTGGGCGTGGACGTCGCGGCCGGCGGGTCGATCACGGCTCCCGACATCCTCGGCCTCACCGGGACCGGCGGACCGGGCGGCGGCTACGACTTCGGCGTCTCGGTCGAGGGACTGGTCACCGGCTCCGCGGGCGTGACCGTGACCGGCCAGGGCGGCGGCAGCAACGGCTCGCAGGGCTATGACGACGGCATCCACGTCGATGGCGGCGGCGTCATCAGCAATACGAGCGGCACACTCAGCCTGACCGGGACCGGCGGCGAGGGCGGGATCGGCGAGGACGACGGTGTGCGGGTCACCGGCGCGGGCTCCGAGATCGAAGGACTGGGCACCGGTCTGGGAGTCACGGGCGCCGGCGGGGGCGCCGGCAATTCCGCCTTCAGCTCCGGCGTCGCCATCCTCGACGGCGGCCAGATCGTCTGGGACGGGGACCCCGATGTCGGATTCGCGTTCGTCATGGGCTATGGCGGCACCGGCGAGGGGGGCGGCAACGACGGACTCCTGATCGACGGCGACGGCTCGGGCATCGTCTTCGACGCCGACCTCGACGGAACCACCGACATCTATGGCCAGTCGGGCCAGTCGGGCGTGGCGCCGGGATACGGCATCCAGATGACGAACGGAGCCGAGATCGATGGCGAGAGCGACGATGCGAGCCTGGACCTCCATCTCAACACCGACACGATCCTGGTCGACGCCGCCTCGACGCTCTTTAGCCCTGGCAACCTGGTGGAGGTCTCGGTCGACGACTTCGGCACGTTCTCGGGCACCATCGAGGCCGCCTACTTCGAGAAGGGCGGCGAAGGGGCCCTCACCCTCGTGGACGAGGATAGCTTCGACGAGCTGACCGGCCTGCTCGAGGTCGTGGCCGGGACGGTGGTCTTCGCCGACGCCCCGCCGCTGAGCCTCGGCGATACGTCGGTCTCGACGAATGCGGCCACGACGCTGACGCTCGGCGCCGGCTCGACCGTCCCGTTCCTCTCGCTCTTCGGTACGCTCGACGGCTCCGACCCCGGCGGGAACGCCGGGACGATCCAGGCCAACGGCGGCTCGGTCAGCCCAGGCAGCTCGACCACGGCTGGGATCATCGCGGCCTCGACGGTCGACCTCAGCAATGTGACCACGGTCGTCTTCAAGCTCGGCGCGGCCTCGACAGTCGGCCAGCAGCCGATCCCCGGGGTCGACTACGACCAGATCCAGGTCGTCGGCAACGGCAGCTACTACCTCGACCACGCGATCCTCGAGCTGGAATCCTTCGGCAACGCCACGCCCGAGCCCGGCACGGTCTACACGCTGATCTCGGATCCCCAGGGCGGGGTCTATTCGTCGATCTTCGACTACAACGACGAGCACCTCAATCAAGGCGGGACGGTCACCGTTGGCGATGCCTCCTACGTGATCAATTATCGTGGCGGTGTGTCGGGCAACGACGTCATCCTGACCGATGTGGCCTCGACGACGACGGCGGTGAGCAGCCCGACGGGCCCGTCGAGCTACGGGCAGACGGTCACGCTCGAGGCGCATGTCGCCGGGGTCGGCACGTCGATGACGCCGACGGGCGCCGTCGATTTCTATCAGGGGGACGTCCTGCTCGGCTCGGCGCCGATCGACGCCGACGGCAACGCGTTCCTGTCCACATCGGCGCTGCCAGCCGGCTCGCCGGAGGTCACCGCGTCCTACGAGGGCGTCTCGAACTTCGCCGCCAGCTCCGGCTCGGTGGCGCTGGATGTCGCGGCGGTCACGCCGGTGGTCCAGCTCGCCACGGCGGTCTCGAGCACCGTCCTGGGCCAGGTGGTGACGTTCGCCGGATCGGTGTTGCCGGTCACGCCAGGGAGTCTGGTGCCGACCGGCACGGCGACGTTCTACGACCAGACGACCGAGACCACGCTGGCCACGGGCGTGCCGCTGGTGAACGGGCAGGCCGTGCTCTCGATCGCGACGCTCGCAGTCGGTTCCCACACGGTCCTGTTCACGTATGACACGGGCGACAACAACTACAACGCCAACACCGAGGGTGCCACGACGACCCAGACGGTCGCGCAGGATTCGACCGTGACGGGCATCGTGAGCACGGCCTCGAGCCTGACGTTCGGCCAGCCGGTCACGTTCACCGTCTCGGTCGACGCGAGCAACCCTGGCGCGGGCGTGCCGGCCGGCCGGGTGACGATCACCGATACCGATACGGGCACGGTCTACGGGCCCTTCACGCTGGTGAACGGGATGGCCACCTGGGCCGTCAACGACCTGGGCGTCGGGGCCCATAACCTGTCGGCGGTCTACCAGCCGCAGGGGACGGATTTCGCCGGCTCGTCGGCCTCGACTTCGGTGGCGGTCACCGTCGCCCCCACGACCATCCAGCTCATGATGCCCACGGTCGCCTACACCCAGTCGTCGGTGACGCTGTCGGCCATCGTCGGCGGGCTCGGGGGGAACGCCACGGGCTCGGTCAGCTTCTACGACAACGGCGTTTTCATCGGGAATGCACCTCTCAATGGGAGTGGAGTCGCCACGCTGAGCGTGACGGACCTCGCCCAGGGGCTCCAATCGTTCACGGCCACCTATGCCGACCCGACCGACGCCAGTTATGGGTCGAGCACGTCGAGTGCGGGCACGATCAACGTCGTACCGAATCCGCTCACTCCACTGACGGTCGCCACGACGATCAGCATCACGCCGATCTACCTGCCGCCGCCCTCGAAGGTGCCGGCGGACCTCGGCGGGCGGAACACCCGGCTCAGCATCGCGGTCCAGGTCGTGAATCCGGCGCCCGGCACTCCGACGCCGACCGGCACCTTGACTGTGTATGCCAGTGGCAAGGCCATCGGCACGTTCAGCCTGGATGCCCAGGGCGACGCGACGATCGTCTTCCGGGGCAGCGTGGTGTACGACAAGACGATCGTCGTGACCTACAACGGCAACGTCCAGGGTATCACGACGTTCGCGCCGAGCAGTTCGACGCCGTTCGTCGCCGATCGAGCCTATTTCTACGGGAACAGCCCGGAGAACGGCGGCTCATCCTCGACCGTCAAGAAAGGCGTCCATCCGGCCGGGCCGTCGAAGTTTACCCATGCCGGGCATAAGGCCAAGGTGAAGGGGGCCACTGTCGTCGAGAAGGTGCACACGCCGAAGGTCCGCATACTCACGCACCACACCCGGGCCTGATGGGCATTGGCGTGCGGCGAGAGGCGAGAGAATGCCAGCGCATCCTTCCTTCCTCGCCGCTCGCCGCCAGCCACTACTCGAGGATTCTCCGCCCGAGCGGCTCGGCCAGGGATCGGAGCTGACCGAGGAGCCGTTCGAACCGGTCGAAGTCGAGCGACTGGGCGCCGTCGGAGAGGGCGTGGTCGGGGTCGGGATGGATCTCGATCAGGAGGCCGTCGGCGCCGGCGGCGAGCGCGGCCAGGGCCATCGGCGGCACGTAGTCGCGCTTGCCGGTGCCGTGGCTGGGGTCGACCAGGATCGGCAGGTGCGACAGCGTCTTGGCCGGCGGGATCACCGAGAGGTCGAGCGTGTTGCGGCTGTGGTCGGAGAAGGTCCGCACCCCGCGCTCGCAGAGGATCACGTCCGGATTGCCGCCGGAGAGCAGGTATTCGGCCGACATCAGCCATTCCTCTAGCGTGGCCGACATCCCGCGCTTCAGGAGCACCGGCTTTCGCATGCGCGAGACGCGGCGTAGCAGGCTGAAGTTCTGCATGTTCCGCGTGCCGATCTGGATGATGTCGGCCGCGGTCTCGACGGCGTCGGCGTTCTCGGTGTCCATCAGCTCGGTGACGATGCCGATGCCGGTCCGATCGCCGACGCGGCGGAGGACCTCCAGCCCCTCCAGTCCATGACCCTGGAAGGCATAGGGGCTGGTGCGCGGCTTGAACGCCCCGGCGCGGAGGAAGCGGACGCCCCGCGCCATGAGCCATTCGGCTGTGCGGAGGATCATCGCCTCGTCTTCGACCGAGCACGGTCCGGCGATGATCGTGAAGTGCCGATCGCCGAACGTGCCCTGCGGCAGCCGGACGATCGTGTCGTGCGCGTGCATCTCGCGGCTGGCGAGTTTGTACGGCTTGGTGACCCGGATCAACTCCATGACGCCCGGGAGGACCTCGAGCGTCCGCGGATCGATCGCGCCGGTGTTGCCCGTGATCCCGATCGCCGTGCGCGTGGGGCCGGGCATGGGGTGCGGCGTCAGGCCCATCGACCGGATCGTCTCGAGGACCCGGTCGATCTGGGCCGGCGTCGATTGACTCTGCATCACGACGAGCATGATCCTGGATTCCTGCTATCGGGGCCGCGATCGGCCGGGGTGGAGGTCACAGGCTGTTTCAAAAAGGGGACTGGCTCCGAGTCTTCGAGGTGCCTGTCCCCTTTTTGAAACGTGGCTCCGAGTCTTCGAGGTGCCTGTCCCCTTTTTGAAACAGTGTCTCACTTGGCGGCCTTGGTTTCATCGCCCGGTTTGTAGTCGCGCCAGAGCCATCGGAGCGACTCGGGCAGGATGGCGCGGCCGTGCCGGTTGCTGTGGAAGCCGTGGCCGAAGACGAATTGATAGTCATACTTCGCAAATGCCAGGGCCTTGGCCATCTGCTGATTGGCCAGGGGCCAGTTGCCGTTGGCGTTGTCGAGGTCGTTGGCGCCGTCCTGGAGGAAGACGCGGATCGGCTTCCTGGGCGTCTTGCGGATCAGGGCCTCGTAGTTGTGCCCGCCTTCGTGGCGGGTCTTGCCGCTGGCGATGTTGGTGA
Source organism: Isosphaeraceae bacterium (assembly GCA_052148775.1). Lineage (GTDB taxonomy): Bacteria > Planctomycetota > Planctomycetia > Isosphaerales > Isosphaeraceae > CAVZRC01. Next base: position 6,736 of record JBKQHM010000474.1, on the reverse strand, counting down.
AGCTGCCGACCCACGAGAGCACCTTGCGAAACTCGTCGGGCCGTTCCCAGGCGACCGTCCAGGCGCAGATGCCGCCGCTGCTGATCCCGGCGATGGCGCGGCTCTCGGGGTGATGGCGGAGCTTCACGGTCTTCTCGACCTCGGGAAGGATCTCTTCGAGCAGGAACCGTGGGTATCGGTCGGACAATGTGTCGTACTCGACGCTGCGCTGGCCGCGCCCGCCTTCGCCCGGCCCGGTGCCCGGGTTGATGAACACGGCGACGGTCACGGGCATCTCGCCCTTGGCGATCAGGTTATCGAAGACGGTGGGCACGAAGCCGGTGTACCCGGCGCCGTCCTGGAAGACCATGACGCATGCGGGATGGTCGTCCTTGTACTGCGCGGGGACGTAGACCCACCACTCGCGCTTGGTATTGGGGAAGATCTTGCTCTCCCAGGGCTTCTGATGGGTCAGCTTGCCCTTGGGGACGCCGGGCTTCTCGGCGAGTTCGGGCTGGTCGGTGTAAGCTTCGACCTGGCCCTGCCTGAGGGTGCGAGTGCCGTCGGTCACGTACTTCCATCGGAAGGCCGACCCGTTGGGCAAGGAGAAGGTGGCGGCGAAGACTGGCGTCTCCCGGATCCGGGTCAGGTGGAGGGTCTTGCCGTCGTCCGTGACGACCGCGGCGGTCTTCGCCTCCGGCGCCTCGATGGCCCAGGCGGTTTCCAGCCCTTCGACCTTCGGGTTGGCGCCGGTGGCCACGTTGAACTTGCCGGCCCGGTCCTTGCCGAACCAGACGCGGATGTCCTCGGCGAGCGCCTTGGCTTTCTCGCCCGTGGAATCGACCACGAGCCGCGTCTTGAGGGTTTGTACCGAGAGCTTGTCGGCGGCCCCGGCCGGAGTCGCCAGGGCGAGTGTCGCGAGGAACCAGTGCCCGAGCCGGATGCGCGTACTCATGGGGTGTCCTTCATGTGAGTTCGTGGAGTGATTGGTCGTCGTCCGCCTGGAATTCGGGGTGGGCCGTGCCTGCCGCACGGTTGGAGAGGATTGTACGGATGGGTCGGCGGCGGAACCAGGGGGGTGTTGTCGAAGATCGTACAGCCGGCCGGTCGCCGGGAATTGGCGGAGTCGCCCGGCAGTTCGCGGGCGCGCTCCGTCGATTATCTGGTGACCTGCCCGGACGATCGGAGCGATCGCAAAGCCGGGCGTGGTTGGAGTCTATAAGACGGGAACCGTCGGGGGAGAAGGAGGGCCGATCCTCCCTTTCATCTCGCATAAGTCGAATCAACGACATCGAGTGGCGAATGCCGGCGACGGGGGGAGGATGATCTCATCCCGGTCGTTCGGCCGAATGACGTGATGAGCCCCGTCCTTTCATCCTGATGCACCTCAGAGGCCGGCTGGTGGCGGGTCTCCTCGGTGAGGTCGGTCGACATCGGCGCGGGCTCGCGATCGTCGTCGAGGTTCTCACTTCTGCTCTTTCTCCAGCACAGATCAAAGGCTGAGCTCACCGGCTTTTGCCTGGAGATGGGAGTGCCTGTCCATCGGGCGGGGCATCACGAACACGCTGTTGGACACACGATCCCTGCGCCGATCGGCCGAGGATGCGATCCGGCGGAAGAGGTCCACGTATTTGCGGCCCACGTTTGGCCAGAACATCGGCCTGGCGTACTCATAAGCCCGGCGCTGCGTTTCGATCCGGAACGCGTCGTCGTTCAAGAAGCGGAGTGTCGCGTCGGCCAGGGGAACACTCTGGGCAAATGGTACGAGCTGGCCCCGACCCTCAGCCAGGACTTCCTCGGCATACAGGTAAGGCGTACTGACGACGGGCCGCCCTGCCGCCATGGCGTAGGCCAACGTCCCGCTGGCGATCTGGTCCTTCCCGGGATACGGAGTCACGTAGACCTCGCAGGCTTGCAAGTAATCCACGACCTCGGCCAAGGTGAGATAACGATTGACGAAACGCACGTGGGCGCCGACGCCCAGCGTCTCGGCCATCCCAACCAGGCTCTCGCGGTAGAATTCGCCCTCCTGGCGTTTGACTTCGGGATGGGTTACGCCCACGATCAAGTACAGGGCATCCGGGCAATCCGCCACGATTTGCGGCATGGCCTGGATCATGTACTCCAATCCCTTACCCCGGTTGATGAGCCCGAACGTGCAGATCACGCGATGGCCCGCCAGTCCGAGCCGTGCCTTGTGAGGGACGCCGCAACCCACGGGGACCTCCGGCACCCCGTGCGGGATGACCCGGACACGCCGACTCGGGACCTGGTAGACGCTCGACAAGAGCTGCGCGGCGATTTTCGTCATCACCACGACGCCCTGGCTGTGCGACGCCAGGGACCGGATCAATCGCCTGGGCAGAGGGTCCGGCCGCGTCATCAGCGTGTGGAACGTGGTGACGATCGGCTTGCGACACGCCAGCACGAATTCGAGAACACCCTTGCCCCAGTCGCCGGGGTAAAGCCCGAACTCATGCTGCAAGCTCACCACATCATAGGGTCCGTCATTGACCACCTCGGCGGCTTGGCGGTAGGCGTCCGGGCTGCTGTTGTGGATGACGTGGACCACGCGAGGGTCTTCGAAGCGGAGCGCACGCGATTTCTGGATCGCCATCACCGACGAGACGGGCCCCCGCGCCACCAGGTCCACCGCATCGGCGGAGTCCTTGGAGAATGTGGCGAGCCCGCATTCCGCGGGCGGATAGGTCGATACAAAGAGCGGTCGAATGTCGTGCACTCACCACCTCCGGTAATGGTTCCGGGCCCGGTCCAATAGCCACATCGTCGCCATCGCCGGCCGACCTGCCGACCTCCGCCCGGCGTTCACCAGCCCGATGGCGGACGAGCGTCACGATTTTCCAACTCCCAGGTCTGCGCCTGAATGTTTGTCATCGTCCTGTGTGCAAGTCGTAAAAACGTGATCGGAGGTCCGCAGTTCGCGTGCGGGCTCGCGTTGTCATCCCGCCATGGGCGCCGCGGTATCTTCCTCGGCGCCGTCCGGCTGGCGGCCATCGCGGATGCGTTCCCACACCTCCAGACGATGGACAGGGATCCCGGTCGCGGCCTCGAAGCCCAGCCGGACGCGACCGTTCTTGATCTCGACGACGGTGACTTTGAGCAACTGCTCGAAGCCATCGGACCCTCCGACGACGACCGATTCCTGGGTTTTCCTCGACAAGACCAACATCGTTGATGCTCCATGCTCAGGATTGATCGCCGGCGCCACTCCCACTCCAGGTTTCCGTGGGTAAGCTCCCGGCGAGCAGGAAGACCTGTATTATCGTTCCGGTTGTGAACACATGCACCACAGTACCGGTCGTCGGCTCGACCTCCGCGGTGGCCTCGCGCACCTCCACGCCGGTGATTCGCTTGATTTCCTTGCGCAATGGCTCGGAGGAGGAGGTGAACAACTGGCGATGAAATTCCTGTATCTGGGCGGCTCCGGCCGCGGTCTTGGCCAGGGCCTTCTCGGCTGGAGACAAAGCCCCATGAAGCGTGACGACCAGCGTGTCCCCACTCAGGACGACCGTCGCCGATTCGGGCACGAGGCCATTGTGATCGCCCTCGAAGCGTATCGCCGCCTTGGCGATCTGTTGGGCCATGGTTGAATTGGTCTTGACCATTGCGAGTGCCTCAATCGCTTACGGTCGTTCCGTTACGCCGCAAGAAAGAAAAAAGCCGACGTGGTCGAATACCCTGGGGTATCCAACCACGTCGGCTTACTCGGCAACGAGCCCCCCGGTCGGTCCGGGTTGCCCTTCATCTAGTCGTCCGACGACCTTCACGAAAATTCGATAGAACCGACTCCCGGCATGAACCGGATCGGCTCACAACGATGATTGTGCCCTGCGGAAGCTGGAGAAAGCAAGTGAAATGTCTTCCGATCTCTTGTATCTTATTCTTGCCGGGAGTCCGCGAACGGGGGACCGGTCGCGCCCTTGACGGGATAGTCTGTGGGACCTCGTGACCCCGGACAAGGAGACCAGCGAGGATACCATGAAAACGCAAGGGGAAATCGAAGCGGCCATCTGTGCGGGGATCACGCGCTTCGAGCAGGAATACATGGGCCGGGGACCTAAGGACATCCGCGCACACCTGCTCGACGATCTCCTCGTGGTCCGCCTCCAGGGCGTCCTGACCGCGGCCGAACAGCACCTGGTCAAATCGCTCCCGGCCGAGAAGGGGAGAGACCTGCTCAAGCAAGTCCGGACCCATCTGCTGGAGACGGCGCGGCCGATCCTGGAAAAGTTGGTCGAGGAGGTCACCGGCATGAAGGTGTTGAGCATGCACCATGACATCAGTACCGTCACCGGTGAAGAAGTCGTGCTGTTCTCCCTGGACGGACCGGTGATCGTCCGCGAGGTTCGGAGGAAGTAGACCACGGGCCTCGAGGAACTTTTGTTGGTCCATCGAGTCCTCCCGCCATCGGCGTCGGGGAAGGCCCGGTCGCAGAGGTAGAAGAAGGTCATGTCGGAAACCTCCCGCTTTCGGCCGGCCAGGTCGCCGGGATTCATCATCTGGGGTGCCCGGATCCTCAATCGACTCGATCTGGCCTGGCGCAATCGGCTCCGTATCGAACCGCGAGACCTCGAGGTACTACGGGGTCTCCCTCAAGGACTGGGCTCGATACTCGTCTCCAACCATGCCGACGAGACGGATATGAGGGCCTGCCTGGAACTATCGCGCCGATGCGGCCGCCGGTTCCTGTACATGATGAACCGTGAGGCGTTCGACGAGGGCTTCGGGATCGCAGGCTGGTGGCTCCAGCGCCTGGGCGCATTCTCCGTGGAGCGAGGCGGCCGGAACGAGGAGGCGAAACGCTACGCCATCGACGCGGTGAAACGGGGACAGGAGGTGCTCGTCATCTTCCCGGAAGGTGAGATTCATTACCTCAACGACCTGGTACAGCCCTTCAAGAGCGGCAGTGTCGACATCGGCATGCAGGCCGTGGTCGAGGCGCGCGAGACGCGACCGGACTGGACGGCATTCCTGGTCCCGATGGCGATCAAGTACCGTTATCGCCATCCCATCGTTCCACTCCTGGAGGAACGAACCCGCCAAATGGAGCAAAATCTCTTCCGGCGCATCCACAGCGACCCGCTCCCCCGCAGATTGATCATCATCATGGCCGAACTCCTCCATCGGCAGGAACTGAGTCATCATCTGAAGCCCGACCCGGATCACCTCGCCCGGCTGAGCGAGCGGGTGCAGGAGGTGCGTCAGGAACTCCTCGCCCGGATGGAGGACCACTACGCAGGCTCCGCCGTCGACGACCGGTCCCCGACCAGGGATCGTACGTGGCGGCTCGGTTCTTCTCTGCGGGAGATGTTGAGACAGGGACCGCGGTTCAGCGCCGAGAGTCGCGCGGGGTTCCGCATCGACCTGGCGGGGCTCAAGCGTGTCGCCCAGATGGGGAGCTGGCAACCCCAGTACGTCGATCTGGACCCATCACAGGAGCGCCTGGCCGAGATGGTTCTCAAACTGGAGCGCGAGGTCTACGGCATCAAGCGCCCCCGCCAACTGGCGAACCGGGACGTGTTCCTCCGCATCGGGCAGCCGATCGATCTGGGGCGTTACGTCGCGCCCTATCTCCAGGATGCCCAGGCGGTCCGCCACGAGGTCGCCGAACGGCTCCGCGACGAGATCCAGGCACTCATCAACTCCATCCTCGTCGCGCCGGCCCGGGCCTGAGCGAGCTCGGCAACGTTCGTGATCCGTTCACGGGGCCACCCGTCGGACTCGGTCAAATATAAAATAAATCCTATCAATTGCCTTGCTTTAGCAAATATAAGTTACAATAATAAATGTTAGGCGGTCGGCGAGAATTGCAATCGACTCGGCCGGCCGCGATTCGTCGGGAGGAGTCGACCATGAACGCCGTCTTCAGCGGAAGGGTCTCGGCAGGTTGGGCATGGAACGCTTGCAGCCTGCCGACCTTTCATCTCCATCAGACCGAATACCCGGAGATCGAGTCCGAGGGTCGAACGCGGGCCGAAACTTGCGACCGCCTGCTCGATTTCCTGGTCCGGGTCATCGAATTCGCCTGTCAAGTCCCGAAGCGCCCACCGCTGCGGCTGGCTCTCGTCGAGGTCCGTGCTTTCGACCTCCGTAACATGAACCAGGTCTGAACGATCGTCTCATCTCGCGATCCTGCACGTCCCGGGTCGTAGATCCCTGCCGCAACGCCAAAGTCCTCAACAAGGAGACCACAATGTTACGCTCACAACACACGTCGCCGTACGGCAATCGGCTCCTACTCGGGGAGATCGAGGGTTCCATCACGATGAAGGAATGGCCCGGAATCCCGGAGTGGCCGGGTCGGTTCTGGCTCCCCGATAGCACCCAGGTTCAACCCGGTGGCAAGAACTGCCTGATCCGTGACGACGGTGGTGCCCGGCAACTGATCGCGGTAAGCGTCGCACCGAGAGCCACCGGGACGGATCTCGATGTGTCCAAAGGCCAAACCCGTTTCGAGTGACAAACGGCACCTCGCCAACTGCCAGGCCGCGTGGGAGTCGGTCTGCATGCAGCCCGGCGGTGGGTTATCTGGCTTAAGACGTGGGGATGGGTCTATGGGCCAGGAATCGGTCCTTTACGGAAGGCCCGCTCGCCTGGAGGCACTCGAGCGGGTGCCGACCGCGCATCGCGAAGGAACCCCGGGACCTCTCGGGCCGGCCAGAGAGAGATGACTTCAGCGACCGGCGCGAAGGGCACGACGACCTCGAGAATAAACCAGTAGTGGGCCAGACTACCC
>JBKQHM010000473.1:0-12570 GCA_052148775.1 Isosphaeraceae bacterium | reverse complement strand
CATTCTGAATCAGCTCGCAGGATCCCGGGAGCGGGGCTGGACTTGGCCGATGCGTTGCCCGCTGCCTCGGAGGAAGGCGCGGTTGAGTTGCGTGAGCGATTGATCGCCTTCGTGACGGCCGAGTCATCGAAGGCTCGAACGGGAGAGGTCCTGCCCGGGACGACGGAGGTGCTGGAGTCGTGTTTCGGCAAACTGAAGGCCCTGGAAGATGGCCAATCCAAGAGTGGGTTCACCGGGTTGGTGCTGAGCCTGGGGGCGATGGTCTCGACACGGACAGCGGAGGCCATCGGCGAGGCCTTGGAGCGATGCCGAGTTCGCGATGTCCTGGACTGGTGCCGAGAGAAGCTGGGGGTATCAGTCCAATCGCTGAGGAGGCAGGTCTACGCCGAGCCGAAATGCGCAACAGATCCGGGATGAGCGAGATGATGGTGCAAGGCCAAGTGTCCATCACGCCAGGGCGGGCGTCTCTGCCCGCCGGCTCGGTTTAGTCTTCTATGCAACGCTCAGTAGTCCCGACGGGCGCAAGGCTTTGACCGCGAGCGCTGATATGACGGCCCGGCTTTGGAATGCCGTCACCAGTCTCCCCATCGGGCCACCAATGATACATCCTGGGCCAGTTCTGAACGCGGGATTCTGCCCAGACGGTCAGACGATCGTAACAAGAACGCGGGACAAGACGGTCCGACTCTGGCTTGCGGTCAATGGCCGGCCTGTCGGCCATATCATCGACCACGCTCACCACACCATGTCGATGCAGTCGAGCGCGATAAGTCCCGATGGCAAGATGATCCTCACCGGGAGCAGCGACAATACGGCGCGGCTTTGGGACGCCGAAACCGCAAGACCGGTCGGACCGCCGCTTCAGCATGGCGACACCGTGGATTCCGTCGCGTTCAGCCCAGACGGCCGGACCGTCGGCACCGGTAGCCTCGATAGGACGGCCCGCCTCTGGGATGTGGCCGCGGGAAACCCCAAAGGCCCTCCATTCGGCGTTGTCCGGCAGAAGTTGATCGGCCAGGCTGCGGATGTCGTCGGACAGGGGCATGGTTCGGCGCCCGGCCGTCAGCCGGCCTCGTCGAGAAAGGCCTGAATCCGGGCCGCATCGCCGGATCGCCCGAAATTGATCACGGTGATCGCCGGTTCGTTGTCCAGAGAAATCGCATCGGCATCGACCCAGTAGCGAACCTTGTGACGGTCGAGCACGGCGAGGACCGCATCAAGTTGGGTCATGGGCACCATGAGGTAGGGTCCACCCGTACCATCGTTCGAAACACGGAGGCTGCTCTGAGTCATCTCGTCGATCATGGTCGGTCTCCTCGCCCGGGAGCGGATCCCAACCCGACTCTACGCAATCCGCTTCGCGGCTACCATGTCGACGCCGTCGCGACGAAACGGATCAAGAGGTAGCTCCAGCGGACTCACAAGCCGATCACGAACTTCAACGTCTCGTACATCCCGACGAACGACGCGGTGGACCTGATGCTCGTCGGCAAGCAAATCTTCCCGACCGGTGGTCAGATCATCGTCCTCAGCGGCCCGATGGGCGGGGGCACTGGCGCCACGATCGGGGGGAATACGGCATTCACCATCTCGAAAGGCGGCCGCACCATCGCGCCGGCCTGATGAGGCGATCGGTCGATCGACGCGAACCAAGTCGGCTCACTGAGGGCCCTCGCGGCATTTTCCGGCGCGCATCGCCGAAAATTTTTCAATTTTTTTAACTGCCGTCGCATTCAAGAGTTACACATGCCGACGACCCGGATCCGCGCCCGATGCGTTAATGAAATTGCAAAGTGGCGCCATTCTATAAGTAGAGGGGCTGTGCACGAACATCGCGTCACGGGGACAGGGGCCGGTGAGAGGCAACAACAAGTTGAGGACCCGATCGGGCCGGTCGAACCTTCGCCCGCGACGGGCCACGCTGCCAAGGTCCGAGCCGCCCGCGACCGGGTCGGGCCGACCCGGTCGCGACCTCGTCGCTAACTCACGCCTGTCCATGCAGATCGGGGATGGCGACCCTGCGAAATGTGACATACGAGTGCAAACCAGTGCAACGCCACACATCCGCGCGATCGTTCGTTTCGAGCCTTCGCTCCAGGATCGACCCTCACCCCGCCCGCCCGAGGTACTCGCCCGTCCGCGTGTCGACGCGGATGGTCACCCCCTGGTCGAGGTGTTCGGGGACCTGGACGACGAACCCGCTGGAGAGGGTGGCCGGCTTGGTGCGGCCGGTCGCCGAGTTCCCGCGGACGCCGGGCGCCGTCTCGACGATCGGCAGCTCGACCGTGTCCGGCAACTCGATCCCGATCACCTCCTCGTCGACGACCAGCGACTGAATCCCCTCCATGTTCTCGGTCATGAACGGCACCTGGTCGCGCAGCTCCTCGGCCGAGATCGAGAACTGGTTGAAGTTCTCCGCGTCCATGAAGTGGAGCTCATCAGCGTCGCGGTAAAGATACTGGATCGCCCGGCGCTCGAAGCTCGACTCGACCAGTGCGTCGGTGCCGCGGTAGCTCTTCTCGACCCGGTTCTGCGTCTTGAGATTGCGGGCCTTGATCTTGTAGAGCGTGGCGGCGCCCCGGGCCGAGGGGGTCTGGACCTGGATGTGCTCGATGATGTGCGGCGTGCCGTCGATCTCCACGACCATCCGGCGCTTGAAGTCTTTCGCGGGAACCACGTCGTTCGGTCCTCCCTCGTTCGGATTTTCCCCGTGTCGATTACGTCGTCGGTCAGCTTGACAATACAACTATTTTACCGGCCAGCCGGCCGATCGGTCAAAACCTCCGCCGCCAGTCGCCCGCAACCGGATCGAGCCGTCCATGGCCCTCCCCGCTCATCGAGGCGTTCTCTGGTGCGACGCGGGGCCCCTGATTACCATGACGCGGAATAGACGAGATGCCGCCGAACTCCCTCGGGACGCCGAGAACGATGCCCATCGACCTGAACGAGGCCATGGATTACCACGGGCAGGGCGACCTGGATCGGGCGGCCCGGATCTATGAGTCGGCGCTGGCCGAGAATCCGGACGAGCCCGAAGCCCTCCACCTCCTGGGCCTGGTCGCCCTCCAGCGAGGAGATCCCCACCGGGCGGTCGCGATGATCGGCCGGGCCATCTCCCTCCGCCCGACCGTGGCCACCTACTACGCCAATCTCGGCGAAGCCTACTGGGCGCTCGGGCAGGCCGATCGCGTCGTCGCGTGCTGCCAGGCTGCATTACGGCTCGAGCCGGAGAGCCCGGGTGTCCTGTGCAACCTGGGATCGACGCTCGCGGCCCTGGGCGATCTCGAAGCGGCGGTCGGGTATCTTCAGGAGGCGATCCAGATGGCCCCGGACTTCGCGGCGGCCCGCAACAACCTGGCCAACGCGCTGCGGCTCAAGGGAGACAAGCTTGGCGCAGTCGTCCAGTTCGAGCATGGTGTAAGGCTGGCCCCCGAGTCGGCCGCGGCCTGGAACAACCTGGGCGAGATGAACCTGGCCCTGGGCCGGCCCGAGGCGGCACTGGCCCACTGCCGGGAGGCGGTCCGCCTCAACCCCGGCTTTCCGGAGGCCCGCAACAGCCTCGGCCGGGCCTTCCACATGCTCGGCCGGCTCGATGAGGCCGAGGTGTGCTTCCGCCACGCGATCCGCCTCAGGCCGAGCTTCGCGGCCGCGCACGCGTGCCTCGCGGGCCTGCTCGAGGAACTCGGCGCCCTCGATGACTCGCTGGCAACGCTCCGCGAGGCGATCCGACACGACCCTCGCCACGCCGGCTCCTGGGCCCGGCTGGCGACCCGACTCGGGGCCAGGTTGTCGGAATCCGAACGTGCGGCGATCGAGGGCCTGCTGAAAGAATCAGGCGGGCTGACCCTCGACGATCGCTGGTCGCTGGCGTTCGGCCTGGCTCATGCGCTCGACGCCCGTGGCGAATTCGACCGCGCCGACGGACTCTTCGCGCAGGCGAACGCCATGCAACGGGCCGACTTCGAGGCTCGGGGGCTCGGCTACGACTCCGAATCGCATCGGTCGTTTGTCGATCGCCTGATCGCGACGTTCACGCCCGAGTTCTTCGAGCGGGTACGCGATGGCGGGCTGGATACGGAACGGCCGGTCTTCGTCGTCGGGATGCCGCGGTCGGGCACGACGCTGGCCGAGCAGGTCCTGGCGAGTCATCCCCGCGTGTACGGCGCGGGCGAGCTACGGTTGGTGCGCCAGACCTTCGAGGCCCTGCCGACGGCGACCGGCCGCCATGCCGATTCACCGTTGGATTGCGTCGCGCAACTGAATGGGGCCTCGCTGGGCAATCTCGCCCGGGCGCACCTCGACGCACTCAACGCTTTGAACGCCTCGGCGGACCGGATCGTCGACAAGATGCCGGAGAACACGCTCTACCTGGGCCTGATCGCGGCCATGTTCCCGCGCGCCAGGATCATCCACTGCCGACGCGATCCGAGGGACGTGGCGCTGTCCTGCTGGATGACTCACTTCGCCGAGATGCGATGGGCCTGCGATCAAGATCACATCGCCTCGCGGATCATCGAGAACGGCCGCGTGATGGCCCAATGGCGGCGCGTGCTCCCGATCCCGATCCTCGAGCTCGATTACGAGGCCATGGTTGCCGACCTGGAAGGTACGTCCCGGCAGCTCGTGGACTGGTGCGGCCTCGATTGGGACCCGGCCTGCCTCGACTTCCACAAGACGCGCCGCCCGGTCAGGACGACGAGCGTCGCCCAGGTCCGCCGGCCGATTTACAGCAGCTCGGTCGGACGTTGGAAGAACTACGAGCGGCCGCTCGCATCGATGTTCGCGAAACTCGGGAACCGTCCATGATCGGACGTTTTCCGAGGCCAATCGGCAAGTCGGTCAGGCTTTCCAGCCTGACGTTCGGTCCTGTCAGGGCGGAACGCCTTGGCCTACTCTCTTGGCCGATAACATGAGGTTGGTCGCTTCCGACTGACGGCTGTCAGGGTTTGGAGCCGTTCCGGGTCTTGATGGTGGAGAACCGACCGAGCCGGGCCAGCGGCTGGTGCCTACGTACCCAGGACGCCGAACGCTTGGGCTGCAAACGGTCGGGGGACGGAGCCCCCTTCTACGACGGCACCCTTGGCCTGTCTCTTGTAGGAGCCGGCTCCGTCCGGCGATCTTCACAGAATCGTTAATCGCTCTGGATTGGTCCGGAGAGACCCGACGCGGTCATGGCGTCGACTGCGGGGCCGCGGTGGGCTGGATCAGGCGGGCGGCCAGTACCAGTACCACCGGGAGTACTGTCATGCCGAAGAAGACTGGGAAGTGTTTCCCCGCGACAAACCCGAAGAACACCAGGGACGCGAGGACCGTGATGACGCCGCCGAGGAGTTCCCATCGGAGCAGGACCAGCAGGCCGATCAGCATGACGAGGTGCGCCAGTTGCAGCAGCCAGACCTTGGCCGGAGGCAGGCCGATCCCGGGCTCGGCGAACCACTTGAGATGCTCCAGGAAGAAGGCGCCCCAGAGCAGGAAAAATCCGACGGCCAGGAGCCGGCCGGACCAGATTGTCAGTTGAGCCAGGACGATACGAGTTCTCATCGCAGATGTCCCTCGATTGCCCGGAAGGGCGCGGCTACACTCCGTCGGAGCCGCCTCGCTCTGGGGGATCGGGCGGAGTGCAGCCCCGCCTGCCCGAAGCTCCGCCGCGCCGGGTTAAGTGGAGTGCGTTCAGGCCCCCGATTCCTGAAATGTGTCTCTCTAACCCTTGTTATGAGCAAAGCCGGCTCGAAAGTGCCACTCGACAAAACCGGAAGGGCGAAGACAATAGATGGCGGCGCCGCGGCAGATCGGTACGAGATGGACGTTCAAGGCCAGCAACCCGGTCGTGGGATCGTTCGGGATGGGCGTTTACTCGCGGATTCTCCAATGCCTGAGATCTCATTCTGTTGCCCCAGGTGCGGTCGATCCTATCAGTTCGCCGCCGATCTCGGGGGGAAGCGCGGTCGTTGCAAGACCTGTCAGGAGGTCTTCCGCATCCCCATGCCATCCGCGCCGGCGGCTGGTGTCGCGAGGCCATCGCCGACGTCGTTCCCGACAGCCCCGTCATCGCCCGCACGTCCTCCGACTGCTCGACCGACAGAGCCGGACAAGATCGTATTCAACTGCCCCACTTGCGGCCACGGCTACCGGCTCGCGGCGAAACTGGCCGGTAAGCAGGGACGTTGCACGTCCTGCCGGGGAGTCTTCACGATCCCGATGCCGTCGTCGTCTCCGGCAGCGGGTGATAGAAGATCCGAGCCGTCGACCTGGGGTCGAGTGCCGAGCCCTGCCCCGGTGGCTCCCCCGCCAACCCCCCGCACGCCATCGCCGAGGCCCGCTCCCGCCAGGTCGGAGTCGTCCTCACCGACCCCGCCGCGACCGGCCCCGCGCCCCGACCGACGGCCGGAGCGCGGGATGATCACCGCCGTCCCCATCCCGGACGATGAGCACGATGACCCGGAGTGGTGGGACCTCGACTCCTCCGAATCGATCCCGGCGACGATGGCCCGGCCCGGCCGTGGGGCCGCCGTCGCGCTCGCCTCGCGCCCGGCATCGGCCCTGTCGACCCGCTCCCTGTCGGGTCTCCCGGAACGATCCGCCTCGGCCGTCAAACCCCAGGACTCGAAGTGGCTGACCTATGTGGGGATCTCCGTGGGAGGGATCGTCGGCGTGATCCTCCTCGTCATCGTCCTGAGCCTCGCCTCCGGCTCCCGGAGTCCCCAGCCAAAGGCCGTCGCGGATCAACCGGCGTCCGAGGCGACCGCGGCGCCCGCACCGGTCGCCGAGGAGAAATCCGAGCCCGCTCCGGCGCCCGCACCGATCCGGACCGCCAGCGGCCCGGAAGCCCACCGGGCGGCGATCGTCGACCTCACCCGCGCTTATCACGAGATCGCCGACGGCTACCTCGATGTCAACGGTCCCGCGTCGATCCCTCGCGCCGAGGGACGCATCGCCCGCGGTGTCGAGCAATTGAAAGCGGCGGCGGAGCGCGGGCGGAGCCTCCCGCCGCTCCAGCCCTCCGAGCACGCCGCCTTGACCGCCTCGACGGGACCCTCCTTGTTACAGGCCGTCGACCGCGTCATCCAGCAGCTCCGGAGGCTCAAGGCGAACCCGGGTATCAAGTCGGACTTCGACCGGCTGATCGACGCCTACACCCGGGCTCGTCAGGCGATCGAGCGGGAGATGCAAGGTCCCGGAATCACCCAGCCTCAGGCCCCGAATTTCAGCAGGCCTCCGATTCCCGCCCCGCCGCGGATCGCACCCCCGCGACCGCCCAGGGGTTTTCGAGGGCGGCGGTGAACGACCGATGGAGAGCGATCGGCGACCTTCATTGGCGGCGAACCGCTTGACAAGCCCGTGGTTTCCGGTATCTTTAGAACTTTGGCACTCGGGATATCTCTCTCGCTGCGCGCCGTGCCAGTCCAGGGGATGCGTTCGGCCGGGTCGGGCGATCAGGCCGGGCGATGAGTCGGAACGATGGCGAGTTCGCCTCGGCGGGCCGACGCACGATTCCACGATCGAACGGACCATCGGTGCCGTTGCGAAGCGACGACCCACCCCACTCCCGGGAGCCGGTTCGAATGGCTGGCGATGGGACGCCGACCCGATCGGATCGGGAACTCGGACGTCACGGCCGCGAGGTGCAGGAAACGGAACGACGGATTTATGCCCACGATCAACCAGCTTGTCCGAAAGCCGCGCCGGCCGGTCAAATACAAGACCAAGGCACCGGTCCTGGAGGCCGCGCCGTTCAAGCGTGGCGTGTGCCTCCAAGTCAAGACGATGACGCCGAAGAAGCCCAACTCGGCGCTCCGGAAAGTGGCGCGTGTCCGGCTCTCCAACGGCAAGGAGATCACCGCATATATCGGCGGTGAGGGACACAACCTCCAGGAACACTCGATCGTCCTCGTGCGCGGCGGCCGCGTCCGCGACCTGCCGGGCGTGCGCTACCACATCGTCCGGGGCGTCCTCGATTGCCAGGGCGTGGGCGAGCGGAAGCAGGCGCGTTCCAAGTATGGTTCGCCGCGCAAGAAGGCCGCCCCGGCGGGCAAGAAGAAATAAGTTCAGCAGGCGTCCGCTTCGGCTCCTCCAGGAATTGTCTTCCTCGAGCCGGATCGAATCGCCTCGATTCCTGGTTTCCGGCTCCCAGGTCACGGTGAGTTTGCCATCCGGCCTCCCGCCTATCCGGAATCGGGAATCCGCAATCCGGAATTTGGAATCTGCAATCTGGAATATCCGAAAGGTTGCGGCCTTGCGGTCGCACTGAGAGGGACTGACCCTTATGGCCCGGAAGTTCACTGCCAGTAAGTCACACCTCCGCCCGGACCCCCGGTTCGGCTCGAAGCTTGCCGGCAAGTTCATCAACTGCGTCATGCACGACGGCAAGAAGAGCGTGGCGATCAAGATCTTCTACGACGCGATGGATCTGATCCACAAGCGGCTCCCCAACGAGAGCCCCATCGACGTGTTCACGCGCGCCGTGGAGAACGTCAAGCCAATGATCGAGGTCCGCTCCAAGCGGGTCGGCGGTGCGACGTACCAGGTCCCGATGCAGGTCAACAAGAACCGGCAGCAGACCTTGTCGATCCGATGGATCCTGATGGCCGCACGCGAGAAGAAAGGTCGGCCGATGGCCATCAAGCTCGCCGACGAGCTGGTCGCCGCGTACAACCGCGAAGGGGCCGCGATCACCCGTCGCGAGAACGTCCACAGGATGGCCGACGCCAACAAGGCATTCGCCCACTTCGCGTGGTAAGCCGGCGGACCCTTCGCGGGTCCTGAAGAGCGACATCCCAAGAGAATGGGAGGGTGAGGCTCCGTCCGAGCCGGTCGCGCCAAGCCCGGGATCGGTGGGCAGTGCCCACCCGACCGGGACCGCACCCTCTCATGGCGCAAGACCCGCTGAACGTCCTCTGGGTAGAGCCCAGCTTTCCCGGCCGTCTCGGTGCGGCGGCGGACTGGCTGGTGCGTTGTCGGGGCTACCGGTCGACGTTTTATTGCCACACGCTGGATCCGCGCGAGTCCTGGCCGTCATCGGTCGGTCAGGGCCTGGACGTGCAGGTCTTCGGCGTGGGCGGCGTCGCACGCGAGTCGGCCGTGACCTGGTCCCGTGCGCTGGAGCGCAGCCTGTGCTATGCCTACGGCTGCTGGGAAGTCCTGGAGCAGCGTCGGCCCCGCGCTATTGACGTGGTTGTCGGTCGTTCGGCCGGGCTGGGCTCGGCCCTGTTCGTGCCGGTCTACTGGCCCGCGGCCCCCGTGGTCAACTTCTTCGATTATTACTACCACGCCCACCGCAACGACCTGGCCGACGAGGCCGGGCCCGAGACCTCGCCGGCCTATTTCCACTGGCGGCGGTCGATGTCCGCGATCGAGCTCCTGGACCTGGAGCAGACCGACCTGGGCTGGACGCCCACCGAATGGCAGCGCGGGCTCTTCCCGGCCGAGTACCGCGATGCGCTCATGGTGCTGCACGACGGGGTCGACACCCGTCGGTTCGCCCGATCGCCCTGGCATGCTCGGGGGACGGGTGCTCGTACGATCGCCGGTCGCGTGATCCCCGATTCGACGCGCGTCGTCAGCTTCGTCGCCCGGTCGCTCGATCGCCTTCGCGGCCTCGACAGGTTCCTGACCGCCGCCGATGCCGTGCTCCGGGCCCGGTCCGATACGTTGATCGTCGTGGCGGGCGACCCGGTCGTCCGTCGGGGGCTGGACGTCGCGTTCCACAATAAGGATTACTCGGCCCACCTCCTGGCGCAACGGCCCCCCGCCGACTCGCAGCGGCTCTGGTTCCTGGGCGCATCGCCGCCCTCGACGGTCGCCGAGGTTCTGGCCGCCAGCGACCTGCACGTCGCACCGGGCCGCGCGTATCCGGTCGCGCGCTCAGTGCTCGAGGCGATGTCCGCCGGTTGCGTCGTGCTGGCCTCCGATACCGAGCCGCACCGGCAGGTCATCGCGAACGGGGAGACGGGCCTCGTCGTCGACGCCCGGGACGCCGGCGCCTTGTCGCGCCGGATGCTCGAGGTCCTCGATGACCCGGCCGCCCATCGGCCGATCGGCGACGCCGCAGCGGCCCTGGTTCGCGAGCGATACAGCCAGGATGCGTGCCTTCCCCGCCTCGCCGAACGACTGAACGCCCTGGCCTCGGCGAAGGGGGGCTGGTGATGAAGATCCTGTTCATCCACGACGCCTTCCCCGCCCAATTCGGACGGCTCGGCCTCGAGCTGACCAAGCGGCACGGCTGGAAGTGCAGCTTCCTGGTGCAGAGCCTCTCGAGCTGCCCGACGCCGACGCCCGAGATGCTCCGGACCCTCGAGCTGCACCAGATGCCCATGACGGCCGAGCACAAGACCGGCGAAGGCATCCCCTGGCCGCAGATCTACGGGCAATACCTCGAGCAATGCCGATCGGTCTTCGACACGATCAGGGCCAAGCCGCAACTCCGCCCCGACCTAGTCGTTGCCCATGGCGGCCGGGGCGCACCCACGCTGTTCCTCCGCGACGTGCTCGATTGCCCGATCATCAATTATTGCGAGTATTACTTCGGGACGAGCCATCGCGACATCTCGTATCGGATCGACCTGCCCCCCGCCGAGCCGGCCCCGTTCTTCCCGCGCTGTATCAATGCGCCCACGCTGGTCACCCTGGTCGACTGTGATGCCGGCTACTCGGCGACGCAATGGCAGAAATCCTCTTTCCCCGCGCGGTTCCATCCGAAAATCGAGGTCCATTTCGACGGGATCGAGCTGGAACTCTATCATCCCGGCCCGGCCCCGCGCCGGATCGGCGAGGCGTCGATCCCTCCGGGGACGCGCGTCGTCACCTTCGTCTCGCGGGGCCTCGAATCGATCCGGGGATTCGACCTGTTCATGAAGGTCGCCGACCGGATCGCCCGTGCTCGGAAGGATGTGCTCTTCGTGGTCGTCGGCGGCGAGGAGATCCATTACGGGTGGGACAAGCTCCATACCGGGATGCCGAGCTTCAAGCAATGGATCCTGAGCCGAGGCCGATACGACCTGTCGCGGTTCCTCTTCCTTGGCCGGATCCTGCCCGAGCAACTGGCCGACATCCTGCGGATCAGCAATCTGCACATCTACCTGACTGCGCCCTTCGTGCTCTCGTGGTCGCTGATGAATGCGATGGCCAGCGGCTGCGTGGTGCTCGGCTCGGACACCCCGCCCGTGCGCGAGGTGATCCGCCCCGGCGAGAACGGGCTGGTCGAGCCGCTCTTCGACGTCGATCGCCTGACCGAGACGGCCCTGCGCGTGCTCGACGACCCGGCCGAGTTCGCACCGCTGGGCCGTGCGGCATGTCGAACAATCGAGGAATCGTACAGTCTCGAAGTCTGCATCCCGCCGCTCAAGGATTATTTCGAACGCATCGCGGCGACGGCGGTCGCTCGGTAAAGTTGACACGTAGCTTGAGGAGGTGTCTCTGATGAGTACGAGATCGCCTAAACCATTCGCGAGGCGGAAGAGATCAGACGGCGCGAAGAGGAACCGGGTCACCCCAGCCCCCGAACGATCGGATTTCGCGATGATGCGTTTCGGTCGCATTGAGGAGATGGACCGATCATTCGACATCGATTTCTGGCAACGTCAGGGAGACGCCGCAATCTTCCGTGCAGCCTGGGAGTTGGTCGAGTCCTACTGCCGTGATCGAGGCATGAACCCGGATGAACTCCGACTTCAGAGATCTGTTGAGACTTTTCAACGCCCGTAAGGTCCGCTACCTCGAGGTTGGCGGCTATGCGGTGATGAAGTACACCGAGCCGCGCTACACGAAGGATCTCGATGTCTGGGTCGAGGCCACTCCGAAGAATGCCAAGGCGGTGTTCGCGGCGCTTCGTAACTTCGGCGCGCCACTGGCGGATCTGACCGAGGCGGACTTTGCCAAGGAGGGCTTCTTCTATCAGATGGGCCGCCCACCAGCTCGCGTGGACATCCTGATGTCACTCCAGAGTGTCCGGTTCGCCGATGCTTGGTCTAACCGAGTGGCAAGCGACTTTGATGGGGTTACCGGACATGTTATCTCACGAAGCGACTTGATCGCTAATAAGCGAGCTGTAGGGCGACCCCAAGACTTGGTCGACCTCGACAGCCTTGTCGAGTCCGAGCGTCGCGGGGCCGAGATCCGTCATGAATCAACGCCCGAGAAGAAGAGGCCGAAGGGACGAAAACGCGATTCGGGTACCGAGCGTTAGCGATTCCGATAGGTCCGATTCTCGGCTCGGATACCACGCCGGTGCGCGAGGCAATCCGCTCCAGCAAGAACAGGACGGTCGAGCCGCTCTTCGACGTCGATCGCGTGACCGAGTCGGCCCTGCGAGTCCTCGACGACCCGGCCGAGTTCGCCCCGCTGGGGCGCGCGGCATGCCGCACCATCGAGGAATCGTACAGCCTCGAAGTCTGCATCCCACCTCTCAAGGATTACTTCGAACGCGTCGCGGTGACGGCGTTCGCTCGGTAAAGTTGACATCTAAGTAGGTCGCAGTAAGTTCTTTGACAATCGGACTCTCATCGAGGCCTTCGCCGAGACCACAAAGCCGAAAAACACGGGGAATTTTGAGGTCGATGTCCGGAATCCACTCTC
>JBKQHM010000472.1:0-2724 GCA_052148775.1 Isosphaeraceae bacterium | reverse complement strand
CTCCCCGGGAAGCACTTTACCAATCCGTCGGGAAATTTCCTGGGAGGCATCAACCTCATCTGGCAGGTGGACATTTATCGGCAGTTGCGGAATGCCAGGGACGCGGCGGCGCAGCGCTACGTCGCCGCCAGTGAGAAGCGGAACTACTTCGTGACCACACTGATCGCAGACGTGGCCGAGAATTTTTACAGGCTTATGGGGCTCGACAAACGGCTTGAGAATCTGGATCAAATCATCGAGCTTCAACAGCGAAGCCTCGAGATCGCCAAGGCCAGGAAGGAAGCAGCCCGCAGCACCGAGCTGGGTGTCCTGCGGTTCCAGGCCGAGCTTCAAAGGAACTACAGCGAAAAGCTGATCATTAATCAGGCGATCATCCAGGGCGAAAACCGGATCAACTTCCTCGTCAATCGCTACCCGCAGCGTGTCGAGCGCGATTCTTCGGGATTCTACGATCTGAAAATTCACCCGCTGAGCGTAGGATTGCCCTCGCAGTTGCTTCATAACCGACCCGATATCCGCCAAGCCGAGCGCGAGCTGGCGGCTGCCGGGCTCGACGTGAAGGTCGCCCGGGTCAACTTCTTTCCTCAGTTGGTGATCAACGGCAACGTTGGCCTCGAGTCCCTCATCCTGAATCATCTGTTCGAGCCGAATGCCGTGGTTGGCGAAATCGCCGGTGGCCTGGTCGGGCCGTTGATCAACAGGAGAGCGATCAGGGCCCAGTACCTCTCCGCGAACGCCAAGCAATTGCAGGCCATCTACAGTTACCAGCGGGTCATCCTCGAGGCCTTCACCCAGGTTATCAACCGCATAACCATGGTGCAGAACTACAGCAATAGCATCGAGATCAAGAGGCAGCAGTTGAAAACGCTCGAGGACGCAGTCATATTCGCCAACGATCTTTTTCAGAATGCCCGCATCGAATACATCGACGTGCTATTCGTCCAGCGTGACCTCAGGGATGCGAGAGTGGTCATGATCGACACCAAGACGGAGCAACTGGCTGCCATCGTAAACACCTATCAAGCCCTCGGCGGCGGTGTGTTGACGATTTCAACCCCGGCAGACTTTCACGGTCAATTCCCGTACATCCACACGGTCCGCGGCGGCGAGAACTTCCGGACGATCTCGCTGCTCTACTACCGGTCGAGCCGGTATTGCAAGGCCCTCTGGGCGGCCAACAAGGATGCCGTCCCCGCCTTCGACCGCCTGAACGTCGGCGACAAGATCATCATCCCTCCGGTCAATCGGCTCGACCCGGCCCTGATCGAGGAGGTCCCCGCGCCTGCCCCGCCCGTCGCCGAGCCGGTGCCCGCCGCCGAACCGGCGAACCTCGCCCCGCTCCCGCCCGGGCCACCACCGGCAGGCATGCCTGGCCCGTTCGGCCAGAAGGGGCCGGAAGGACCCGCCGTCGAAGCCACCGGCGGCCCTCTCCCCGCGGCCTTGCCGGATCCGGCGACGACGGGGAAGTGACCGGCTGTCCAGAGCAGAACAAGAAGGCCTGGCTCCTGGTGGGGGCGAATGACCCGGGCGACGGCCTTCCCGGTCCATCGCCCACGCGGGTTCGACGCCCTGCCGGCGTTGCTCGGCGAGGATCCGGGTCGCGACCGGGTGATCGTCTCGGACCGGTTGCCGACGAGCGCCAGAGAGGTTCGTCGCGACCTGTCAGCTCTCCGGGTCCCCCGGATCGGGTTGGTCAGGCCGGAGGATGAGGTCGAGGAGCACGCCCACCTCGCGGTGCGACACGACCGAATGCCTCAGCGGGCGGTCCAGGTGCACCGCGTAGCGATTCCGCCGCCCCTCGCGCGAGCGCGAGAGGTAACCTCCCTCCTCGAGTTCGCCCACGATCCGCTGGACGGCCCGCTCGGTGATCCCCACGCGATGGGCTACCTCTCGGAGGCGCACCTCTGGCTCTCTTGCGATGAAGAGCAGCACGTGGGCGTGGTTACTCAGGAATGTCCAACCGGGACCGTTCGCCATGTTTTCGAACAACCATGCGCCGTCTCTTGACTTCCGTCGATAGCGAAGCTATAAATTTTATGACTTGGATGTCGTGTCTTGTTTGTCCGGAATTTGGGGTCCCTTCACACGTCGAAATATTATATACTGCCATGCCGTGGGCTTCACCTTGCCAGCCGGCGAATTCGCGAAGCGATGCGATCTGGTAGAAGGGCATCTCGCTGGACGCAGGCGAGGGAGCCTCGAATCATGACGTTCGAGAAGCAAGTGGCCATGCCCGACCTTAAGAACCTCGTCTCCACGCTCTGGTTCACATGCTTGCTGGCGCTGCTGGCGTCGGTGGTGGTTGCGCCGAGGCGGACGTCGGGGTTCGTCACCGTCTCGTCCCGGCCCGATTGCCTCCGCCGCGATTTCGGCCTATCCCCGGGCCGATCTACGATGCGCCTCAGCAAAGCGATGGCGACCGACGCCGTCCTGGAGGTGGATGCCTTTGCTTCCGAGAGTAAAGAGCAGGAGCGGGCTGGTGCTCTGGACGAGCCTCGAGTTTCCTTCCTGATCCCTTGTTCCTTCCGCAAGCTCCCCGATCGCCATTTGATCGCCCCCCGCTCGATCCTCTCCCTCTACCCCCTCCGCTGTTGATCGTCCGCTGACCGACCCCGGATTACCGGCTGATGTGTCGCCGGTCCTTCACGCGTCGTCCAGGCCCGCCCGGCCTGGGGGATGGCGTGCATTCGATGTCGCCGACTCGGGCAAACCGTGCCTCGCCAA
>JBKQHM010000471.1:0-16504 GCA_052148775.1 Isosphaeraceae bacterium | reverse complement strand
GAGCTCAGCACTCGGCACGACCAATACGCGTTCATCGGATTTCACGACCAGCCTCGAGAATTGAGAGCCCCGGATCATCGAGCAAGCTGCTCATGTTTCATTATGCGCTCCGAGTCCCGATCGGCGGTCGACAACCGACGAGTTGGTGTCGCCGGCGAACCTCCGCTGTGCCTCTCAATGCCTGAACAGGAACTCCTTGGAGTTGATCAGCACCCAGCCCAAGTCCTCCACCGCCTGTCGCAGATCCTTCGCCGATGAGAGATGCTTGGCTGCGGCCTCGATCTCGGACTTACTGGGTTCGCGGGAGAGCGCCGCCAGATAGAGCTCCCGTGTGATCTCAACCGGTTTCTTGCCGGCCTTGACGAGCTGGGCCATCCGGCCCTTGTCGTCGTGGAGCTTGCCGTTGACGGTCGCCCCACCGATGAGCTGGAGGGCCTGGGAGAGGTTCGATTCGCTCTCGCGCTCGCATTCGCAGGCCAACTCGCGGGCCGGACGACCGAAGGTCTTCAGGAATGGATTGTCCATCTTACCGTCGGGAATCTGGGTCGCTCGCGCACCGGTCGGCAGGCCGTCGAACTTGGTCGTGGTCCCCGTCACAGTCGAGATCGCGTCGAGCAAGACTTCCGCCGGCAAGAGCTTGGTCTGGGCATGGGAGAAATAAAGGCCATCGTCGACGTTGAAAGAGTTTGTCGTCGCGCTGAGCTGGTAAGTGCGACTCCGCACGATCGAACGAACGAGCGCCTTCAGGTGGTAGCCGTTCTTGACGAACTCCGTGGTCAGGCCGTCGAGCAACTCATCGTTGGAAGCTGGGTTCGAGTCGCGGAAATCGTCGACGGGCTCGACAATCCCCCGTCCCATCAAGTGGTACCAGAGCCGATTCACAAGGCTCTTGCCGAAGAATGGATTCTCCGAGCCGGCGAGCCAGGATGCCAGGCGTGTCCGCCGGTCCCGAGCCTGTGGAGAATCGTCGAAAATCGGGCCGCCCAGAGCCTTCGGCTTCATGGTCTGCCCGGTGCGCGGCTGTCTCACTTCACCCGAGCCGGAGGAATACACGACCTCCTCATCAGGAAGATTCCCCTTCTTGCGACCAACCTGCGAAAAGAACGCCGCGAAGCCGTAGTAATCATCCTGGGTCCACCGCTCGAAGGGGTGGTTGTGGCACTTGGCACACTGGATTCGAACCCCCAGGAAGAGCTGGGCCGTCGTCTCGACGGAGCTCTCGGGATCCCGGCTGATCCGGTAATAGTTGGCGGCCGGATTCTTGTAGGTTGAACCCTCCGCGGTCAGCAACTCGCGGACGAATTCATTCATCGGGAGGTCGCGTTCGAGGCAGGTCCGGATCCAACGATGGAAAACGTAGGCCCCTTTCGACTCGATGAGACGGCCGTTGGACCGGAGGATATCGGCGAACTTGAGGGCCCAGAAGTCATAGAACTCGGGTCGGTTTAGCAGTGCATTGACGACCCAGTCCCGCCGCGTCTTCGCCGGCTCTTTGAGGAACCGCTCGACCTCCTCGGGCGATGGCAGGACGCCGATCACGTCCAGGTAGACGCGACGGATGAACTCGCGGTCCGTGCAAGACTCGGAGGGCCGGATCCGCATCCGGTTGAGCTTGGTAAACACGGCACGATCGATCACATTGTCTTGCGGGACCTCGGCCTCGACGAATCCGGGCACATCCACGAGGTGAGTCAGGCGGACGTTGGCAACGAGGTTGAGGTAATGGGCGATGATGGCGACTTCGCCCCGCGATTTGAATCGGACATACCCCTCGGCGTCGACCTCGGCAATCTCGGGGTTCGATGAGTCGTAGTAACAAATCGGGGTGACATCGCACGCCTTGTTCTTCGCGTCGTAGACATAAACCTGGAGTTGCTGAGTCGCTGCGGGTGCGATCAGAACGCGGGGTTCGGGCAGGATCTCGAGCTGGACCGCGGGCGTCGCGCCCGGATCGTCCTTGGCTCCTTCCTGAATCCAGTCGTGGAGAAACTCGTAGGACTTGGAGCTGCGAACGAGTCTGAGTCCGCCCTCATGGGGGACCTCACCCAGGGGTTTTCGGAGGAGCAGGCTGGTTCCGGCGGCAATAGGATTGATCCGTCGGCCGCCGGATTCGTGCGACAGGATCGTGAAGTCCTGATCGGGCAGATAGCCGCGAAGGCTGAGGCGGAAGCCCCCCTTACCGGTCGGCGTGCCATGGCAGGCGCCCATATTACAACCGGCCTGGCTGAACGCAGGGATCACGTCTCGGCGGAAGCTGACGGGTGCTGGACGTTCCATGCCCTCGATCTGCACGGTCGCGTCAAATTCCTGGCTCCCCAGCCTTGCGACGATCTTCGCCGTACCGTTCGCCTTGGGGATGACACGACCCTTGGACGAGACGATGGCGACTTCCGGGTCGCGACTGAACCATTCTACCGAGCGCGTCGCGTCCCGGCGCGAGCCGTCGGACGCGCGAGATGTCGCGATCAATTGCTGAGTCGCTCGCCGGCCGCTCAGGAGGGACGTCCGCGGTAAGATCGTGATCTCGTCCGTCGACGGATTGGCGGTGACGGTGGCTTTGCCCGCATTCGCCGTTTCCCCGATGAGACTGATTCCAGACAAGAAGGCCGGTACCACGAATGTCAGAAGGCGCCGGCGAAAATCTGCAGCGTGCATGGGAGCACCTCCGGCCGAGCTAGAGAGGGCGGGTATGAGGATTCTCGCGGGGGGTGATTGGTCCCTCGGCATCGACCTGTTTCGGCATAGGTCCGGCGCGAGCATCAATCCAATTCTAGAGCTACATTGGCGGAAGTTTCAAGAAAAGTCAAACATTTTTCGCTCCAACCTCGAGTCTCAACGGCTCTGGACTTGCAGCAAGTGGACAAGCCTCTACAATGATAATGTTCGCGTACTGTTTCACTACGTCGCCGCAGAGTATCGGTGCGGGATGCGATTGGGAGAGCGCGGCTCCATCTGAGCTGACGACCAGTAACGATTCGACAGGGGCTTCCACTTTCCAATCTCGATTCCCCCTCCGCGGGCTGTACCAAGCATCGTCGATTGCGGCGTGCTCCCTTCTGGCTCACGCTACGGCGTTTTTATCCATTCCGCAATGATAGGTGTCGGACTTTCTCCGGATCGTCGTATCGGGAGTGGTTTGAAACTGCAAGAAAAAGGTGTGGTAGACTGAACGCATCGGTCGCGTTTGAGCTTGCGTCCGCGCCGGCAGGCATCTCGCGCCGGGCCTTCGCGATATGAAGAAGTCTCGACCCCGAACGGATTGGGGTCGTCCGATTCAAGGAGGAGGTCTCCGATGGGTGGGAGAATTGACAGCGGTCTGGCACGATTTGGCCTACCGGGCCTGGCTCTTGGGATCGTCATCGCTTGGGGTACGAGTTTTCGAGGTGAACCAGCGGCGGCGCAGCAAGCCCCGGGTGGCTCGGCTCGTCCGGCTTACTCGGGAGCAACGGCCGGGAGTCGATCCGAAACCGCCAAGTCTCAGCCGTCGCGGACGGTGGCCGCTAACGACCAGGCCGGCACGCTGGCCCTGATCGCCAATCCGACCGGTCCGATCCAGTGGCTGTATCTGATCGATACGAAGCAGAAATCGTTCGCCGTCTACCGCATCGACCCGATGAATTCGACGGGGAGCGTCAAGCTCGAGGCCTCGCGCAAATATCGATGGGACCTGGAACTCGACGAGTACAACAACCAAGGGCTCGAGCCCTCCGACGTGGAGGCGCGCGTCAAGGCCCTGACTCATACGACCCAGTAGAGACGGGGGACCGCCGGCGTGTCGGGTCGGGGTCTTCCCTGCGAAAGAGTTGACTTCCAACGGCTGCAACAGGGCCGATCTCGACCGCGAGGAACACGTCCATGGCTCAATTTTATACATTAGAAGAAGCTGCCCGCGTCCTGGGCATGAGCGCCGAGGAACTCAAGACCAAGGCGCAATCGCGTGAGGTCCGCGCATTCCTCGACGGCGGATCGTGGCGGTTCCGCGTCGTTGACGTCGATGAACTGGCACGCCGCCGCGGACTCGGGAGCGACGCCGAACTTCGCCTCTCCGACCTGGAGGTGCCCGCGGGCGGTAGCGGGTCCAGCGCCGATGACCTGGATCTCTCCGAGTTCCACCTCGGCGTGGCCAAGCCCGACCTCGGGCAAGAAACGATGCACTTCGGCAAGGCGACAGCGTCTGAGGGCTCTTCGGAGCATGACATCCTCCTGGACGATCTCTCACTGCCGCCCAACGCCGTGACCGGTTCCAGCTCGGTCATCATCGGCGTGTCGTCGTCAGGCAAGCATCCCACCGACTCCGATGTCCGCCTCGTGCCGGACAATGTCAGGGGAGCCAGCGACTCGGATGTGCGTCTCGCCTCGCCCGAGCCCCGTCTCCGCCAGCCGAGCGATTCTGACGTCACGCTGATCAAGGATGACACGGCCGACCATGGGATGATGCGATCTTCCAGCGCCAGCGACACGGCCGTACGATCCAGCCCATTCGCTGGCTCCTCGGCGGAGATTCCGGCCAGCCACTCGGACAGCGATTTCGACCTGAATCCTTCCAGCGAGCTCATCGATGCCCTCCAGCCCGATTCGGGGAGCGACTTCGAACTGAGTGCCCTGGACGCCAGCGACGAGTTCGAAGCAACACCGCTGAGCAAGGCCAGTGATTCGGACGTGACCGGCGCCGATCCGAGCATCTCCGGGATCAATCTGTCTCGTCCGAGCGACTCCGGGATCAATCTCCAGCGTGCCGGCGGGCTGGGTATGGGACAAGCCGATTCGATCGAGCTGGCCCCGCTGAGCGACGAGGAGATCAAGACGACCGGCCCGGCCAAGGCCAAGCCGGCTCCGCCCAAGAAATCGCTGTCGGCCACCCCGCCGCCGGCCACGAAGAAGGGCGAGAAGGATATCTTCGACGACACCGATTTCGAAGTCGATGTCCCACTGTCGGACGACGACTCTGACGACAAGACGGTCCAACTCGAGGCCGCGAGCGACTTCGAGCTGGAGGAAAGCGACAGCGGCTCCGAGGTCTTCGCGATCGATGAAGAGGCCGTCGATCAGAACGCCGCCACGGCCATGGCGCCTTCGTCGTTCGCCGAGGATGAAGACGAGGACGACGACGGTTTCGACGCGGCCGTATCGAGCGAGATGACCAGCGGATGGTCGAGCTCCGAGAGTTCCAGCGGCGGGATCGAGCGGTCCGGCCCCGCGATGGTCCTGTCTCGTGAAAGCGAGGCCGAATGGAGTGGTATCTGGGTCGGCCTGCTCGGGGTGTCCTCGGTCCTACTCCTGTTGGTCTTCTTCATCTCGATCGATCTGATGCGTAACCTTTACGAATTCCGCGATGGCGGGCCGGCGTCCGGCCTGGTCAAGGCGATCGCCGGTCTATTCGGCGGTTGATGGAAGATGGTCGGCGCGGGTCGGATGGAACCGCCTGACTCGTGTCACGGGTTCGGCGTGGGTTTTTGTACCCGCGCCGACCCGGGCGGCTGACCGATGTGTCTATGGCCAGCGTGAGTGCGCCGATTCCGTGGCCAGATCGGTCTGCGGTCCGGCGGTCTGGCGAACGATCGACTCCGAAAGGAGGCGGAACGAATGGTTCGTGTCTACGACCTCGTCCCCATGCCTCGGCTCTGTCTTGTGTTCCTCATGGCCGCGGGGCTTCTGTCCGGCTGCGGCGTCGTACCGCGCTCCCGGATGGAAGAGTCCCAGAAGGTCAGCCAGCTCCTCCGCGCGGAGAATGCGCGCCTGAAGGATCAGGTTCTATCGTTGCAGAGTCAAAACCGGGATCTGGCGGACCGCGCAGTCGACGACCTCCTGCGTTTGACCTCTCGCGAGCAAGCCATCGAACGACTGGAGCGGAGTGTCCAAGCCTATCAGGAGGATCGTGAACGGCTAGCGGCCGCCTACGAACTACTCAGTGTCAGCCTGGGTCAACCGCCGGGCCCGGCCCGGCCCGGGGTCGGTCGACCACGCCCAGGAAGATTCGCGCCGGATCGCTTTAGCGAGCCCTCCCCGTCCGAGCCTCCGCCACCTCAAGGTGTTACCAGCGTGTCTCATGCGGATTCGAGTCGTTGAACGTTCCCGGGCCAGGCCGATCTCACTGGCCCTTGACTGATAGCCGAAGGCCACTTCATAATTCATAAGTAGTCGGCCGCACAGTCGGCAAATTCGGCCTTCACGATCGGGAGCAAAATTCGATGCGGATATTCAGTCGAGCAATAGGGTCCGCCGTGTTGATGTTGGCCCCTGCACTGGCGGGCGCGGCGGAGATTCGCGGGGAATACGTTGAAGCCAGGAATGCTGACGTTTTCACCGGGCCATGTTTCTCCAATGCGGAGATCTTCATTTACGGGAAACAGGCCGTGCTGGCCTGGAAGGTCAAGGAAGGGTCGTGGAAGGGCGAGGATCTATCGGGATTCTGCGTCGCCGCGGCGGTGCTCGGAGACACGACGTTCTCCCAGGATCACCCGGACAGGGCCCAATCGGTCCTGATCGTCGATTCCCGCGCCAGCGATCGGCAGCAGCGTGCCCTCATCGACATGGCCAAGACATTGGGAGGCGCCCGACTCGGCCACGTCACGAATGTCGCAATCACCCGGATGAGCTTGACACTCGAAGATCATACGGCCGGGACCGAGTCCACCCATTCGACGCACAATATGCCCCACTCGCCGCGGGCTTCCTTTTGGGCCGCGGGTATCGCCCAGATCGTGACGCGTCCGCTGGACGATCGCGACCATTTCTGCGGGAATGAGGTCGTCGCCTACGGCCCGCTTTCCAAGGGCGTGGACGTCCAGCCGGCTTTCACGTTAGGTCATGAATTCAAGGGCAAAGGCCTCGATCGGGGATGGGACGACCCGAATTGCCGTAGCAGTTTTGTCGGCCACTTCGCCTATTGAATCTCGCCGATAACCGTGCCATTCTGTTTGAACGGAACTGGCTCGCTCCGGGTGGCCCTCGAATTCCCTGCGCGCCACCCCCCGAGCTTGTCCGGGGCAAGACCATGCGTGGAGCAGCCGCTCTGATCGACGGTGCTGGTCTCATAGAGCCGGCCCGTGAAGCTTGCTCGTTCCGAGCCGGCCCTGTTCAATCCGCCTTCCTCTCATCCATGGACTTTTCCAGGATGATACGCTCTCTCCTGAAGCTACTCCCCAGGTCCCCTGCGGTCGAGTACTATAGGATTCCACGACAACCCCCGTCGTTACCCGGGATATTAACACGATGAGACCGATTGTTCTCCTTTGCTTGCTCTACGGGGCGGGGACTGGTGCGTTCGCCCAAGAGTCGATCAAGGTGGAGGCACGTAAGCAAGCGCCTCCATCCTCACTGGCCCCGGATCTTCTCGCCACTCTCAGTGGCCAGAGCGTACGGATTCAGGATGGAGAGGGTAAGGAGTTCGCGGAAATCTGGCTCCGCCAGGCGACCTCCTGCTCGGAGAAGCCCTCCGGTCCGAAAGGGGTTATCCAGTTCCCATTTCTCGCGGACGGCGAGTTCCTCGGGATACTTCAGTTCGCGACGGAGGGCCACGATTATCGCGATCAGTCCATCGCCAAGGGCGTCTACACGATGCGCTATGGCTTGCAGCCGACCAACGGCGATCATCTCGGTGTCAGTGCCTATCGGGATTATGTGCTGCTCCTCCCGGCTTCAAAGGACAAGGGAGTGGCTCCGCCGACTCGCAAGCAGTTGGAGCAGCGGAGCGCCGAGTCGGCGGGTACGAGCCATCCGGCGTCGTTCTTGATGTTGATGGCGCCCAAAGGGGCCAAGCCCCAGCCCGTAACGATCCATGATTCCGAGAAGAATACGTGGAGCGTCGTCCTTCCGCTACAGCTCAAGGTCAAGGATCAGGACGAGCCGGTCGTGTATCCGATCCAACTCGTCGTGGTCGGTGCCGCGGCCGTGTGATCGAGTTCATGGTCCATCCCGCACGATGAAACGATCGAGATCCGCGGTTTCATGTCTCCGGCGACTGCCGTGGAGGGACGATTCTCTCCGTGAGCGATCCTCCGGATTGCAACAATCATGATGCCTGTTTCTCTCCTGATCGCGCTGATTCTGGCATTCGGATTCGATCCTGCCAGGGCCGGCGATCCCTTCGCCGACGTCAGCGTGCCTGTGCTGGAAACGTGCGGTGGGATCAGCCTGGTGGCGATCCTGTCGTTCGGGCTCGGCTTGTGGATTGCTTCTCGGGTGTCGCAGCCGGGCCTATCCACTTCGGGCTTGAGGAAACGCTATGGCATCGGCGTCCGCTTCCTGACCGTACTCTCGCTGGTCGTATACGGGTGGATCATCCACTGGGTGGGATGGTCCCGAATGGTCAGGACGAACTGGGGCCTGGACGATTATATCCTGGTCGACGACTTGGTCGTGTTCCTGCCTTATGCCTTGATTCAACTCGTTATCTGGTGGGGTCAGTTTTTCGCCGAGCGTGCGTTTCAGGTACGGTCCGGGATCGGGGTGGCAGGTCGGCTCGGTCGCTACCTGGTCCTTCGGTCACGGCAGTCGATCGGGTTGATCCTGCCCGTGGTCCTGTTGTATGTGGTCCGCCGGGACATCATTTCGAGGATCTGGCCGGACTGGGATCAGAGCGCGATAGCGGAGCCGGCCGAGATCGCCATCCTGGGTTCGCTGGTCTTGATGGCGTCGCCCTTATTCGTCCGCTTGGCGTGGCCTACGAGGCCACTGCCTCCCGGTTCCCTCCGCCGTCGTCTGGAGCGTGCCGCCGAGCGGGTTGGCTTCCGGTTTACCGATGTGCTCGTCTGGGATACCGGCCACTCCATGCTCAACGCCTGCGTGACAGGGGTCTTGCCGGGGTTTCGTTATGTCCTCTTGACCGATGCCCTGATCGAGTCCATGTCACCCCTGGAAGTGGCGGCTGTCTTCGGTCATGAGATCGGTCATGTCGCCCACCGACATCTGCCCTACTTCGGTTTCTTCTTCGCGGGCAGCCTGGGCATGCTGATGCTCTTCGCTGAGGGCGTTGCCTCGTGCGAGTCGTGGATCTCGCACACACCCTGGATCGCGCCATTTTCCTCTGAAATCCTGAGCGAGTCGATCCAGGCTATGGCACTTTTGATTTTCCTGGGGCTCTATTTCTGGGTCGTGTTTGGCCATCTCTCGCGACGATTCGAGCGGCAAGCCGACGTCTTCGGCAGCAAGATCGTGTCATGCAACCTGCCGGAATGTCCGCCGCATCTCGACATGGATCGCAACCCAACTCCAGCCCATGAACGAAGGGTCGAACCATCGATCTGTCCCATGGGGATTCGCATCTTCTCCGATGCCCTGTCGAACGTGGCCGACTGGAACGGCATCGAGATATCCCGTCGATCGTGGCGTCACGGTAGCATCGCCAGCCGGATCTCCTTCCTGGAAAAGCTCGAGCGGAATCCAAGTGAAGAACCCCGCTTCCAGCGAAATCTCCGCCGCTTGCGAGTGGCTCTTGGTGTTGTCCTGGGCCTGGCCATCGTCCTCGCCATCGTTCGACAGGTGGTCGTCAGTGGTGGATTCGCAGGATGAAGTCGGGCGAGGTCAAGCCGACAGGCAGATCGTCCTCCGTGGCAAGAGATCCGCACCGCGTCCGCTTTCCGCGGTCGATCTACCCAGATGATTGGGTCTTTGAGGTCGAGAGAAGTTTTGTTATAGTGCCCCCTCTAGCAACCGGTTCACCGAGGAACCGCTCGTTTCCCCGTGGTGCCACGACAGGGAGGTCGTCATGGTCCGTTGGCCAATCCGCCTCAAACTCATGGTTGGCCTGAGCCTGGTCGTGGGCATGATGCTCATCTTGATGGGTGGATCGATCTTCGGATTACATTCCTTTCACATCAGTAATCTGACCCAGGGCGATCAACTCAGGGAGATCAAGGCATCCACGGGGCTGTTCGCGACCGTATTTCGATTGCACGCCCCACGCGAGAAAACGACCGATTCCGAGATGCAGGAACTGAAGCGGCGCGTCGTCGAGGCGCGAGAGGCATTGCAGGTCTACTTCCTGCAACTGAAGAAGAATTCGAGCCAAGGGACGCGGGCTGACAACGGCCTCGGCGAGCTCGAGCTCTCGCTGCTGATGGACTACGATCTGACGGCGATCCTCAACGAGCTCGATGCTAGTAACGGCACGGTCGAGCCGCTCTTCCCTGGTACAACCATCTACGTGCCCGACTTGCTCTCCAAATTCAAGCCGGCTAGTGATATCAAATCACGAATCGAACGACTCTACGACACCGTGAGCCAGCTCCCGGAAAAGCTTTACGAGGACTTCTGGAATGTCTTGCAGATGTCCCAGGGGCAGTATCAGACGAGCCGGATCATCGTCTGGTCGTCGGCGGTCATGGTCTTGGGGATGCTGTGCGGACTCACGAGTTTGTTCCATCGGTGGGTGCTGTTCCCGGTCCGAATGCTTCAGCGCGGAGTTCGTCACGTAGCCTGGGGATCCTTCGACTACAAGATCAACTTGAAGTCGGGCGACGAGATGCAGGATCTCGCGGAAGCGTTCAACGAGATGACCGCCAAAATCAGCGTGACCTACGCCGATCTCGAAGGGCAGGTCCAGGAGCGAAGCCGACAACTGGTCCGATCCGAACGGCTGGCGGGGGTCGGCTTTCTGGCCGCCGGCGTTGCGCACGAGATCAATAACCCACTGGCCTCGATCGCGTTTTGCGCGGAGGCACTGGATCATCGCCTGGAGCGATCCTTGAGCGATCTCGAGGATCCGGACCGACGGCTCGTCTTCAACTACCTGAAAATGATCCAGGAAGAGGCTTTTCGGTGTAAGAACATCACCGAACGACTGCTGGATTTCTCGCGGTGCAACGAAATCACGCGAGAGCGGATCGACCTGGCCAGTCTGATCCAAGGCGTCGTCGAGATGATCCGGCATATTGGAAAATACCGCGGTCGGAACATCATCTTCCACCCGAGAGAGGCCGTGATGGCCCATGTGGATAGCCAGGAGATCAAGCAGGTCGTGCTGAATCTCATCGTCAACGCGCTGGAGTCCATGGAAGCCCACGGCACCTTGCGGATCGACACGCGTTACCGGCACGGCATGGCGGAGATGCTCTTCACCGACGATGGGTGTGGCATGGAGCCCGACGTCCTCGAGAACATCTTCGAGCCGTTCTTCACCAAGCGTCGAGAAGGCAAGGGGACCGGTCTCGGCCTATCGATTACTCACAGGATCATCAGTCAGCATCAGGGCGAAATCATGGCCGTCAGCGCCGGGGCGGACCGGGGGGCGACATTCACGGTCCGACTACCGGTCCATCCGACCGAGATCCCCGAAGAAGGCCGATCCAGGTCCAGAAACTCGAGCCGGCGGAACCCCGAGCCGGCCGAAGCCAGTGTCACCTGATCTTACCGGGACCACCAACCCACCGCCTATTCGGACGACGGCAGACACGCAGGTTATAAGGAGATCCGTGACATGGAAAAGTCGCGTCAGGGAGGATTAAGGATCCTATTCGCCGATGATGAGTCCCACCTCCGGGATCTGATGCAGCTCGAATTGCCGCGACTCGGGCACGAGGTCACCGTCTGCCCGGATGGGACTGCGGCCCTCAAGGCCCTGGAACGCGGCATGTATGACGCGGCCCTGCTGGATTTGCGCATGCCCGGCCTGACCGGTATCGAAGTTCTCGGCCAGATCCGTCAGCTCAGCCCGGAGACGCAGGTCATCATCCTGACCGGCCATGCCTCGGTCGACACGGCCGTACAGGCGCTCCGGCTGGGTGCCTTCGACTACCTGACCAAGCCTTGCAAGTGGGCTGAGCTCGAGGTCATCCTCGGGCGGGTCGCGGAACGGCGCGATATGGCCAATAAGACCACGGCGCTCGAGACTCGCCTCAAGGCCGCCGAGGGGACGCCGTTGCTGATCGGCGAGACTCCCGTGATGCAGCAGGTCCGCCGCCTCATCGAGACCATAGCCCCGACGGACGCCTCCGTGATGATCCTCGGGGAGACCGGAACGGGCAAGGAACTGATCGCTCGGAGCTTGCACGACAAAAGTCGACGCTCCGACCGGGCCTTCATCCCCGTCAATTGCGGCGCCTTGCCTGAGAACCTCGTCGAGAGCGAGCTCTTCGGTCATCGCAAGGGTGCGTTCACGGGCGCCGATAACCACCGTAAGGGGCTTTTCGAAGTCGCCAATGGTGGGACTCTCTTCCTCGATGAGGTCGGTGAACTGGACAAGAGCGTGCAGGTCAAGCTCTTGCGATTCCTCGAGTCCGGCGAGATCCGCCGCGTCGGCGAGAATGAGCCTTTCCGGGTCGATGTGCGCGTCCTGTGCGCAACCAATCGAGACCTCCGCGAGATGGTCAGTAACGAGCAATTCCGGGAAGACCTGTTTTTCCGGCTCAATACTTTTGAAATCTTCTTGCCGCCGCTGCGCGAGCGCAAAGGCGATATTGCCGCACTCGCCCAGCACATGCTTGTCCGCTATGCCTCACGTCGCGGATTGAGCCAGTCGAGGATCGAACCCGGTTCACTGGACGTGCTGCTCAATCACGACTGGCCGGGGAATATCCGCGAGCTGGCCAACATGATCGAACGCGCGACGATCCTCGCGGGTGATGGGCCGATCCTTCCCGAGCATCTACCGACCCAGATCCCCGCTCGTGGCAAAGCCCACTCAACCCAGACTTCGCCGCTCAATTCCCCGCACTTCCAGGTCCCCGAGGGCACTCCGACGCTTCGAGATGTCGAGATGCGTTATATCCAGACCATCCTCGACAAGCACAATGGTAACAAGCCGGCCGCGTCCCGAGAATTGGGCATCAGCCTCAAGACGCTCTATAACAAGATCAACCAGCTTCAGCACAACTGAACAACTCGCGTGATCGGTCTGGTGGAGTGTCCTAGCAGTCCGAGCACGACCCGATCACACGAGTGTCGCTCTGACTCATGCGGAACGACCCGATATACCGAGCTTGACGAGGGCCTTGTAGGCAGCGACGGCCATGCGATCGCATGCTTCGTTCTCGGGGTGGCCGTTATGACCGAGCACGTGGGTCACCGAGACGCGGTGAGTCATCAACAACTCGTCGATCCTCTGCCAGAGGTCAAGATTGATGACGGGCTTGAGTCGGCCCCCCTCCTTGCGCATCCATCCCTGCCGTTTCCAGTTCGGCATCCACTGGCTGATCCCTCTTGCCAGATACTGACTGTCGGTGATCAGCTCGACGCTACAAGGTCTCTTGAGCGTCGAAAGGCCCTCGATGGCCCCCATGAGCTCCATGCGGTTATTCGTGGTATTGGGCTCTGCGCCCGAAGACTCGATGACCTTTCCCGTGGCCGGATGGACGAGGATAAAGGCCCATCCCCCTGGCCCGGGATTGCCGCTGCAAGCGCCATCCGTGAACAATCGAACCCAATCTGCTGGCGCAGCGGCATCCCGTTCCATTGGACGATCCTTCCCGAGCAAGTCGCAATCGGTCACGTTGTGGCAGGGCGAAGGAGCACTCGCCCTGGACTTTTCAGTACTTTCGTACGACACCCACCAGGACGCCCAGGATATTGACCCTGTCGCGGAAGATGGGCTTCATGGTTCGGTTGGCCGGCTCGAGCCGGATCCGGTTGCGTTCGCGGAAGATCCGCTTCAACGTCGCCTCACCGTCGTCGTCCCGGACCGCCACGATCTGCCCGTCGCGGGCCTGCTCCTGTTTCCGGATGATGACATAATCGCCGTCGGCGATGTGTTCGTCAATCATCGATTCGCCCGTGACCCGCAGGGCGAATTTATCTCCGGGCTCCATCCACTCGGAGAAAGTGAGTTCTTCGTTCTGCTCGACGGCCTCGATCGGTTGTCCGGCGGCGATCCGGCCGACGAGCTTGAGGCCGGCGTGCTGGGGATTGACCGGGTCGTCCAGGAGCTGGATGGCGCGCGACATGTTCGGCTCGCGGTGGATCAGTCCTTTCTTCTGGAGGGCCTTCAAGTGGCACATCACTCCGTTGGGGCTCTTGATCTGGAAATGCAAGCCGATTTCGCGGACCGTCGGTCCGTATCCCCGTCCTTGGATCTTGCTACGGATGAAGCTGTAAATGTCCCGTTGTCGGGGAGTCAGGGCATCCAGGTCGGCCATCATACGCCTCCAATGTCTGTAGAACGCGTTCTCGAAGAGTCTGCTGCCGTCCGTCCACAGGTGCACCTGTCAAACACGGGCGATCACGTACTGACTCTTTGGTTGCTAATGTACACCGGTCGGCTAGCGCACGCGAGAACATTTTTCAGAAAAAATTCGAATTTTCCTTTGATAGGGTCTTCGTCCGGAAGGAATAGTGGTCAATCCGTCCTCGGATTGCGATTGGCCGGAGGATCAACCTCCTCGGGGGAACTCATGTCCGAACCGACTCGAATCCTCGCCCTGCATGCCCATCCTGATGATGTGGAATTCCAGTGCGCGGGGACACTGATCTTGCTGCGCGAAGCCGGCTGCCATGTCACCATCGCGACCATGACGCCGGGAGACTGCGGTAGCGCGGAGTACGATGCCGAGGCCATCGCGGCGATCCGGCGGGAGGAGGCACGTGCCTCGGCCTCGATGATCGGGGCGGATTACGTCTGCCTCGAATTCCGGGACCTGGCCATCTTCAATGACGATGATTCGCGACGTCGGATGACCGAGGTCCTACGCCGGTCGCGTCCGGACGTCATCCTCACGGCTCCGCCGATCGATTACATCGCCGACCACGAGATGACTAGCCTGCTGGTCCGCGATGCCTGCTTCGCCGCGTCTTGTCCCAACTACGCGACGCGACAGTGGGAGCCGGCGTCCCCGCTCCGGAAGATCCCGCATCTCTACTTCGTCGATCCCCTGGAGGGCCGGGACCGAGACGGGCGGCCGGTGGCCGTCGATCTCATCATCGACGTATCCCGTGTCTTCGGGACGAAGAAAGCGATGCTAGCCTGCCACGCGAGCCAGCGCAACTGGCTCCTGCGCCAGCACGGGATTGACGAGTACCTGGAAATACAGGCCCGATGGGGGGCCAGCCGCGGAGCGGAAATCGGTGTGGCACAGGCCGAGGCGTTCCGACAGTACCGTGGGCACCCTTACCCGCGCGATAACATCTTGCCGACCTTGATCGATCCGGAGCGGGCGTGACGCGATCAGGGCGTGGCGTAGGTAATGAGCTGGGCGATCGTACTCTGGAGGTCCTTCCGGTGAACGATCCGGTCGATGAAGCCGTGGTCGAGGAGGAATTCGCTGGTCTGGAATCCCACGGGGAGCTGAACCCGGACAGTCTGCTCGATGACGCGAGGGCCGGCGAAGCCGATCAAGGCTTTGGGTTCGGCGAGGATGAAATCGCCGAGCGAGGCAAAGCTCGCTGCAACCCCTCCCATCGTCGGATGGGTCAAGACGCTCAGGTAAAGTCCCCCCGATTCATGATAACGGCCTAGGGCGGTTGAAACCTTCGCCATCTGCATCAATGAGAAAATCCCCTCGTGCATCCGTGCGCCGCCGCCGGAGCCCGAGACGATCACGAGGGGGAGACGCTGACGGGTCGCTTCCTCGATGGCCCGGGTCAGTTTCTCCCCCACGACCGATCCCATGCTGCCCATGATGAACTTGCTGTCGGTGATGCCGAACACGATGCGTATTCCACGAATGAATCCTTGGCCGACCACTGCGGCCTCTTTCAGGCCGGTCAGCGCCTGCTCGGATGTGACCCGTTCGGGGTAGGGGCGGCGGTCGTTGAACGTCAGCGGGTCCGATGGCTGGAGGTCGGCGAACCATTCCTCGAATGTATCTGCATCGAGGAGTTGCCGTATCCGCTCCACTGCCGACACGGTGAAATGATGGTTGCATTCGGGGCACACGAGCAGGTTTTGCTCGACCTGCTTGCGGAAAAGGGTCGCCTGACAACCCTCGCAACCGATCCAGACTTTCTCCGGAACGCGTTTCGGCTCGAAATGACCATGCCAGGCATTCGAGGAACGTCCCTCCTTCTGTCCCATTGATGTCATCCTTTGTCCGTTTTCCTCGAATCGCCGAGCCCCGTGCCGGGGTCGATCCAAAACTTGGCGGGTCCGGGCCGATCAGGCGGACAAACCGGCCACGGACCCTCGATGCGACCCAATTCTCCAGCCAACCGACCCTGACGGTGTGTCGACGTTGCATCGACGCATTTTGTGAATTTCAAAGGCTTCCGTTTTGCAGGAGTACCGGTGCGATCTTGATCCATTCAAACTCGCAGCAAGCCCATCGTTCGTCGAGGTGTACGCGGGTTTCGCATCTCAGGTAAGACGCCACGAGTCTCGCCAGCGGCTCCCCGACGACCAGACCGATTGCCTCGTCCTGGTGACGACGCAAGAGCGGCCGGAATGCCGTCTTGATCCGTTCCATGGCCCGCTCCACCGTCTCTCCTTGGGGCGGACAGATCGTCGCCGGATCGTCGATCCATTGGCGGAACAGTTTCGTGTTCCGACGTTTGATTTCATCGATCTGGAGGCCCTGCCACAGGCCCTGATCGAGATTGCGGAATTCGTTGATCCTCCTGGGACGCAGCCCCAGGAGTT
>JBKQHM010000470.1:0-3818 GCA_052148775.1 Isosphaeraceae bacterium | reverse complement strand
GAATCGCTCAACAGAGAGTTGCGCGGAAACTCCGTCAAACCCTTCATCGATTTTTTCCCATCGATGTCTAGGCGGATGTGAAGCACGTCCGGGGGTTCGTCATCCTGGCGACATCGCTCCTTCACGCCCGACAAACGACATGGGCGGGACCGGAACTAACGGATAGGATCGATGGGCCTGGCCGGAGCGGCGAGGCGCCGCGGACGACGAGGTCCTGCAGGTGTCGCCAGAAGGAGGTTTCGCGAAGGGGGTCTGGAGAATCCCTTCTCCCGCGGCCGGAATTCTCGAGGAGTCGCAGATGCTGCCATCCCCGCGGTCGGTCGCTGAGGACTCTTCGAAGACGATCACTTCGAGCCGCAGGCCACCCCTCAAGTTCTTCCTGTTGGTTCTCGCCCTCTCGATTCCCTTCTACCTGGCCGGCGCCTTGACCACTCTCCAACTGTTACCCGGACTCCCGGTGAGTTCTCTCATGTTTTTCTGCCCCGGCGTAGCGGCCCTGATGCTCGTCTACGGGGAGGATCAGACCGCGGGCGTGACCGAGTTGCTAAAAAGGTCCATCGATTACAAGCGAATTCGCGCGATGATCTGGTACGCGCCGATCATCCTCCTGAGTCCTGGCATCATGATCTTGTCGTATGCGCTCATGCGCCTGATGGGAGGGCCGCTCCCGACCCCGCAGTTCACGGTCCCGGCGGCGTTGGCCCTGTTCCTGGCGTTCTTCGTCGCCGCCACGTGTGAAGAGCTGGGCTGGTCGGGATACGCCATCGACCCGATGCAGGATCGGTGGGGGGCGCTACCGGCCGGCGTCCTGTTGGGGTTCGTGTGGGCCGCCTGGCACATCGTACCGTTACTCCAGGCCCACCGATCGCCAGGATGGATTGCCTGGTGGTGTCTCTCCACGGTGGCAACCCGCGTCCTGGTGGTCTGGCTCTACAACAACACGGGCAAGAGCGTCTTCGCCACGGCTTTGTTCCACACCATGACAAACGTAAGCTGGCTATTGTTTCCGATCTACGGCTCACATTACGATCCGCGCATCGCCGGCCCGATCACGGCGCTCGCGGCGGTACTCGTCGCCGTCGCATGGGGACCACGAACGTTGTCGCGGTATCGGACGGTCTGACCGGGCTCCGGACACGGGCGATGCACACCTGGTCATCAGGGATGATCCGCGAGAAGACGCGAGGATAGTAAACCGCGCTCCCGATGACGATGGCTGACCGGCCCGTGCCCTCGATCCGGTACCGAAGGCCGAACCCCTCGGAAGTGATGGTGCCGTTATCGGCAACGATCCGGACGCCCGACGGCGACGGCCCGGCGACCTGGCCCAGGGACGGCCCGGCGAGCAAGCCCAGCGAAATGCCGATCAGGGCCAGCACCCGGGCGACGGCTTTCGCATTCCATCGTCGCATCGCGGTCACCTCCCGCAATCGGCCCGAGATCAGTCGGCCTGCTGCTTTATCAAGAGATTGTTGATGGCCTTACCGCCTCGACGACTGGACCGAGACGGCCCCGGCCCCGGGCGGTATAATCGACTGGGTTGGGCGACGGTTGCGGCGATCCTCCGACGGCCGCAAGAGAGGGCCGGCCGGCCGTGGAAAATGGGCGTGATGGGTGAGGGTGCCGCTCGGGATACCGTTTTTCGATGCGATTCGAAGAAGTTACGCCGAGCATGACGCATAAGGCCTCGTACCGAAACGAATGGCGATGCTCGGCTTCAAAGGGAGATCTCGGATGGACGGTCGCCTGGTCGGCCTGGTCGGCGGTATCGCCGGGGGCGTGCTCGGCGTCATGGGCGGTATCGTCGGCACGTACTTCAGCATCAAGAACACGAACGGCCCCAAAGAGCGGGCTTTCATGGTCCGGGCCGCGATCCTCTGCTGGCTCGGGATCTCGGTCTTCCTGGTTTGCCTCTTCCTACTGCCACTGCTCTGGCGATTACTGCTATGGCTCATCTATACCCCATCGTTGTTCTGGTTCATACGATGGGCGAATCAGAGGCAGGCACGGGCCAGGGTCGAGGACATGGCGGAGGCCGGGCCGACAGCCAGCGGCCCGGCTGGTCTGTAACCCTTCGATTCTCCTCGGTTGGCCCGGAAGGTCGGGCGTCTGCGTAAATCCCTTTCGTTCGGTCGGGCGGTGAGGAGTCGTCTCCAGGGAATCCTCCCCGAGTCGATCGCAAAGGCTATTTCGTCTTCAACTTGTCCTTGAACACCGCCCGCAGCTTCTCGACCTTGGGCTTGATCATGACCCGACAGTAACCAGCCTGGGGATTCTCGTTATAGTAGTTCTGGTGATAGTCCTCGGCCGGGTAGAACGCGGTGAACGGGGCGACTTCCGTGACGACCGGGTTCGAGAACACCTTCGCCGCGTCGACCTTCTTCTTGTACAACTCCGCGAGTTGCTTCTGCCGGTCGTTGTGCGTGAAGATGACGGACCGGTATTGCGTGCCGACGTCGTTGCCCTGCCGGTTCAACGTCGTCGGGTCGTGCGACCGCCAGAAGACCTCGAGCAGCTCCGGATACGAGATCACGGCCGGGTCGAACGTCACCTGGATGACCTCGGCGTGCCCGGTCGTGCCGGTGCAGACCTGCTTGTAGGTCGGGCTGGGGACCTGGCCGCCGCTGTAACCCGAGACCACTTTCGACACGCCCTTCAACTGCTGGAACACGGCCTCGGTACACCAGAAACATCCGGTGCCGAAGGTGGCCAGCTCCTCCTTGCCGCCGGCGGGCGCGGGCTTGGCCGCGCCGGCAACCTCGTCGGACTTGAGAACCGGGAAATCCTCGTGCACGTCGGAACCCCCTCGGTATTGCGCCGCGATCAGGATGGTCGCGATCAAGACTACCGGGCTCGCCAGCATCGCCTTGCGCCACATGGATGAAGCTCCCACCGGGTCGCCCCGATTCTTGGTGCCGGTAACGTCTTCTGATAGATCTCATGTTTGCAGAAAGTTCATCTCGTCAAGTTGACGGGGCGATTTTTCGCGCCCGGCCGGCCGGGCACCCTCGCCGTCAGACGTTCACCTAGCGAACAAAGTAGACCTCGATTTTACCGCTCTCCCCGTCGGATTGCAGCGGGTTAGCGACCAGGGGCTATCGTATGACCCTGGCAAGCAAGAACGGCACCTACGAGCCTGACGCGCCAGCGTGTGGATTCCGGCGTGGATGAGCCATTCACTCGCTGGCGCTTCGGGCTCGTGTGATTCACTTCCGTGCCGGAGTGATACTCGTGTCTTACACGTTTCCCCTTGCACTCGATCAAACGACCCTCGTCTGCCCAAACGGCAGCCGCGATTTCCATTTCGGGTTCGACCCGGCTGCGCCGGGTGATCAAAACAAATTAACACCACCGTATCTAAATATCGATATGCTAAAATGAAAAGGACATAAATATATTCAATTGCAAGTCATGGAGGGGCGAAAACCGAGGTACGAGTAACGGGACGACGGGGCGCCCCAGTAACGGAACGCCGAGCGGACGACCGCCGGAGGAAAGTAGAACGACCCGCTCCGCAGCAGACGAGGGATATCACCAATGATATCATCAGTCGATACGTTCTTGCTCGCGGGCTCCTCGCGATATTGATCCTGGCACCATTCGTACGCATTCCCCAGCATATCGAACAACCCCAGGTCATTGGGCCGCAGCCTGCCGCACCTTTGTACCCTGCCCGGGTCTCCCGAGTTCTTCTGAGAGCCTGTGAAAAAATCTGCTACGTATAATGAAAGGAGAGGCCCGAGGAATACGAGGAGGAGCAGGCGATGAGACCGCGAAAGCACCCCAAGCCAGCCCGAGTGGTGATCCCCCCGCCCATC
>JBKQHM010000469.1:0-22235 GCA_052148775.1 Isosphaeraceae bacterium | reverse complement strand
ATGGTCCGGTCGAGGGCCGCTTGCAACGCCGCGGCGACGTCCCGGTGGTCGTCGGTGATCGCGTCATCCGGCATCCGCGACGGGATCAGGTGCTCTTCGAAGTACCGCCGCGTGGCCAGGTGATTCTCCCGCTCTTCACGCGTTTGGTTCAGAGATAACGGGGGAATCCGGATCGAACCGTTGTCGCGAAGTTCGATGGCTTGGTCGAAGAACGGACGGAACCGCTCCGGGTCGCCATAGGGCGCCAGCCCCATGATCTTGTATTCGTCGGCGCCGAAGTCGAAGCCGAGGTGGAGAGTGACGAGCGAATACAAGATCCCGATCGAGTCGGCTGTCGAGATCTCGTGGAGTCTTTCCAGCCGACGACCCGCGGCGCGGTAAACGGTCGCGCTGGAGACTTCACCCATGCCGTCGATGACGACCACGAGACATTCGTCGAAACCCGACGTGAAGTAGGCGCTGGCCGCATGGGCGAGGTGATGGCCGACTTGATGGACTCGCTCGGCCGGCAACCCGCCCAGATCTCGCTCGACCAGTCGGAGCAGCGCCTCCCGTGAGTACACATCGCGGTACAGCTCGGACGCCACCGGGTCGAGCGAGAACAGCCTCTGGTATGGCCGATAGTCGAATCCATGCGCGAGCTCGTCGACATCGGCCAGCTCCAGACCGGCCTCCGAAAGGCAGTACTCGATCGCGTGAACCGGGAACATCGCGCTGTGCTTCTGCCGATCGAAGCGCTCCTCCTCCGCGGCCGCGATGACCCGGCCGTCGACGACCAGGGCCGCGGCCGAGTCGTGGCCCTGCGAGATCCTATATTCGCGCTCCTCGAGCGAGGGCCAGTGGGCCCTCTTGAACGGCATCGAATTCTCGAAGCCACTAATTCCTAATATTTTCATATATTATTTCTCATGAATCGTGCGGCGTCTCCTGGGACCGTGCCAAGGATGGACGTCCGAGCTCGACTTGGTGTGGTTATTCGGTGTCGAGTCTCTCCATGGAGCGCCGCAGGCTCAGCGGTCGCATGTCGACCCAGACGGAATCGACGTAGTCGAGGCACTCCTGTTTCGTCCCATTTTTTCCGGCATCGTGCCAGCCGGCGGGAAGGTCTCGGTCGGCGAACCAGATGGAGTACTGCTGTTCGTCGTTGACCACGACGATAAAGGTCGATTGGGCTTCGAGGGTTGTCGAGTCGATCATCGGGTGTCCTTTCGAGGTAGCGTCTCGAGGTTTCATCTCGAGAATGGAGTTTGAGCCGAGCCGGCGGAGGCGATCGGGGCCCGCTCCGCCCGGCGGAGGAACTCGCGTACGATCTCCGCGTGGGTATCCGGTTCCTCCAACTGAGGGAGATGGGCACTGTCCTCGAAGACGACGAACTCGGAGGCGGGACACAGTTCATGGAACCAGCCCGTGGTTTCCGGAGTGATCTCGTCATGGCGTCCGCAGAGGAACAGGACGGGGACAGAGAGCTCGCCCAGGCGGCCGGAGCGATCGTAATCACGAAGGTTGCCGGTGACGTTGAATTCGGCGGGCCCCCACATGGTCGTGTACACCTGATGGCCCCAGCTCGCGAACGACTGCTCCAGGGCAGCGGGCCAGGGCGACAGCCGACAGATGTGCCGCCGGTAGAACGCCAGCGCCGCGACCTGATACTGGGCGGAATGGGTGGTCCCAGCCTGCTCGTGCTCGCGCAAGACCTTAAGGATCGCGGGGGGCAGCTCGTCCTTCAATCGTGTCAGGTCCGCCTGGACCTTGGCCATGCTCAAGCAAGGGCTGGCGAGGATCAGGCTGCACAACCCCTCGGGCTCGGCCAGGGCATAATCGACGGCGAGCATGGCTCCCCAGGAGTGTCCGTAGAGGTGGAT
Organism: Isosphaeraceae bacterium; assembly: GCA_052148775.1. GTDB lineage: Bacteria > Planctomycetota > Planctomycetia > Isosphaerales > Isosphaeraceae > CAVZRC01. The sequence goes on along the minus strand of JBKQHM010000469.1, from coordinate 20,373 downwards.
TTGATCGAGGCCCAGCCCGGTCCTCACGCAGTCGATCTCCTCCAAGAACCGGCTCATGGTCCACAATCCGGGATCGTCGGGGTGATCGGACCGGCCGCAACCGAGCTGGTCGTAGAAGACGACCGGCCGCTCGCCACCGAGGGCTGCCAGCGATTCCAGGTAGTCGTGCGGCGAGCCGGGCCCGCCGTGCAGCGTCAGCAGGGGGATTCCCGCGCCGGCGCCGGCGACCCGATACCAGATTCGCCCTCCCGGGACTTCGAGATAACCCCCGGGATACGACTCGTGAAGGCTCATCGCGGTAATTGATCCTTCCTCTGGCGGAACGAGGGCCGGCTCGTTCGATCGGCGACGGGAGAAACACCGCGAGACGAGTCCGGATGCATGTCATCGATCAAGGTCTGTAGCAGCAGCTCTCGATGGGTCTCCACAAGGAAATGCCCGGCGGGCAAGGTGAGCAACTTGAAAGGTCCGAGCGTATGCTCACGCCAGGCGGAGATCTCCTCGAATTCGACGAAGGCGTCGTCTTCCCCGAGGACGGCCGTGATCGGACAGCGGAAGGGCTTGAAGTCGGCGCGGGGATAGGTTTCCACGACTTCGAAATCGGCACGGATCGTACCGAGGATCATCTTCATGAATTCGGAGTGCTGCAATACGTCGAGGTCCGTGCCGCCGAGGAGGCGAAGGCGCTCGATCAACTCCGAGTCGGAGAGCAGATGGGCCGGGGTGTCGCGGGCGGGGAGATGGGGGGCGGGACAAGACGTCACGAAGAAATGGAACGGCTCGCGGCCTGTCCGCTCCCGAATCGCCCGGGTGACCTCGAAGGCGAGGAAGGCCCCGGTGCAGGCGCCCAAGACCGCGAATGGCCCGCTCAATCGGGGGGACACGAACTCCGCGATCGTCTCGGCCAGTGGCAACAGCCGAGTGGCCGGCTTCTCATGGAACCGCCGTTGTCGGCCGGGAAGCTGGACGGCGCAGACGTCGATCGCGTCGGGCAAGCCTTGCGGCCAATGGTGGAACAACGAGGTGTTGCTGCCGGCGAATCCGAAGCATAGCAGCCACGCCGAAGCGTTCGGGCTGGGCCTGGGACGGATGATCCAGGGTTCTAGTGAGGTCTCGCTCATGATCGGGAAACGCTCCGGGCTCCGGTGGCGGAAAGGCTCTCATTCCCCGCGGCGCGAATCCGGGTCGCGACCCCGAGGACGGTGGGGTTCTCTCGGAAGACGCAGAGGGGCAGTTCGACCTGGAATCGCTCGCGGATCGTCCCGACCAATCGGGTGGCCAGCAGGGAATAGCCGCCAAGCTCCGCGAAGGGTCGGTCCGTGGAGATCTGGCTCGCGGCGATACCGAGCATCTGCGACCAGACTTCTCGAACGTCCTGCTCGACCGTGTCGGTGGGGAGGACGATCGGCCGTGAACCCGTACCAGATTCAGGGGCCGGCAACGCGGACGCATCCACCTTGCCATTGGGCAAGAGAGGCCATTCCGAGAGGATCATGAGCTTGTCGGGGCAGATCGCCTGGGGGAGCCGGAGCCTGAGATGGCGGGCCAGCTCCGTCTGGTTCGCGTCGGCCGACGCGGGCATGACATACGCAATCAAACGCGAGTGGCCCGAAGCATCGTTCCAGGCCCGGACCACGCAGTCGCGGACCGAGGGATGCTCTCTGAGACAGGCCTCGATCTCCCCCAGCTCGACGCGACAGCCTCGCACCTTGGCCTGGCGATCCTGCCGGCCGAGAAACTCCAGCATGCCCTGAGGCGACCATCGGACGATGTCCCCGGTCCGGTACAGGCGCTGTCCGGGGACCGGACCGAAGGGATCGGGGACGAACCGCTCCGCGGTCATCGCCGGGTCTGAGCCGTAGCCGCGCGCAAGACAAGCCCCTCCCAGGAGGAGCTCGCCCGGCTCGCCCTCCGGCACCGGCGTCAGATTGGCGTCGACCACATAGGTACGAACCCCCGCGATCGGTCGGCCGATCGAGAACGGTCCCGGCTCAGCCCGCCCGATGCGCCGACAGGTCGCATAGACGGTCGCCTCGGTCGGACCGTAGAGGTTGCGCACCGTCTCCACACCGGACTGATCGAATACTTCCAGGACCAAGCCCTTCGGGAGTGGCTCGCCCGCGAGGTTCACGGATCGGACTCGGGGCGGGAGCCGGTCCAGTCTCATCGCCTCGGCCAGGAGCGATGGGACCGTGTTCACCATAGAGACTTGATCGCGCTCGGGCAGGCGCGGCAAGGCGAAGAGGTCCTCGGCCACGATGACGGTGCCGCCGTTGACCAGCGGAGCGAAGATCTCGAATACGGACAGATCGAACCCGAGCGGCGTGGCCGCGAGCGTGCCGGAGAATTCCTCGGCCCGGAACTCCCGAGACGACCAGTTGAGGAGATTGGCAACCGCCGCGTGCGGGACGACCACCGGCTTGGGACGGCCCGTCGAGCCCGAGGTATACAGGACATACGCCGCCTGCAAAGGGTGCACGGCGAGTCCGGGCGAATGAGTAGGCTGGGATGCTATGTCTCCTGCCTCCTGGTCGATCCGCAGGATTCGCACGGCCCCGGAGCAGGCCGGTTCGAACTTTCCTTGCTGGGTGAGAACGAGGGTGACGCTCGAGTCCGAAAGGAGGAACTCTCGCCGTGAGTGTGGATCGTGAGGATTCAGTGGCAGGTACGCTGCGCCGGCCTTCCCGATCGCGAGCAGGCACACGATCAACTCCTCATCGCGGTCCAGGTCGACGGCGACCCGGTGCTCCGGCTCGACGCCGAGGGCTCGGAGATGATGCGCCAGTTGGTTGGCTCGCCGATCGAGTTCTTGGTAGCTCAAGCCACGGCCGTCGTGGCGGACCGCGATCGCGCTCGGCGTCCGGGCCGCCGATCTCTCGATCATCTCGGGCACCGTACCGGGGACATCAGCCATCGACGGGCCGGAAACCCACTCGCGGGTCAGACGGGTGTACTCCTTGGGATTGGAGGCAAAGGAGACGTCCCAGCGCGCGTCGGGTCCATCGGCCAGGGCCTCGAGCGCCGTGGAGAGATAATCGGCGATGCGCCGGACCTGCGGCTCGCATAGCTGATCGACATCGTAGATCAGGCTGAGAAGGATCTGACCCGTGTGGTCTTCCAGCTCGAAATCCACCGAGAGGGTAAAATCGATGTCCACCGTCAGTCCTTCCCGGCTCCTTGGCTTGAGAGACTCGAGGAACGAGCCTCCTCGTCCAGGGAAGTGACTGTAGTTGAAGAACGTCTCGAACAGTGGGCGTCCGCCCAGCCGTCGGATGATCTCCGAGAGCGGAATGCGACGATAATCGAGGAGCTCGTTCTCGTGCTCGAAGGCCCTCCGGGCCAGATCGATCCACGTGCCGGGGACCAGTGGGACCCGGATCGGCAGTGTGTTCAGGAAGAGGCCCAGGACGCGCTCGCCGTCCTCGGTCTCCGGCCTCACGTTGACGACCAGGCCCGTGAGCGGTGCCGTAGACCCCGTGATCAACCCCATGACTCGCAGGTGGGCGGCCAGAAGCAGGCTCTTCAAGGGGAGGCCATGGGATCGGGCTTGTTCGCGGAGGCGATCGGACAGCGCCGCAGTGAGGCGGGTGGCCAGCGTTCGCATCTCCCGGGCGGTCGATTCCGGCGGCGGTCCATGGCGCGGAATCCGTTGCAGCTCGGCGCCCCGGAACTTGTCCAGCCAGAAATCGCGGAGCGGCTGCGACTCCAGGGCTTCCAGCTCCAGGGCGACGAAGTCGCGGTAGGAAGTCCGGGGCGGAGGGGGGACCGGCTCGTCGGTAAGGCCCAGGAGCTGGGCGTATTGGTGAATCAGCTCGGAGATCGCCAGATGGACGCTCAGCCCGTCCAGCAGGCCGTGATAGTGCTCGAAGATAAGAAGGAAGGAAGAATCGGAGAGATGGAAGACGTATACGCTGAATAACAGGCCATGAGCGAAGTCGAAGGGGCGTTGTTGCTGAGTCGTCAGGAAATCCGCGATCCGGGCCTCTTGCGACTCGCGGGACTCGCCGCGGATGTCGAAGATCGTCACCGGATCGCGCGTGAGCGACTGGTGGACCAGTTGGAGCGGCCGGGAGAACTCGATGAGATGGAAGGAGCTCCGGAGGATGGGATGGGCGTCGGCCAGTCTCCGCACGGCCTCGCGCATCCGATCGGGATCGAGCTGGGCCTTGAGGTCGACGCTCGACAACACATGATAGGTCCCGCCGCTGTCCCGCAACTCAGTATGGTAGTGCATGCCGGCTTGAAGCTGGGCGAGCGGGTAGGCGTCGATCACATCCGAGGGCATCCGGGCCCGGTCCTCTTCCGAGATGAGTGCGAACGGACGGATCGCGGGGGTCTCTTCACGCGCGACGGGCTGCACCTCGAGGCTCTGGACCAGCGCACGGATGGTCTGATGCCTGAAGAGTTGCTGAAGCGTGAAATGGAGGTCTTGCTTCCTCGACGCGGACTGCACCTGGATGCTGCGGATCGAGTCTCCGCCCAGCTCGAAGAAGTTGTCCTCCGGACCCACATCACCCATCCCCAGCGTTGCGGCCCAGACCTGGGCGAGCACCTGCTCGCGGGGATCCGCGAACTCATGCGATCGAGGCCGATCGCGTCCCGGGGGCCGATTCGGCTCGGGAAGCGCCGAATAGTCGACCTTGCCGCTACGATTGAGGGGCATCGACGACATGAAAGTGATCGAAGCCGGGACCATGTAATCCGGGAGATTCGCGGTTAGATAGTCCTTAAGATCCTGGGCTGAAAGCACCACTGAGGCTATCGCTTCGCCATTGGCGTGTGAGTTGCCGTTGGCCGTGGGCTTGTTGGATGGGGGGGTGAAATCGGGGCGCACGGCGTAGAGGTTATAGCGATCGGTGCCCTTCAACAGGGGGTCCTGTTCGACCGTGACTCGGAACCCGCGGACCTCCAGGAGTCGCGTGACTTGTTCGATGCGGCCGGCGCTCTCCTGACCGGGGTCGTCGTGAACTTCCATGACGACCTGCCGGATGATCGGCCAGTGCTCCGGAGCGATACCCTCGAGCACCTGCATCTCCGCGCGTTGCACGTCGACCTTGAGCAGGTCGATCCTCTCCACGCCCTGCTCCTGGATCACCGCGGAGAGGGGCCTCAAGGTGCATTCGTACTCTTCCGCGTCGAAGCGGCCCTCCAACAGGTCATCAACGTGCTCCAATAGCGATGGGTGGCCCTCGTCCCGGGTTTGCTCCGCTTCCCGGCTCAGGTACTGGCTGATGACCTTCACTTCCTCGTCCGGCCTGGCCCACCGGGCAACCCCCGACATCATCGTGTAGCGGGGATAGAAGGTGAACCGCTCCGTGGCGTCCCGACCGTAAAGGCCGAATCGATGGACCGTCACGCTGGAGCCGAACCGGGAAAGATTGCGGTGGAGCGTCTCGTGGATGGGGGGGATCGGCTCGAAGGCGTGGATACGAGCGTCGGGGCACGCATGTTTCACATAGAGCGTGAACATCCCGATGTTCGCGCCGACGTCGAAGACGCACATTCCTTCGAACAGCCCGACGCCGTGCTGGGTGTAACTGTGCTTTTCGAAGATCTCCTGATACAGGTAATCGGTCTCGTTCTTGTTGCAGTGAGCGATCAAGAGGCCGTTCGGGAGTCGGTATCCGGCGGCGTCCGGGCTCGGCTCGTTCAGCGGAACGACGTAGGCGGCCAGGTTGGCGTCGCCTGTCTCCGAGCTCCGGGTCGTGACGGCGGCCTCCTTGACAGCGGGATGGCGTCTCAGGGTCGCTTCGATCTCTCCGAGTTCGATGCGATAGCCGCGCACCTTCAACTGGCGATCGTTACGGCCCGCGAAAACGATCCGGCCGTCTGAGCGGAACCGACCGAGATCCCCGGTCCGGTACATCCGCGCGCCGGGGACTTCCGCGAACGGGTCGGGGAGGAAGCGCTCGGCCGTCCAGGACGGGTGCCCGTAGTATCCCCGAGCCACGCCGGCACCGCCGATGTAGATCTCGCCGAGGACGCCGGGCGGGACCGGCTGGAGCGAGCCATCGAGGATATAGACGCGCAAGTTGGCGAGCGGACGGCCGATCGTCGGGGTGCTGTGGGGAGCCACGGCTGCTGTCGTGGCGACGTCTGTGCATTCGGTCGGCCCGTAGACGTTGTAGACGGTCAGGCCGGGCATCGATGACAACTCGCTCCACAGCCGCTGGTCCAGGCTCTCGCCGCCGAGGAGCAGTTGGCGGAACGCCCTCGTCTCCCAGATGTCCTTATCGGCCATCAGGAGCCGCAGGTGCGACGGTGTCAGGTCGAGCGCGTCGATCTTCTGGGCCAGCGCGTACCTCAGGAGTGCTGGCCCGTCGCGACGGAGCTCGTCGGGGATGAGACAAAGGGTGCAACCGCGCGTGAGCTGGAGGAATTGCTTGACTGACGCATCGAACGAGAGTGGGGCGTTCAGGCCGACCCGAGAGTCCGGACCGAATTGGTCATAGACGGTCTCGGCCAGGGCTTCGCGCAGATTTGCCAGCGAACGATGGGGCACCGCGACGCCCTTGGGCTCTCCCGTCGAGCCGGAAGTAAAGATGATGTACGCGAGCTGATCGGGATGCACCGCGACCCGCGGTCGGGCGTCTCTCTCGCGGGCCAGAGCCTCGTCATCGGCGTCGAGGGCGAGCACGCGCGCGGAGGAGCGGGCGAGCCGCCGGGCGAGCCGCCGCTGCGTCAGGATGACCGGAGGCTGGACCGTGTCGAGGATCCGGGCAAGCCGTCCCTCGGGGTGGGACGGATCCAGCGGCAAGTAGCAGCCCCCCGCCTTCCACACGCCGAGCACGGCCGCCATCATGTCCGTGGAGCGATCCAGGAGCAGACCGACAGGAACCTCGGCGCCGACGCCATGGCGGATCAGCCAGGCGGCAATCCGATTCGCCCGGCGGTCCAGTTCGGCGAAGGACAACGATTGATCAAGAAGGGTCACAGCGGGAGCGTTTGGCGTCTCGTCCGTCTGGGCCTCGAACCGTCGGTGAACCGGTACCGGAGGAGAAGCGGCCCCGCCGGGGGCCGTTCGATTCCAGTCATGCACGACCCGCCGCCGCCACTCGGGGCTCAACATGTTCAAGAGGCCGATTGGTGTCCGTGGGGCTCGAGCCGCCTCGGCCAGCAGCGTCGTCAGGTGATCCAGCCGGCGCCGGACGGCCGCCTCGCAGATCCGGTTCGGATCGTGATGAGCCCGGAACACCAGCCCCTCTCCGCGATCCCGGACGCTGATCCGGACCTCGCTAGGCCCTCCATCCACGTCCAGATCTGAGAGTGTGAACGTCACACCCATCGCGGTCAAGGGCCTGGGCAGCTCGGCGAAATCGAATGCATACGAAGGGCATTCCGAGAGGACCAAGCTTTCCAGTGTTGCACTATAATAGAACTCCTCCCAGTCGTTTGCCCGTTCCCGTTCGGCCTGGACGGCGCGGACGAGCTGCTCGAAAGACATCTCTTCGCGGCACGTGACGCGGATCGGGAGGAAGCCGCCGAAGGGGCCGACCGATCGGGCGAACTCCTGGAATTTCCGGCCCGAGCTCAGGGTGGCAATGGTCGGCGACATGGTCCCCGAGAGCCGAGAATCGAGCGCGATCAAGCCGGCGAGGATGACGACGTCCAATCCACATCCCAAGGTGTCGGCGCATCCTCGGAGCAAATCCGATCGGGACTCGTCGATCGGGACGACCACCGACTCCCCGGGAGCCGGCTCGACCTCGTCGGGCTCGGTGAACCGGCCTGTTTCCGTCGCACGGAGGACTTCTCTCCAGTACGCCTCGCCCTGGGCCCGATCGGCCGACTCCATCGCCTCATTGTGCCATTCCGAGTATTCCAGGTGAGGCAAGGCCTCCTGCTCCGCGAGGGGATCGACGACGGCGCCGTAGGCCCGGGCCAGGTCTTCGAAGAGGATCGGCAGGGAATTGAGGTCGGCGACCAGGGCTGGAATCTCCAGGACGATGGCGTTCCGATCGCTGCCCGTCTCGACCAGTCGGGCACGAACCATCGGCCCCTCGCCCCAGGCGGGCGGGCCGGGCGATGGGAGTTCCAGCAAGGCACCCGCGACTTGCTCGAGAGGCATTCCTGTCGGGGCTTCGCATCCGGACTCGATCGCGACGTCCTCGGGCCCTCCCGCGACCTGGACGGGCATCGCCATCCCGGACACTTGCCGGAAGACGCTTCGGAGAATCTCGTGCCGTGCCACGAGCGAACGCAGTCCCTGCGCGAGTCGCTCCGCGTCCAGCACGCCGGATGCCGTGATGACACAACGGGCCCAGCGGACATTCCCCGACGATCGCTCCTTCCAGAGCCGGCGCTGGAGCGGGGACAACAGGAAACCCTCGAGGATTTCGGCGGGGGACTCGATGCTCATGATCATACCTCGGGATTCGTGAAGAGTTCCGCCATGGCGACCAGGATGCGGCGGGCTCCGGAAAACGGCTCTCGGCCGTGAGAGGCGAGGAAGTTGTCCAGGAGCAGGATGTCACCGTGCTCCCAGGGGAACGATACCGCGTTCTCCCGATAGACCGAGCGGATCTCCTCGAGCACGGAAGACTCGATCTCGGATCCGTCTCCGTAGTAGGCGTTGCGCGGCAGGTCGGCCTCGGTCCCCAGGCTCATCAGCGTCTCCCGCTGGGCCGGCTCCAGATTCGAGTGATGGAACATGTGCGCATGATTGAACCAGACCGTCTGACCCGTGGTGGGATGCGTGGCGATGGCTTGGCGAACTTGGCGGGTGCGGAGCCGGTCGCCATCCAGCCACTCCCAGGAGATGTTCCATCGACGGCAGTACGATTCGACCGCGGCATGGTCGGTCGCTTGAAAAGCCTGCTGCCAGGGATCTATCTCCGGGCGATAATTTCGCAGGTACATCACGCGCCGTTCGATGAACCGGGTCTTGATGGCCGGGTCGATCCGGGGATAGATCTTGCGGTCGTCGGCCAACGGAGTGCGACCGCCTTGCGCCGGGGGCAGGTCACAGTAGAAGAAGATGAGGCGGGGCCAGTTGTGGGAATACGACATTTCGTGGTGCATCGGGATCCACTGATCGGCGGCGAACTCGGTCGAGGTGTAGACGTTGCGGGCGACCTCGGTGCGCGGCGCGGCGCGCTCCTGATACGTGATCAGATCGGGAGAGATGGCGGAGGCGACCCGCTGGAACGCCGCGGGAGAATCGCTGCCGCTGCGCCGGAACAGGATGCCGGCGTGCTCGAGCAGTTTCTCCTCGAGGAGCGGGCGCCGCTCCGAGATCCACCCGACGAGGTCGAACGCCTCGGTCTGCGGCTCGATGACCCAGATGAACCGATCCTCCGGGTCCAGTAGGCGGGTCTGCACCAATGTGTCGGAAGAGACACGTACCGCCTTGGGTCGCCCTGCCCCCGACCGGGAGAACGTCTGCGAACGCTGCGATGGCTCGGCCATTGTGGTTTCTCCCGCCGCTATCGTCCTGTGGATGTCATCACGCCCGTGGGGCCTTCCGGACTCCCATCGGTGATGTCCGCCATCACCGTGAGGATCTTGCGAGGGCCCTCGAAACACTCCCGTCCATGGCAAGTCAGCATGTTGTCGAGAAGCAGCACGTCGCCGGTCTGCCAGTCGAAGAGCACGCGTTCGGAATCGTAGGCGGCCCGCAGCTCCTCGATCGTCTCGAGCTCGATCGGCGTCCCGTCGCCGTAGTAGGTATGGGTCGAGAGTTCGGACTCGCCGACTGCCGCAATCAAGGCGTCGCGCAGCTCGCGGGCGAGACTGTTCACATTGAAGAACAGGCCGTGGTTGAACCAGATCGCTTCGCCGGTCTGGGGATGTCGGCGGATAGCCGGCCGCACCTGCTCGGTGCGGAGCCGGCCGCCGCTCTTCCAGTGGACGTCGATCCGCGCCTCCGCGCAGTACCGCTCGACCTCGGCCGGGTCGTCGGTCTGAAACGTCTGCTGCCAGGTCAGGCCGAGCCCGCCGTTGTAGTTGCGGACGTACCGGATCCCCTTCTCTTCGAACGCGGCGGTCGTCTTCGGCGACAGGCGAGCGAGCAGTCGGCGACTGTCGGCGATCGGTGTCCTTCCGCCACGGAGGGCCGGTTGCGCGCAATAGAACATGATCTTCAACGGCCAGGCCACATTGTACGACTGCTCGTTGTGCATCACGATCGGCTGATCGGGCGGATGATCGGTCGAGGTGTAAACCCCCTGGGCCAGCTCGGTCCGGGGCGAGGACCGCTCGTTGTATTCCAGCACTTCGCGGGATACCGCCGCGGCGAACAATCGAAAATCGTCGAGGCCATTGCTGGCGAATCCCCTCAGGAGGATTCCGCCGTGCTCGAGCAGTTCCCGGCCGAGCTCCTGGGCGTGCTGCTGGGCCCAGGTCGTCAACGGATAGTCCTCGACGAGGCATTCGTAACACAGCGGTAGTCGCGACGGCGGCGCGGCCGGCCGCTTCACGGCGACATCCTCTCCGGCCACCCGGACGAGCCTGGGAGACCGACGGGTGAACGGCGCCTTGGCGAATTCGCGTTGCGGATTGGTGCTCACGGGTGATCCTCGTTCGTTTGACGAGCTGGACGGCCCGCCGAGGTGAAGCCTCGAGCGGGAAAACGACGGCTTGATCGGGATGGGCCATCACCCCGACGACCTTCGAGTGCCAGCGAGCCGGCATTCGCCAGGTCTTCGAGGTGTTGCTCCGGCTCTCGGACGGCCGATTGCAGCAGCGCCTCATACGCTTCATGCCATCGGCGGAGCGTCGGCTCCCGGATCAGGTCGGCCCGCGCCGTCCACTGGACGTCCAGGCCCCGGTCCTCCACGCGCTCGCGGACCCACACGGTCAGGTCGAACCGCGCATCCTCCGCGGGCAAGTTCATGCCGGTGATCCGGAGCCGATCGCCGGTGAAATGCGGTTCGGGGGCGTTCTGCACGCCGAAGGCCACCTGGAACAGCGGCGTGTTCGCCACATCGCGTGGGGGACGCAGCACTTCCACCAGCTTCTCGAAAGGGAGATCCTGATGGGCGAATGCCTCGAGTGCTGTCCGGCGGACACGACCCAGCAACTCCGGGAACCGGGGATTTCCTCCCAGATTCGTCCTCAAGACCAGCGTATTGATGAAAAACCCGATCAGCCGCTCGGTCTGCCGATGGTTCCGGCCCGCCAAGGCCGACCCGACCACCATGTCGGTCTGCCCGGTGAGCCGGTAAAGCAGTGCCTTGAAAGCGGCCAGGAGTACCATGAAGGGGGTGGCATTCTGGTCCCGGCCCAGGGCGGCGATCGATGCAGCCAGCGACGGTTCCAGCTTCCAGGTCGAGACAAGCCCACGGGCTGACGATCGGGATGACCGGGGGACATCGGTGGGCAAGGTCAAGACGGCTGGCGCGCCGGCGAGCTGTCGCGTCCAGTACGCCAACGGATGGTCCAGGTAAGACTCTTGCAGGCGCCGGCGCTGCCAGGCAGCGTAGTCGATGTGGCGGATCTCCGGGTCGGGGAGAGAGGAAGGATGGCCGCGCACCAGGTCATGATACAACCGATCCAATTCCTCCAGGAAGATGGTGATCGACCAATCATCGCAGGCGATGTGGGGGAGAGTCATGAGGAGGACATGGTCGTCGTGGCCGCACCGGATCAGCGACGACCGCATCAGAAGGCCGGATTCGAGGTCGAACGGCAGCCGGAGGTCCGTAGCCGCCAGGCGACGGATCTCGGTATCCTGCTCGACCGGTGTGAGATGGCGCAGGTCGATGCGCACCGGATCCGGTGGCGTAGGCGCGTGGATGATCTGCACGACTCGACCGTCTTCGAAGCGGAATCCGGCGCGCAGAGCGTCGTGGCGCCGCACGATCTCGCCGAGCGTCCCGAGCAGTGCATCGAGGTCGAGGTCTCCCTTGAGGCGACAGCCGACCGGGACGTTGTAGGAAGTCGACTCCGGTGCGAAGTTGGCAAGGAACCAGAGCCGTTGTTGCGCGAAGGAGACGGGATAAGACTTCGATTCGGGCGCGGGATCGATCCGATCGTCGCACGGGCCCGGTCCTCGCTCCGCGATCCGCGCGGCCAGATCGCGAATGGTGGGGTAATCGAAGAGTTCCCCCGGTGGAATCCCCGATCCCAGCTCGTGCCGCACGCGCGACGCGATCCGCGTCGCCAAGAGCGAGTGACCGCCCAGGTCGAGGAAGCGATCGTCCAGTCCGATCTCCTGGACCTTCAGGACCTCGCACCAGATCGCCCGGACGCGCTCTTGCAGGGGCGTACCCGCGGCCGGATCGGCGTCATGGGGCTCTCGGGGCAACTCCATCAGGGCCCTGCGATCGATCTTGCCGTTCGGGGTCGTCGGCAGCTCTCCCAGCAAGCGGATCCGCCCGGGGACCATGTATTCCGGGAGGATCCGGCCCAGTTGTGTCCGAACGTCATGAGGGGAGAGCCGAGGGTCCCGCGTCTGCACAAACGCCGCGAGACCGGCCAGCCCGGCCGTCTCCTCCAGAACGACGGCGCACTCCTCGACGCCCGGCACTTTGCACAGGTTCTCTTCGATTTCCTGGATCTCGATCCGAAAGCCCCGAACCTTCACTTGAAGGTCGATCCGTCCCAGGTATTCCAGCTTTCCGTCGGCCCGCCAGCGTGCGAGGTCTCCTGTCCGGTAGAGCCGGGATCCCGGCTCGCCACCGAACGGGTCGGGGATGAACCGCTCCGCCGTCAGGCCCGGGCGCCGGAGATAGCCTCGTGCCAGGCCCTCCCCACCCAGGAGCAGTTCGCCGGATGCTCCCGGGGGGACCGGGGCCAAGCGAGAATCCACGAGGTAGACCTGGGTGCCAGCGATCGGTCGGCCTATGCTCGGCGGCCCATCATCGCCACGTGCCACGAGGTCGTAGGTTGAGTATGTGGTGTCCTCGGTCGGCCCGTACAGGTTGTAAACCCGATCGATCTGCGGGAACGCGTAGAGCAGGTCGACCACGGCCTGTTTGAGCGGCTCTCCAGCGATGTTGACGACGCGTAACGATGCCGGGAGCCTTCCCTGACGGCCCGCCTCGCCCGCGACGGTCGGCACCGTGTTGAGCAATGTCACGCGATCGGCGTGGGGAAGCCCCGGAAAGTCGAGGGCATCCTCCGCCAGCACGACGGTGCCGCCGCAACTCAGCGGTACGAAAATCTCGAAGACCGAGAGATCAAAGCAAATGGATGTGGAGGCGAGCACACCCGCCAGGTCGGAGGGCGAGAAGACGGTCAGGGCCCAGCGCACCAGCGCCACGGCCGAGCCGTGCTCGATCATCACCCCCTTCGGCCGGCCGCTCGAACCCGAGGTGTAAATCGCGTGCGAAACGTCTCGTGGCGTGGAACGGCTCGGAATCGGATCTCCTGCTTCCGAGTCGATTCGGTCTCCATCCCGCGGCAATCGGATGGTCCGGCAGTGCGCATGACCGGCCCTCGGTCCCTCATCCCCGCCCGCGATCAGCACCTTGATACCTGAGTCCTCGACCATGAAGGAAAGGCGATCCGGCGGATACGACGGGTCGAGGGGAACATATCCCCCCCCGGACTTGAGGATGCCGAGGATGGCGGCGACGAGGTCGAACTCGCGGCCCAGGCAGACGCCAACCAGGTCCCCTCGCCTGACCCCGATCCGGGCCAGATGACGCGCGAACTGATTCGAGCGTCGATCCAGATCCCGGTACGTATAGAGCCTCTCCCCGTGAATGAGAGCGATGCCCTCGGGGGTCATTGCCGCCTGGGCGACCACCAGTTCGTGGAGGGTATCGGGTGATTGCATCATCAAGGGTCCAACCTGTTGTAATTCCGGGATCCCGTCTCTTCGGGGCAGAATGCCGACCGATCCGCCCTCCAAGACGATGAGGGAAGCCTCACCTCGCCCGTTCACATCGTGGAACCGGGTCATTTGGTGGCTTTGAAGAGGTCCTTGGTTCGCAGCGATCGCTGATCTGGAAGTTGAAAAGCCCGACCAGATGCCTGGACGCCGTTACCCGTTCACCACGGCGATCACGGCCGTTCGCCCCGGGATCCTCACGGCTTGCAGCGATTCCTGCGGTGAGGTCCGTCCAGGAGCGATCACCGGGGCCATCCTTGTTCTGGGGTCCCGGTCGCCGCCACGTCCTCGAAGCTTGCGACCAGGAGAGCCATCTCGGCGACAGTAGGTTGTTCGAAGAAGCTGGTCAGCGGGATCTCCGCATGGTAAGTTTCCAGGACCCAAGACAGGAACCGGATGACCGAAAGGGAATTCCCACCCAGATCGAAAAAGTTGTCATCGACTCTCACGCCGGTCACTCCAAGGATTCCCTCCCACACCTCGACGATCCGGCGTTCGATCGTTTCTCGGTGCACCTCGGAATTCCGGTCTCCACCGGGCCCTGATTGCTCCGTGGAAGGCAGGGTTTCAGTCGCTATCTTCACGTCTTGCAACATTCGTGGTCTCCCAGCACTCGAGGGTGTTGCACCATGGCATGCGGATCGGTTTCAACCGACTGGAGGGAGTCATGGGTGGTCTCTCCGCGCGGCGCCCACAGAAAACTCCTCGATCTGTCGCGCGGGTTGACCATTCGATTGGGTGTCCGTGGGCGCCGTGGCTTCTCCCGATTGAGATCCGGGTCCTGAACGCCCATCAATGGACGACTCCCCGGCGTCCTGCAGGATGCATTCCCGTATCTTGCTGATAAAGTATGTATTTTCATGAAACACATCGTTATGCACTCCTGGGAGCACATGGATGTCGATTCCTCCCAGGGCGAACGGGGCCCAGGCCCCTCGAACGAGGAATCGCTGGATCGATCGAGCCCCTACGATCATGGTCAGTCGATCTGGGTAAGGCTTCATGACATAGTTTTCGAACGCCTTCTCCGATGCCCTGGATCTCATCTTTAGAAACTCGCTTCTAACCCGCTGCTCCTCCGCCGATGGCTCGGGCTCACCCGGCTGAGATGGCCGGAGTCTCAGCCCCAATCCATCGAGCCTCCTGGTGACGAAGGGAATGAGCGTGGTTGGGCGGAATAGTGACAATAGCAACCGCTGGACAAGCTTGCGGCGGAAGGTGTCCAGACCCGGTTTCCAAGGCTCCAGCATGGCCAGCAATCGGACATCGTGGCCGGATGCGACGAGTTTCCTGGCGACCTCGTAAGCGACGAGGCTTGAGAGGCATAAACCTCCAAGATGATAGGGGCCTGTTGGTTGGATCGCCCGTATCTTGTTTGCTAGGTGTTCGCCGAGAAACTCGAGATCGGGCCGATTCGCGAAGGCCGGCCACATAGAGATGTAGACGACCTTGACCTCCGGATACAAATCTTCTGCGAAGATCGAAGCGTCGAGCCAGAAGAAGCGTCGCGGCTCGGACGATTCCGCATCTGGAAGCACGTCTGGAGTATCGAGCTTCCTCCGCCCATTGATCCCTGGAACAGGCCGAGGCGGGCACAGAGAAACCCGACGATTCCATGGAGCGGTGTACTCGGAACTCGGAACGCTGAGGGCAGCCTCGCGTGTCGTCCGCACCCAAGTTCGAGGTCGTGCTTGGAGCACGACCAGAATCTTCCAGATCGCGTAGAAAGGGAAGTAGGCCAACGAGAGTCCGAATCGCCAGGGGAGGAACGAAAGGAGGAAGGGGCTTAACGCGTGGGTCGCGAGCCCCAGGGTTGCAACCGCGTGCGGCACGCCGATCAGGATCGCGATCGGGTATTCATGCCTCGCCAGGGCCCTCGGCAGACAAGAAAACACAAAAATGGACAAAAACAGATAAATGCATACCAATGACACGTTCGTGGGCATCGTGAGCTCGATGACGGATACGATCTTCTCGATCGGTCCCAGGTCTGGCGAGCAGAGGAGCGGCCGCAGCATCTCCCGCTTGACCTGTTTGCGGCCGTGTTCCCAACGCTGGCGCTGGCTGGCCGCGGCACCTCCGCCTTGCCTCAGCATCGTGGCATAGACCACCGCGTCCCGATCGAAGGCAATGCGGCCCCCGGCAATCCGCACCGTCCAGGAGTACTCGGAATCTTCCGTGAGGCCGTGCTGCTTCCAAGGGACGCGCCGAAGCCCTCGCGTCGACAGACACATCCCATTGCCGCGCAGGCCCGCACTGAGGCCCAAGGCTTTCTGGCCCAGTAGTGTCACTCCGTTAACCAGGCTGAACGAGTAGGCCATCAGCCGGGTCCGCCACGACTGATCGGCGTTGCCGACGCAATCGTAGCACTGGATCCAGTCGTACCCCGACTCGAGACCTCGGTCGAACCTCCGGAGGAGTTCGGGATCCAGGGTCGTGTCGGCATCGACGACGACGATGGCATCCAAGGCATCGAACTCGCCGGATTCGCGCAGTATCTCGATGAGATACTCGAGCGCATAACCCTTGCTCATCTTAGCCGCGTCGAATCGCTCGATAACCCTCGCACCAGCGGCGCGTGCCCGGTCAGCAGTGCCATCGGAGCAGTTGTCCGCGATGACGAGGACCTGGAACAGTTCCGCTGGGTAATCCAGCGCGCGGGCGCTCAGGACGGTCTCCGCCATAACAAGCTCCTCGTCGCGGGCCGGGATAACGACGAGGAAGCGAGAGAGCGGTGACGGCCTACCCATCCCCGTGCCCGGCCTGTCCGCGTTCCTCTTGCCGAGGAACACGGCGGCGCAGGACATGGCCAGTACGAAGGAGAAATAAGGGAGTAAGACCAGTAGTAAAATGCTCAAGCCTAGATCGACGAGATGCTCGAGTCGCATCATATCGGGAATCCTCCGGCGTCAGACAGCCTGGGGATGCATGGCCTTGCCATCGATTCTCAAAAGGATTAGCTGAGAAACATTTAATCTCTAGATCCATCCACTCGGTGCGACGAGCTTAACATGGCGGAGCCTATACAATTTGAACAACTTATGGATGTATCGACGAGTGCACGGCGCCACACAGCGGCGTCACACGAAAGGACATCGAGCTGGTTCGACTTGCCGGCTTTCGACCTCGTGTCGAGCGGCGCTGAGTTCGCACCGACTGGGCTCGCTCATGAGCCCGGATGTCGCCCACTCACTCCGTGGAAAAGCCATAGAACCGGTTTCAGGCGTCCGCTCACTCACGACATTGCTAGTCGCGATTGTGAGCTTAGCGAATCGTGCAATCTCATTGCAACAGTTTCTTCCCATCTCAGCATCATTTTCTTGGATATGACCAAAGAGACTCCGAATGCCGCGTTCTGGCCCAACGCCCGGGAAGGGTGTAACGGTCAAAGACCCTGCTCAACCCTGCTCTGAAGCTCCTGGCAGCGATATCAATGCGGCACGCTGGGCCGAAGATCCCGCGCGGTGTCTGCTCGTGAACACCGCAAGAGTTTCTTTGTAAGACTCGTCGGCGACTCCTCGAGACTATCCAAGGCGAACTCTTTGGTGATTATGCCTGCCTCTTCAAGCTCACTTAGACCTGGACACATGGATTCGAGAGCTCAATAAGCAGCAGGGTCGAAACAATGGTGTGGATGAAGGCTTCGAGTGATGCCGCGCCCGCATTAACGAATTGGACCCGCATTGCGGTCTCTATCGGACCTTTACGAGCCGAGAACGGCCGGGTAACCTGAAACAGAGGGCATCGGCCGTAATGGCGAGAGACATCAATAGTTCTCAGGATCAGTTGGGAGCATCCCGTTGAAGACGACGGTTGCGCGGGGCGGGTGGATGCATCGACTCGGGTGGATATGGTTCGCCCTCGTCGGCTTGATCGCCACACCCGGCTGCGATTCGGAGTCGTTCGTCCCGCCGCCACCCAAGGAATTGAGTAATCCCCCCGATCCGAGCCTCCGTAGTCGATCCGGGAATCGGGTCGATTCCCTGACGCCGGGCAGCAGTCCTTCGTCTCCGACGACGACCGCGCGGAAGGTCGGAGCCCGTCGACCAGCCGGCGTCGGTACGGCGCGGATCCTGGAACTGCTCCTCGCCCATTCCGCCGATGATGATCGCTCCTACCTCGTCCAGGTCTTACGCCGGGAGTCGGGCAAGGCCAAGACGGTCTTCCGGCACGTGCAACCCGAATCGGCCGTTACTTTCTCGCCGGCGGCACTGGCCAATGAGATCCGCGCGGCAGTCGGACGCGGTGCTTCGGGATTGATGGTCGAGCCGATGGACGATCCAGCCGTCGTCGATGCCCTGTACGAAGCCGTCGATCAGGGGATGGCGGTGCTCCTGCTCGACCGCCAGGTCGCGACCCGAGGCGGCAAGTCGATCCCCTTCATCCGATACGGGGCGATTCCCGAGTCGGGCCGACGGATCGTGAACGGGACGCTGGAGGCCGCCAAGTTGTTCCATGGGACCGAGTCCGGCCGGATCGTCGTCCTGCATCACATCTCGATCGATCCGTACGCCGACGAGCGGCTGAAATCGCTGACCGACCCGCTCGAGGCCGCGGGCAAGTCGTTCTCGATGGTGGAATTCGCCGGCGATGCCAACCAGGGCGTCGACTTGCTGAAAAAATCGCTCGCGGCCGGTCCCAAGGTCGACATGGTCTTCGCCGATGATGATGCCGGTATTAAGGCCGCCCAGCACGTCCTGGCCGAGCGGGTGCAGTCGAATCAACCCACGTTCTTGTTCTCCGGATTTCTTGGCTATGACATCCGAATCGCGACCGATGTGGTGCGGCAAGCGACGGTCTACGGCGACAAGTCCGTCGAAACCTTCGGAATCAAGGCGTTCCAGACCGCTCAGAACCTGATGGACGGAAAACCAGTCGGAGAGATCATCGACGTCCCAATCCCGGTCTACAAGAAGCCGATCCTGTTCGTGCCCACTCCGCCAGACTCGGAGAAGGCGCCTTCGGCGGCAAAATGACCCGACTCTGGCCCGGGCCTCTCGAACCGCAGTGCCCCTTGTGCGGTCAAACCCCGCCGGCTACCAACTCATGGCCGACGCCCCGTCGACGCCCGGCAACGCTCTCGGGAAACAGGCCGATCAGGTCCAGCGAGCCTTCGTCGTCGATCGGCAGCGGCAGGAAATCCGACTCCCTGGAGAGACGAGGGTGGGCGCGGACCTCGTCGTCGAACCGGGGTGAGACCCAGAGCGTGCTCAATTCGAGCGTGTTGGGGATGACGACGACGCGGGCATCGGCAGGGTCGATGCGCCAGCAGGTTTCCAGCGCGGCCTGGATCACGTCCCGATCGGTCGGCAAGGTGATGGGGATTCGCGAGCGCTCGAGGCAGCATGAGGTCAGGGTATTGATCCGAAATGGGACGGGGTCCATCCGGGAGACCAGGCGTTCTGTGGTCAGGTCCGCGAAGCCGACGCCGACGATATTGCCATGGCTCTCGTCGGAAACGTCGAGTACGGCCAGCCGCGTCACCTTCGGGCGATCGAAGTCGGGCTGCGTCTCGACCATCAAACGGCCGATGACGTTCGGGTCCATGCCGGCACCCGAGTAGTTCTTCCCCAGCTCACCGACGATCAAGACATCGATCTGGTCGAAAGGGAGCCGGCCCATCAGGCCGCGGGCCCGCTCGAGCAACCCCGGCTCGACATCGAAGATGGTCTCGGGCTCGATGGCGACGATCTCCGCGGTCTCGTCGTCGGCGTTCTCGAGGATCGCCAGGCCCAGGGCGAAGGGGGTCTTCTCGACCAGGAACCGTCCGACCGCCGGCAGGACTTCTTGCAATCCTCGAACGCCGAGCTTGTGGACCTGGCTGGCCCCTTCCCGCTTGCCAAGGCCGATCACCAGCATCTTCAGCACGCCGGACTCGTGCACGCCCCGGAAATCCGTGTGCGGCTTGACTCGATTGGCCAGGACGATCCCGTCGGCCTGATAGGCGTTCTGGTCGAAAAAGATCGGCAGCCCTACCGGGTTGGTGCCCAGGACGACCGAATCCATGTCGGTCTTGACCGGAACGCCCATGGCCTCGGTGGTCACGCCGTAGCCGGCCAGCAGATCGCGCTGGCCCTCGGCAGTGGCGCCACCGTGGCTGCCCATCGCCGCCACGATGAAGGGGCGGTATCTCATCTCCTTCAGCGTGTCGACGATCGTCCGGGCCACGACATCGATCCCATGGATACCTCGGCTGCCGATTCCCACGGCGATCGTCCCGCCGGGTTTGACTCGCTCGCGCAGGCGGCTCGCATGGATCCGTTCGCGGATCGTGGCCGGCACATCCTCGACCTTGGGCTGCGGGATCGATTGCCGGACTCGGGCCAGTGGCGGGAATTTCATGGTTTCTCGACCTCGGCTCGCGACGGGATCGCGAGGGGATACCGGAGTGATCGTTCGTCGCGGGACGACTCGAGGGAGTACGAGGGGCTTCCGAGGCCCCTTATGACCTTGGCACTCACAAAATCAACCTGATGAGTTTTGACTCTCAGAATCGGTAGGTGCATCGACCTAGGGACGCCACGATCTCGTGTTTGGACGGGTCGAGCTGCACCCCCAGGTGTACGCCCGAATCGCCGATTATGAGAGTCAAAAAC
>JBKQHM010000468.1:0-35263 GCA_052148775.1 Isosphaeraceae bacterium | reverse complement strand
GATTCCGGCTCGTTGGGGCAAAGCGTCAGCTCGAGCGATTTGGCTAGCTTGTCGACCGTCGCCAGGGTTAGCCCCCGTTGCTCTTTCAAGAAGCGCTGGATGGCATCGACCGAGACACCGGCTCGCTTCGCCGCGGCGTAAGCCGTCAGTCCGCGTTCGCTGATCGCGTTGCGCAATGCCTGACTGACCATTGGATTCGTCCTCTCTCCCGCCTTGTCCCTGCTCATGATTCTCCTCCCGAGACAGCACGATCTCGTCCACCCATAAGCTGAGATACACGAGGCAAATTATATGCCAGTTGGAGGTTAATCCAGGCGGCGGATAAGCCGACTGGCGGATAGGACGTCGGCAAATCCTATCAATGATACTTGCGTCAGTTCCAGACCCGGGAGTCGTACCGGCATTGTGCGAGCGTGACCGCGAACTGAGCCTTGTTTCCCGATCCCCTGGTCATTGAGATCAGCCCGACAACGGCGACCTTTGAGCACTCCGACCCGTCCGGAGGATCTCAGCCCATCTACTGCCCCGGGAGCCGGCCTGCGTCATCACTCCAACCAACCACAAATAAGCCCACTCGCATCGACCAAGGATGCGTGCGAGCGGTCGCGGTCATCCGTTCCGGACGACTGGTCACGATGGATGCGGCACATCGCGAAACCGATGACACGAATTCGCCCTTCGAGTAGGCCGACGAGACTTGGGCACCCATCGACCCCGATGATTCTCTCGCCGGTTGGTATCCAGAACTGCCCGACTTGAATGGTCCCCGGATTGCGGTCTCTTCATAGCCGGAAGGAGTCCTCGATCTGACATCGACACAACTCCGGAATCGACGCTCCGCGGCGCCGTCAGGACCGATCGATCGTTCGACGTCAGTCGTTGGCCCTTGGGATCGGGCACGGATTGCTTCGGGCAAGCGAACCTCAGTATGCTTGTGCCTTGCGCTTTCAGACGGATCGATGGGGGCCCGCTTGCCGGCGTGGCGGAATGGCAGACGCTGAGGACTTAAAATCCTCTCCTGGGGAACCAGGGTGTGGGTTCGAATCCCACCGCCGGTATTGAGTGTCGAAATCGGGAGCGTAGAAGTTCCGTCTGCTGCCTGTTGCCCCATCGAAATTCCCCGGACGCTCATTTTTCCCGTCTTTATTGGAAGAATCTTCGAGACCAAGATAAGGTCTGCAGTCGATAAAACCGATAAAGTCGACGCGATCGCCATTTTCTCGAAGAATGAGAATCACAAGGCAACCATCGCTGGATGCTGTCCCGTTCGCCAATGGAGCGGACATAGAAAAGATAGACAGGTTTCAAGGAAGGAGGTCCGGGGTGAGAGGGAACTCCTCGTTATTGATTGCAATTCTCATTATCATAATAACTTGCAGTCAGGCGGTGGGCGACGAGCCGGTAGGCATCCCGGAAGCCCCGGCCAAACGCCCTCGTTTTTTTTCCCGCCTTCGCGATCGATGGGTGCAACGAGCACAGGTGACGGCCCAACCGGGCAGTCCTGAGCCGCGGCAACCCCAGCAATCCCGCGAAGTCTCAGTCGCGCTAAGGGGGTCGATTCAGCCTTACGGTCTCACCGCGATGGAAGCGATCCCACCGGCAGGAGATCTGGCAACCGTACGGTCGCCGGTAATGCCTGGGGATATTGGATCGAACGAGTCAGGGGGATCGGGCAGTAGTACGCTGGAAGCCCAGGCCACGCCCCAGCCGCCACCTTCGACGAGGCCCTCGAATCCTCCAACGCCCGCCGCATCTCCGGCCCAGAGCACGGCGACCTCGGTCCCGGCCCGGACGTCCCCGCCGACGACTCCGACCGCCGGCACCGATGGTTTGCCGGCCGCCCAGCCCATCCCGCCGGCGACCACGCCGCCCGTGGGCAACACGCCGGCACCTGGAGCGGCTGCGTCGTCGGCTCAACCGAGCTTTGCCGTGGCGGCTCCGCCCTCGGCGGGTGGTGAGGTCGCGGTGGTCCCCGGCTCGGCGCCGGAGGGGGGGTTCGGATCGCTGAGCAGTTCTGTCAGTAATGATGCCCCTCCCCTCCTCGGTGACATGTCCCCGTTGACCGTCGTCGAGCCGACCCGAGCGATTACGTCCCAGGCGTTCCCTCCCCATCCGCTGCCGAGGCCGCCCAGCCCTCGGGTCGCATCCTCGCTGGCCCCATCGACACGCGGATTCAAGATCAGCGACAACCAGTCGCCGATGCCGCAGGATCGCGTCTATTTCACCTTCAACTATTTCAACAATCTCAACGCGGCCCTCGACAAACGATTCGAGTCGCCCGTCGATAACTTGCGGGCGTACCGATACATCTTCGGGCTAGAAAAGACTTTCGACGATGGCAATGGATCGATCGGCATCCAGTTGCCGCTGGACACGCTCACCTCCGAGTCCACGATCACGGGCCAGTTTGTGAAGCCGGGCGGAAGCAGCACGGCATTAAATGACCTGACGGTTTTTGCCAAGTATGTCCTCAAGAAAAACCCGAAGACCGGAAGCCTGATCTCCGTGGGGCTCGCGGTGACGCCGCGCGACGGCCCGGACTCGTTCGCCGGTGCCAACTATCTCGTCGGGGTGAATGACACCACCGTCCAGCCGTTCCTCGGCTATCTCTGGCGGAAGGGGAAGTTCTATCTCCACGGATTCACGGCGATGGACGTGCCTACGAGCACCCGCGACGTCACCATGGTCTACAACGACATCGGCATCGGGTATTTCGCCTATCGCAATCCCAACCCGGATGGTTTCTTGATGGCCCTGATTCCCACGTTCGAGGTCCATGTCAATGATCCCTTGACCCACCGCGACTTCGACAACCAGCTCGACCTGACGGGGACTCCCGACGTGGTGAACCTGACATACGGGATCAACACGATGATCGGGCAAAGCTCGGTGTTCACGTTTGGGGTCGTGACGCCGGTGACCGGACCTCGACCGTTCGAGTACGAGCTCGTGGCCCTGATCAACTTCCGTTTCGGCCGGTCGCGTACGACGCGTGCGCCTTTGCCAATGACGGGCGGTTGAGCCGGGTCGTTGCCAGGTGGGCCATCGGCCCGTGGGGGACACCCACCCTCGGCATGGTCATAGTCGGGACGGTCGAGTGACGATCCGTCTTATTCCTGGATGCGAGGTCGTGGGGATTCTGAATCTCCGCGACATCTGCGTGCAGGAGGGATCCCTTCGCCACTCGAACTTCCTGACGCGGGGCAGTGGCTTCTTGATGCGCCCGAGTGACCGCGCGCACGACCCGATGACTACGCTTGGGGTGGTTGCCCTTCGAAGGAGCCGAAGCTCCGGACGCGGTCAGCGACCCGACGAAGATGCGGACCTTGGCGATGTGGTCTCGCACGAACGTATTCCGACTCAGGAGCTGCGTATAGCCCCCGTTATTCGTGGCGTTATACAGAAGGACGCCGTAGCCGTTATCCACGAGCTGATTCTTCTTGATGACGTTCTTCGAGGCCGAGTTATTCTGGCCGAAGACATACACGGCGGCGTACCGATTACCCAAGATCGAGTTGCCTTCAGCCGCCGTTGTGCCGCCGATGGTGTTCGACGAGGCATCCTGGATGGCGATCCCGACCAGCCGCCCGTTAATATCCGGGGGGCCGATGGTGTTGCCCTGGACCAGGTTGCCGGTCGATTGCGGTCCATAGATGTAGACGCCGTAAATAGAGTAACCCAGGATGTCGTTACCGGCGTTGTCGGCGGTCGACCCGCCGACGGTGTCCAGTCCGGCTCCGTCCAGATAGACGCCGATGCCGATCGAACCGGGCAGGATACCCGCGCTGGAATTGGCCCCGATCTGGTTCCCCTGGATGATGTTCGTATGCGCATCGCCGCCGTCAAGTTCGATGCCGACGCCGAAACCGGAGATGACGTTGCCGCTCCCGCCGAGTGTCCCCCCGATCGTGTTCGATGGCGAATCGTCGATCTGAACACCAATGTTATATGAATCTGTCAGAATAGGAGCATTGATCGTAGCGCTACCGCTCGCATTGATGCCGATCCAGTTGCCCTCAACCAGGTTTTTCATGGCGTCGCTGTTGAGGATCTGGACGCCGATCGAATTGTTGCCGGAGATGAGATTGAGCTCATCCGGCGAAGTGCCGCCGATCGTGTTGTACGAAGAGGAGCTGATCTGGATGCCGATCGCGTTTCCGATAGACGTCGCACCGGACTCGTTGGTCCCGATCTTGTTACCCACTATGAAATTCCGGGTCGCACCGACGTCGATCTCGACTCCCTCGTTGGTATTCCCCGAGATCACGTTCCCTGCCCCGGTCGTCGTCGAACCACCGATCGTGTTGTTCGTCGCTGAGGTGATCGTGATGCCGAACTCGTTGGCGATGGGGGATTGGCCTGAGCCGTCTGTCTGGCCTGAGCTGTCTGTGCCGATGTAATTCCCGGCGACCGTGTTGCCGGACGTGCCGGGATCTTCGATGAGGATCCCACTCCCCGAGTTTCCCGAGATGATATTCGGGTCGGAGTTCAGGTCACCGCCGATCTGGTTGCCCGCGGCGTCGCCGTTGATCAACACCCCCGTGCCATTGGGGAGCCGTCGGTCCTGGGAGTCCGTTCCGATGTCATTGTTGGCGACCACGTTGTTCGTTGCGGATGTGCCGGAGATTGAGACACCGGCGGAGGTGTTGAAGCCGATGGTATTGCCGTAGTCCGCAGTCGTCCCGCCGACCGTGATGCCGGAGGAACCATCGATCACCACTCCGGAGTTGTTGGCGAGTTTGCGACCATCGGCGTTGGTGCCGATGTCATTGCCCGCCACAACGATGCCGGTGAGGGACGAGCCGGAGATCGACGCGCCCTTCGAGCCGGAGATCGACACGCCGGCCGACGTGCTGAAGCCGATGGTGTTGCCGTCCGCAGTCGTCCCGCCGATCGTGATGTTCTCGGAGCCGGCGACGATGACCCCCGATGCATTGTGGAGGTCCTGACCGGCGTCGTCTGTGCCGATATCATTGCCGTCGATGATGATGCCCGTCCCCGATGAGCCGGAGATCTGCACCGCCGCCGAACTGCTGAATCCGATGATATTGCCGTCGTACGGACCCGTCGCGCCGATCGTGATGCCGGAGGAGCCATCGATCACAATCCCCGAATCGTTGGCGAAGTTTCCACCATTGGCGTCGGTGCCGATGTCATTGCCCGACACGACAATGCCGGTGAGGGACGAGCCGGAGATCGACGCGCCCGTCGAGCCGGAGATCGACACGCCGGCCGACGTGCTGAAGCCGATGGTGTTGCCGTCCGCAGTCGTCCCGCCGATCGTGATGTTCTCGGAACCAACGACGATGACCCCCGATCCGTTGTGGAGGTCCTGACCGGCGGCGTCGGTTCCGATGTCGTTGCCGTCGATGATAATGCCCGTCCCCGATGAGCCGGAGATCGACACCGCCGCCGAAGTGCTGAATCCGATGATATTCCCGTCGTACGGACCCGTCGCGCCGATCGTGATGCCGGAGGAACCATCGATCACGATCCCCGAGTCGTTGGCGAGGTTGCGACCGTTTGCGTCGGTGCCGATGTCATTACCCGCCACGACGGTACCCGTGGCGGACGAACCGGAGATCGACACGCCGGCCGACGTGCTGAAGCCGATGGTGTTGCCATTCGCAGTCGTCCCGCCGATTGTTGCACCGCCCCCGCCATCGGCACCATCGACGAAAATGCCCACCTGATTGCTCGGGTTGTTATTCGTGCCGATCAGATTTCCCATGATCGAATCGCCACTGGATTCGATATGGATGGCGTTGCCGGCGAACTGGTCGAGTTGCAGCCCCTCGATCGTACTGCCGGCGGAGCCGGAGCCCAGGACCAGGCCGTCGGCCAGGTTCATTCCGCTAATCGCGATGACCGGTACCGAGTTATTGGCACTGAATCCGGGCTGGCTTGCGCCGTCGATCGTCACCGGGACCGTGATCGGCGGGAGGGCGTCCTCCAGGTCGATTGTGTAGGTATTGCCTTGGAACCCGGTATCGGTGCTCGGGATGGCGAAGTTGGTCGTCCCGCCTCCGGTGTCATCGGCATTGGTGATCGTGACACGGAGCGAGCCGACCGCCGAGCCTGGGACGAGATCCGACGTATTCGTGACATCGAAAGCAGAAATGGGTGAGGAAGTCGACGTAAGCGGAGAGGCCGCGGTCGAGGCGAACTGGGACGTACCGCCGGATGACACGGTCACCGTTGCTGTGACGGACTGGCTGCTGCCCAAGGCGGCGGCGATCGGCGAGTTTGCTGGCACGCTGCCGAGCCAACTGGACGGCAGCAGTGAATCCTCGAGCACGGTCGATGACGTCATGGTGGTCAGTATCGCCGTGAAGGACTGGGGGCCGGGCGCCGAGGTCAGCACGGCCGTCGCGGACCCGAGATACTCGTCCGCGGGTGCTTCGGAGCCGTTACTGGCGTAGAAATCCACCGTGTAGACACCGGCATTGCCGGTCAGGCTGTAGTCGATGGTCGTCAGGTCCGGGACCGAGGAGACGGCCACGATATCCGGCGCGGTGGGATAGCCGACGGCATCCTGGCCCTCGTTGATGGCGTCCCCGTTGCCGAAGATCAGGTTCAGGCGGATCGTGTTGCCGGAGCCGGAGATGACGTCGACCGCGGGACCGGTGTTGAAGGCGATCGTATTGGCGGCTCCGGTGGTCGAGCCGCCGATCGTGTTGCTCGAAGCGCCGCCGTCGATGTACACGCCTACGCCGTTGCCCGTGGACATCGAGCCGCTGATCGGCGCTCCAGCGGAGTTGGTGCCGATATCGTTTCCGGCGACCACGTTGCCGGTGGCCGAGGCGCCGGTTATCGACACCCCGGTCTGGTTGAAGTCGATCGTATTCGCGTCCGCGGCGACATCGCCACCGATGGTGTTACCGTCGGCATCGTCGATGACGATACCCTCGGGGCTGCCGAGGTTTGAGCCCCCGGGGTTGGTCCCGATGAAATTGCCGGCGACGACGTTCCCCGAGGTGGTCATTCCCGAGATCGCCACACCCGCCACGGTGTTACCACCGATGATGTTGGTCCCGCTGATGCTGTTATCCGAAGCCGAGTTCGAGATCGCGACGCCGGTGGCGTTGGCCAGGTTGTCGCCAGCGGAATCGGTACCGATGAAGTTGTCGGCGACCAGGTTGTTCATGACCGAGGCACCCGATATCGCAACGCCCGCCACGGTATTGAAGCCGATGGTATCGGCACTGATCGTGTTGCCGCTGACGGGATTACCCAACGGGCTCTCGATCATCACGCCGGTCGCGTTCCCGGTTCCGGTTAGGGTCCCTGTCGGGTCTACTCCGAGATTGTCGTCGATGATCCTGTTGCCGCTGGACTGGATATCGATGGCCGCCCCGTCGAAGTCGACGATGTCCAGGTTCTTGATCGTGCTGTCGGCGGATCCGGAACCTAGCGTCAGGCCATCGCCGGCCAGGCCGCCGCCGTCAAGCTCGATGATGGCATTCTGCGTGAGGTTTTGTTCGGTGTCGCCGTCGATCGTGACCGGTACGTTGATCGTTGGCAGCGCACCTAGCGACGGATCCAGAGTGAGCACGAAGAGGCCACTCGTCTCGAACTGGCTCGTGTCCGGGATCGCGAATGAAATCGTGTCGGTCGTGCCCTTTGCGACCGGCGCATGCAGGTTGACATAGTCGATGACCTCGCGGAGCGAGCCCGATGAGCCGTCATCGGCGGTCGTGTTGACGACGAGCGGATCAGTAACCTTGACGGCGTCAGACAGTTCGGAGGTATCACCGGTGGTGTCGAACGTGGCCGTCGCCGTGACGTACTGGCCCACGGCGAGGGGGACGGGCAGTTGCACCATGAAGTTCGCCGAAGTGGTCGTATAGGTCTCCTGAATGTCGCCTATGAAGGTTTGTGCCTGCCCCGGGTCGCTGCTGACGAAGATCTCGACCGTATAGTCAACATCCGCTGCGATGTCCGGATTCTCCGGCAGTTTGAAGCTCACGGACCACTGACTCCCCAGATTGGAGACGCTGGAGATCGTCGGCGGAGCCTGATCGTCGTTGGCCTGGTTCGAAGCATTCAGGTCGATGGGCTGGCCGCCATTTGCGAAGATCGAGTTCCGCAGGATCGTATTGCCCGTGCCGGAATCCACATCCACACCGTCGCCCTTGTTGTAGGCGATCGTATTGCCCGCTCCGGTGGTCGTCCCGCCGATCGTATTATCCGAGCCGTCAACCACGATGCCCGTCTGATTCCCCAGGCCGGAGACGTAGCCGACACCCGTTGCGCTGTTGACCATCGTCCCGATCTCGTTGCCGACGATCGTGTTATTGCTGGACTCGACGTCGATGCCCGCGCCGTCGAAGTCGACGAAGGCCAGTCCCTCTATGGCACTGCGGTTGGAACCCTCTCCGAGTATCAGTCCATCGAACGAGCTGCCACCGCCGGAGAGCTCGATCGTCTGCCCATGCTGGAGCGTTCCGTCGATGATCACGGGTTGAGTGATGATCAACGGGCCTGTCAGGTCGATGGTATATGTCGAAGAGGTTGGAATATCGAAAGTGATCGTGTCGAGGGTCGTGTCACCATTGGCGTATGCGAGGGCGTACCTCAGGGTGCCCGGGATCGGACTGTCGGAGCCGGCGGGATAGTCCGACAAACTGGTCACGGTGAGAGGGCTGGTCACCTTGCCCGGAACAGCGAGAGCGGAGGTACCTCCGCCGGTCGGCGAGGTCGCCAGTGTGGCCGTGGCCGTCACCTCCTGGTTGGCCGAGAGCGAGAAGGGCAAATCCTTCAGAGTCGCTGTGAAGCTGCCATTCCCGGAGGTCAGCGTGACATTCTTCGAGCCCAGGTAATCTGCCGCCGGGCCGTAGGCATCAGTACTGGCGAAGAAGTCGATCGTGTATGTCGCGCCGTCGGTGCCGTTGATGGAGAAGTTGATCGAGGTGTCGTAGGGTATCGAAGTGGCGCTCAGGCCGTAAGGTGCGGCTGGGCTGTTGTTTGTCCCCATGTTGACCACGATCGGCGTCACGGCGTTGTTGAAGATGAGGTTTTCCCGGACAGCGTTTCCGGGGCCGGAGAGGATGTCCACGCCGTCGTTGCTATTGAACGCGATCACGTTGCCCGCACCGGCGACTGTGCCGCCGATCGTATTATTCGAGGCGTTGTCTCCGACGTCGACGCCATCGGTATTGCCCCGATTGTCATCGGTGGCATTGGTCCCGATGAAGTCTCCGGCGACGAGGTTGCCAGTGGCCGCCGCACCGGAAATCGAAACCCCCGCCAGGGAGTTGAAGCCGATGACGTTCGCGGCGGAAGCGGCCGTGCCGCCGATCGTGTTGTTCGCGCTGAGGATGTCGATGCCGGAGCCGAGGTTGGCGATGTTGTCGCCGCCAGCATCGGTGCCGATGAAGTTTCCGGCGACGAGGTTGCCAGTGGCCGCCACTCCTGAGATCGAAACACCCGCAGAGGTATTGGAACCGATGATGTTCGCGGTGGCGGTCGACCCGCCGATCAGGTTGTTCGCTCCGCCATCGATCCAGATGCCCACGTTGTTGCCTGGGCCGGCCACCTCGCTCGCACCGACCAGCTTGACGCCGAAATCGTCGTTCATCACCTGATTGCTGGACGATTCGATCTGGAGCCCAGCACCGACGAAGTTGACGATCTCGAGCCCTTCGATCGTACTGCCGCCGGAGCCGGGTCCCAGGCTGAGCCCGTAACCGGTCGTGGCGTTGCCGTCGAGCTCGACGATCGGCGCGCCTGGCTCGTAACCGTTCTGCCTGGTCCCGTCGATCGTGATCGGGACGTTGATCGTCGGCAGGGGCGTCGAAAGGGCGATCACGGTTGAGCCGCTCGTGATGTCAAAGACGATGGCCGCGGCCTGGTTGTTGTTATTAGCATTCATGATCGCCGCGCGGAGAGAGCCTGGGGTCGGCGTCTGATTCGTTCCGATCAGTGCATCGCTATTCGTGGTGACGATGAGGGCGGGGATTACCGAGATCGGGGCCGAGAAGTCCGAGGTCCCGCTGTCGAGATTGCCGGCGGCGGCGGGCGTCGGGATGACGGTCGCGGTCGCGAGGAGCTCGGTTTTGTTCGCGATGCCGGAGACCGTGAGCGTGGCGTTGCCGGAACCGCCGAAGACGGTCGCGTCGACGGTGCCTAGGAATTGCCTCTGAAGCGGGTTGGAGTTGGCATCGACCTGATACTGGTACACGTCAAGCGAGACCAGCGTGTTGTTGGCCACGCTGTCCGAGAAGCTCAGGAAGAGCTGGGTCCCCTCGAGTGAGCTGGAGACCAGGACGGGGGACGGCGGGGCGTTGGTGGCATTCTCGATGTCATCAGCGGCCGAGGATGGCAGAGTCGTGGTGCCATTGACCCCAGTGTAGGTATTCTCTCGCGCCACATTGCCCGTGCCGGAGAGGATCGAGATCCCGGAGTCGGTGTTCGACCCGATCGTGTTGCCGGCGACCGGGTTCAGGCTCACATCGGTGGCCGTGCCGCCGATCGTGTTGTTTGCGGAGCCGGAGATCACCACGCCGGAGCCGTTGCCGAGATTGTCGCCGGCCGGATCGGTGCCGATCCAGTTGCCGGCGACCACGTTGTCGGCGGCCGACGTGCCCGAGATCGACACACCGGCCGTCGTGTTGAACGCGAGGACATTCGCGGCGGCCGAGGTCGTGCCGCCGATCGTGTTGCCTGAGACGTCGTCGATGAGCATGCCGACGACGTTGCCCTCTCCGCGCACGGTCTCGGTCGGGTCGGTGCCGATGATATTACCCGAGACGAGGTCTCCGGACGACTCGATGTGGATGCCCGCGCCGCCGAAATCGGCGATATCCAACCCCTCGATCGTACTGCCCCCGGAGTTTGGTCCCAGGATGAGACCATCATCGGGCAGGCCGTTGCCATTAATCTCGATGACCGGCGTCACCGGCTTGTAACCCGTCTGGCTGGTTCCATCGATCGTGACTGGGACGTTGATCGTCGGTAGCGGCGCGGAGAGGTTGATCACGAACGGGCCGGTCCCGGGGATGGCGAACGTGATTGTGTCGGTGCCAGAAGAGGATGGGTTGCTGTTCGCATCGAGGATCGCCTGGCGGAGCGAGCCGATGACAGGCACGGTCGCATTGTCGAGCGCGTTGGTCACCAGGTACGGAGAGCCGGGGAATACGGGGGACGATGATAACGGCGAAGTGCTGCTGTCGAAATCGGTCACTGTTGCCGCGACCGATTGGGTGCTCGATAACGCGGTGGGAAGGGTCAGAGTTTCCACGAAGCTTTGTGTGCCGACCTGGGATAGGCTCACGACCTTGCTACCGAGGAACACAGCGGCCGGGCCACCCAAATTGTTGCTGGCGAAGAACTCCACCGTGTAGTTGCCGGGGCCGGCGGCGCTGGTCGAGACCTGGAAGTCAATGGTTGTCAGGTTGGGTACCGAGAGGACGGACTGGATGGAGGGCGGGGCTTGATTGTCGTTGGCACCGGAGTCCACCTCGATCGCCGAGCCGTTGCCATAGATCACATTCTGACGGATGGCATTGTCGGAGCCCGAGGCGACCTGCACCGCGTCGCCGGTGTTGAAGGCGATGGTATTCGCCGCGCCGGTGATCGTGCCACCGATGGTGTTTCCCATCGCGGTGTTGCCGATCACGATTCCCAGGGCATTACCCAGGTGGGCGCCCGAGGCATTGGTCCCGATGAAGTTCCCCTCGACCAGATTGCCCGGGGCCGCGCTCCCGGTTATCGAAACGCCGGCTGACGTATTGAAGCCGATAACGTTGGCGGCGGCCGGGGACGTGCCGCCGATCGTGTTGCCGGAGACGTTGTCGACCTGGATACCGATCGCGTTCCCGGGACCGGCTGCCGTCCCGGTCGGGTCCGTACCCAGGAGATTATCCTCGATGAGGTTGCCGGCCGATTCGACGTGGATGCCCGCGCCGCCGAAACCGGCGATGTCCAGTCCGTCGATGGTGCTATTGCCGGAGCCGGAGGCCAGGATCAGGCCGTCGAAAGACTGGTTGGGGACGCTCTCGAGCTCGATCACCGGCCGATCGTTGGGAAAGTACCCTGGCTGGCTCATACCGTCGATCGTCACGGGGACGGAAATGGTCAGCGAGGATGTCAACTGGATCACATCCGGGGCGGATCCTGGGATGTCGAATGTGATGGGGAAGGTCGGGCCGGTCGGCGTGCTGTGGGAGGCGTCGAGGATGGCCTGTCGGAGTGAGCCGACTTCCTGGCCCGGCACTTGATCGCTCGTATTCGTCACCAGGAACGGGGATGCGGAAGTTACAGCCGCCGCGAATGGCGACGTGCTGCCGTCGGGCCCGGTCACCGTCGCCGTCACCGCCTGACTACTCTGCAACGGCGAGCTCAGATCGAATGTTGCCGTGTCCATCTTCGTTCCAGCCTGGGTGAGGTCGACGACCCAGCTTCCCAGGAACACGGCCGCGGGGCCATCCGAGCCGCTACTGGCGAAGAAGTCGATGGTGTAGTTGCCGATTCCGGCGACGGAACCGGTCACAACCTGGAAGTCGATGGTGGTCAGGTTGGGTACCGAGGCGACGGCCAGGATGGTCGGCGGGGGCTGATTGTCGTTGGAGCCCGAGTCCGCCACGATGGCCGCCGTGTTACCGTAGATCAGGTTCTGGCGGATCGCGTTGCCAGTCCCGGTGATGACGTTCACCCCATCACCGGTGTTATCCGCGATCGTGTTCGCCGCGCCGACGATCGTGCCACCGATGGTGTTACTGTCCGCGTTGTTGGCAAGGATCACACCGTTGGTATTGCCGAGGTCCCGACCCGCGGCGTCGGTTCCGATGAAGTTCCCTTCGACGAGGTTCTCTTGCCCCCACAGCCCGACTCCCTTCGAGTTGAACCCGAATACGTTGGCGGCACTAGCGACCGTGCCGCCGATCGTATTCGTGCTCCCCGTGTCGATCAGGACGCCGAAGTCGCTGTGAAGATCCTGTCCTGCCGCGTTGGTTCCGAAGTCATTCCCTTCGACGAGGTTGCCATTCGCCGAAGTGCCCTGGATGTAGATCCCCTCTCCGGATGGAGAATTGCCGACGACGTTGGCGGCGGAAGCCGTGGTCCCACCGATTGTATTGCCCGAGCTATTGATGGTGATGCCGACGAAGTTTCCGAGGTTGTCTCCGGCGGCGTCGGTGCCGATGAGGTTTCCTTCGACCAGGTTTCCGGTTCCCGACGCGCCCTCGATCCAGATCCCCGTCGAATCGTTGAAGCCGATGACATTGGTTGCGGCCGAGGTGGTTCCTCCGATGGTGTTGCCCGAGGCGTCGTCGATCAGGATACCCGTGGCATTCCCGGGTCCGGCCGCCGTCACGGTCGGGCTGGTCCCGACGAAGTCTCCCACGATGAGATTGCCGCTCGACTCGATATGGATGCCCGAATCGCCGAAGTCGGCGATATCCAGTCCTTTGATCGTACTCCCCCCTGAGCCGGTTGTTAGGATCAGGCCGTCCAACGACTGGCCGCCGCCATCGATCTCGACGATCGGGGTATTCGCGTAACCCGGTTGGCTCGTGCCGTCGATCGTCAGCGGGACCGTGATCGAGAGGGACGAGGCCAGGTCGATAACATACGGGGCGGCCCCGGTCGTGATGTCGAACGTGATTGTATCCCCGGAAACAGCGCCGGCAATCGCTGCGCGGAGCGATCCGGGGCCGCTGTCGTTGGTATTGGTGACGACCGTGGGCGCGGCGACCGTGACCGGGGCCGAGAAGGCCGAGGTGCCATTGCCGGCCACGGTGGCCGTCGCGACGAGCTCGCCGCCTTCGGACACGCCGGAGACGGCGATCGAGATGTTCTGAGGAAGCACCCCGGTGATCGAGTTGACCGAGCCGAGGAAGGTCCGCTGCAAGGGGCTGGAGCTGAGCGCGTAGAGATCGAGGATCACCGTGGATCCGTTGGACACGTTCGTCACGTTGTCGGTGAGCGAGAGGGCCAGCGTGCCGCCGCTCAGGGAGGCGGAGATCAGGGTCGGGGCGGGTTGATTATTGTTCGCCCCTGGCCCGATTCCGACGTCATTCGCGGCCAGGCTCGGTAGGGTGGAGGTGCCATTCGTACCCGTGTAGGTATTCTCGCGGACGTCGTTGTTCGCGCCGGAGAGGACCGCGATTCCATCGATCGTGTTGAAGCCAATCGTGTTGCCCGCTCCGGTTGCCGTGCCTCCGATGGTGTTGGACGCCGATTCGAAGACCTGCACGCCCTCGGCGTTGGCCAGGTTGTCACCGGCCGGATCGGTCCCGAGGAAGTTGCCTTCGACGACATTGCTCGAGGCACTTGAGCCGGAGATCCGGATGCCGGCCGCGATGCTGAATCCGATCGTATTGCCATCGGACGTCGTGCCGCCGATCGTATTGTTCTTGCCCGAGACGAGAATGCCTGCCGAGTCGCCGAGATTGTCGTGGGCCTGGTCGGTGCCGATGAGGTTTCCTGTGATGACGTTGCTGTTCGACTCGATATCGAGGCCGGAACCCGAAGAGAAACCGTCGATATCCAGTCCCTGGATCGTGCTACCATTCGAGCCCGTCCCGAGGATCAGGCCATCAAACAATCCGCCGGCGCCATCGAGGACGACGCCCGGCTGCGAGGTCCCATCGACCGTCACGGGGACCGTGATCGTCGGGAGCACGACAGTAGGGGTGATCGTGAGTGGGCCGGTCGGGATAGCAAACGTGATATCGTCCGTATGGCCGGTTGTTGGGGGATCATCATTGGCGTCGAGGATGGCCTGGCGGAGCGAACCGACTTCCTGGCCCGGGACCTCGTCGCTGGTATTGGTCACGACGAACGGAGAGGCGGGCGTCACGGTCGCCGCGAATGACGAGGTGTTTCCGTTGGCATCGGTCACGGTCGCAGTCACCGCCTGGGTGCTCAGCAGCGCCGTGGGGAGATCGAACGTCGCCGTGAAACCCTGGTTCCCTGAGCTCAAAGTGACGGTCGTGGTGCCCAGGTACTGGGCCGCGGGACTGCCCGAGGTGCCGCTGGCGAAGAACTCGACCGAGTAAGTCTGGCCTACAGAGCCGGTGACACTGTAATCGATCGTCGTCAGGTTGGGGACCGAGGCGACGGCTACGATTCTGGGTGCGACCTGACCATTATTGGCTCCCGAGTCGAGGACGATGGCCGAACCATTGCCATAGATCAGGTTCTGACGGATGGCATCGCCGAAGTTACCGGTAGAGACTTCCACCGCCTTACCGGTGTTATCCGCGATCGTGTTGGCCGCGCCCGGTACCGTTCCGCCGAGCGTGATGCCCGAGGAGTCGAGAAGTACGCCTGCCGCGTTTCCAAGGTTGGCCCCGGCGGCGTTCGTCCCGATGAAGTTCCCCTCGATCAGGCTGCCCGCGGCGGCGTTCACCGCGATCGCCGCGAAGGTGTTGAAGCCGAAGACGTTGGCGGCGGCGGCAATCGTTCCGCCGATCGTGTTGTTCACTCCGCCGAGTGTCGCCCCGATGAAGTTACCGAGGTTGTCTCCGGCGGCATCGGTGCCGATGAAGTTCCCTTCGAGGAGATTCCGGGGGCCGTTGATCGCCACGCCCGGTCCGCTGCTGGATTCGAAGACGTTGGCAGCGGCAGCGATCGTCCCGCCGATCGTGCTCGAGCCACCATTGACAATCAGGTCTTCTCCGAGGCCACTCCCGATGTCGCCGGAGATCACATCCGCGTACGAGTCGACTTGAATGGCCACGATGAAATTGGAGAGATCCAGGCCCTCGATCGTGCTGCCGTCGGAGCCGGAGCCGAGGTCTATGCCGACGGAGGGAGAGGAGACGCCCTGGATCTCGATGATCGGTGTCCCCGCGTATCCGCTCTGACTGGTCCCGTCGAGGGTCACCGGGACCGCGATCGTCGGAAACGCAGTGGAGGGATTGATCGTGAACGGGCCGCCGCCAGGGATGGCGAACGTGATGTCGTCCGTCCCCGAACTCGGCGGGTTGTTGTTGGCGTCGAGGATGGCCTGCCGGAGCGAGCCGACTTCCGAGCCCTGCTGGTTGTCGGTCGTGTTCGTCACGACGAAGGGCGAGGCGGGAGTCACGGCTGTGGCCGCGAACGGCGAGGTGTCCTCGCCTTGACCGGTCGCCGTCGCCGTGACCGCCTGAGTGCTCAGTAGGGCTGTGGATAAGTTGAATGTGGCCGTGAAACTCTGGTTCGCCGAGGAATTCAAGAAGACCTCGGTACTTCCCACGTACTGGGCGGCGGGGCCTCCCAGGGTGCTGCTGGCGAAGAAATCCAGGTCATACGTCTGGCCCAGGATGCCGTTCACGGTGTAGTCGATGGTGGTCAGGTTCGGGACCGAGGCAACGGCCAGGATGGTGGGAGCGCCTTGATTGTTGTTGGCGCCCCCGGTCTCGACGATCGCCAGAGTATTGTTATAGATCAGGTTCTGGCGGATGCCATTCTCCGAGCCATTTTCCACGCTGATTCCGGGCCCGGTGTTGTCCGCGATCGTGTTCGGCGCACCCGAGACCGTGCCTCCGATCAGGTTGTCGCTCGATGAGTTGATGTCCACGCCTTCCGAATTGGCGAGGTCCTGGCCGGAGGCGTCGGTGCCGATGAAGTTCCCTTCGACCAGTTCTTCCCCGGCGGAGGAGTCGATCGCGATTCCGACGCTGCTGAAGCCGATGACATTGGCTGAGGCATTACCAGCCAGCGTGCCACCGATCGTATTGCCGATGCCCGAGACGGAGATGTCGATGGAGTTGCCCAGATTGGCTCCGGAGGGGTTGGTGCCGATGAAGTTCCCTTCGACCAGAATACTGGCTCCCTCGATATCCACGCCCGCCTGGCTGCTGAAGCCGATGACGTTGCCGCCCCCGGATGAGCCGCCTATGGTGCTGTCCGAGCCGTAGACTCGGATGCCGTAAGTGTTTGCCAGGTCTTGCCCGGAGGGGTTGGTGCCGATGAAGTTCCCTTCGACCAGGCTGGGAGTGGTTATCTGCAACCCATACTGGGTGCTGAATCCGATCGTATTCGCAGCAGCGGCAGACGTGCCGCCGATCGTATTGTTCCCGCTGTTAACGAGGACATCGAAGCCGTTTCCGAGGTTCCTCCCGGCGGCGTCCGTACCGATGAGATTCCCTTCGATCAGGTTGCTAGCGGCGGGGTTTTCGAGATCCACGCCGTAGCTGTTGTTGAGCCCGATGACGTTCGCGGCGGCGGTCGTGCCCCCGATCGTATTGCCATCGCCGGTGATGGAGATGCCGACGTTGTTGGCGAGATTGTCTCCCGCGGGATCCGTTCCGATGTCGTCTCCCGAGATCACGTTGTTGTTCGAGTCGATCTCGATGCCACCCGTGGCGAAGAATCCGCCGATGGTCAGGCCCCGGATCGTACTCCCCTCGGAGCCGGTGCTCAAGGTCAGGCCGGGGAGCGGACTGCCGACATTACCGGGGCCGTTGATCTCGACGATCGGCGTCCCGGAGTAACCGGGCTGGGACGTCCCATCGATCAAGACCTGCTGGGTGATCGTGGGTAAGGCGGCCGTTGGTGCGATCGTGAATGGGCCGGATGAGATGTCGAAATCGATCGTATTGGGCGCCGGGCTGGCGATATTGGCCGGGTTGGTGTTGGTGCTAGAATTGGCCCACGCGATCGCGGTGCGGAGCGTGCCGACATCGGTCGAGTCGACGGTGGTCGTGACCACGTACGACGAGCTGGCCTCGTAGGCACCGATATCGACCTTCGTACCCGCATTGATCCCCGATGGTCCCCTGAGGGCGCCGCGCTCGTCGCTGGTCGGTACGGTTTCTCCGGCGAGCGAGTTGGCTCCCGCGTCGATGGCCGGGCTGCCGGCCAGCAGGGCCATGGTCTGAGTCGGTCCGCCGTTATTGGTCAAGGTCCCCAGCCTGGGGTTGAGTGGACTCGCGATGCTGCCGGTCAGGTCGGAAGAGACCCAGCCGGAACTCCCGTCGGTTTTTCCGATCAGGTCGTTGCCCTTGGAAGTCAAGTTGCTGCCATGGACGTCCGGGCCCGTACTACCCGTGTTGCCGGCGACGATGGTGTTACCGAGTATCGTATTGCCAGTCCTGCTGTACAGGCCGCCGCCGTTAGTCGCGGTGTTACTGCTGACGGTGCAGTTAATCCAGGTGGCCGTGCCGCCGACGTTGTACATGCCACCACCATTGATGGCGGAGTTACCATAGACGGTGCAGTTGGTGAGCGTATCCGTGGTGCCGGCTTGGAATGCCAAGCCGCCGCCGTCAAGTTGGGAGGAGTTTCCGCTGACGGTGGAGTTGGTCAGGATGAGCGTGCCACTGTCATTGAAAACGCCGCCGCCCGCGGAGGAGGTGTCGGCGGAGTTTCCGCTGACGGTGGAGTCGGTCAGGGTGGTCGTGCCACCGTCGTTGTAGACTCCGCCGCCGTCGCCGGTGGGCACGGAGTTTCCGCTGACGGTGGAGTCGGTCAGGGTGGTCGTGCCAAGCATGTTGACCAATCCGCCGCCGCCGGTGGAGGCCGTGTTTCCGCTGGCGGTGGTGTCGATCAGGGTCGCCGAGCTGCCGTTGCCGGAGGTGTAGAGGCCGCCGCCCTTGCCGCTGACGGAGTTGCCGCTGATGGTGCATTCGGTCAGCGTGGCCGAGCTGTCGGTCCCGTTGAGAGCTATGCCGCCGCCGGCCGTCGCGGTGTTGTCGCTGAAGATACTGTTGGTCACTATGGCTTTGGCGCCTACGTCAGCATAGAAACCGCCGCCGTCTGAATGGGCCGTGTTATTGGAGAAGGTGGAGTTGTTCAGCGTGACCGTGGAAGTGTAATAGATGTACATCCCGCCGCCGTTGTCGGCGACGTTGCTGGAGACGGTGCAGTTGTCCAGCGTTGTCGTCCCATAGCGGTTGTTGAACAAGCCACCGCCCCCGCTGGAGGTGTTACTGCTGACGGTGCAGTTGTCCAGCGTGGTCGTGCCGTTGTCGTTGTACAGGCCGCCGCCGCTCCCGCCGCTGATCGAGCCGCCCGTGATGGTCAGGCCGCTGAGGGTGGCCGTCACGCCGCTATCAACGAAGAAGACCCGGCTCGTCCCGCCGCCGCTGATGCTCAACTGGGTCGCACCCGGCCCCTCGATCGTGACCGAATCCGCGCTGTTGCTCAGTTCAAGCTGCCCCAGCGAGAGCGTGATGACCGCCGGTGAGCTGCCCAGGCTGAAATCGATGATGCTCGGGCTCGAGGCCGCATCCGCCTGCTGGACGGCCCAGCGCAGCGAGCCGGTGTACGGGTTATCGAGGGTGTTCGTCACCGTGAAGGTCGAGAGCAGAAAGCGCTCCTCGAACCGTTCGACGCCCAGGTCGATCGAGGCCCTACGGTCACGCAATCGTCGATGTCGCGTCACTTTCTTGAACGGATTCATCATCGTGACCCCTGGGAAAGTCAGGAGATCGAGCATTCAGGTTTCGTGCGGCTCGGAGTGCGGCATCTTCGCGCTTCAACTCCGGCTGAGATTATAGCACTCACGATTGGTGGCTTGCATAGATGGAATGTGCTACCGTTTCATGAACGCAGTCCGCCGATATGACGTAAGTCCTTGATAGTATGAGCTCTAGGAGCCATACCGGTGCGATTGTCCGATGGGATAATCCTACGTAATCGACGACATTTTCAGGCGATCGGAGAGAGCCCATCGACCGCAAGGACGGCTTGGAAGAAGGATTCTTGCGACTCTCACGCAGGGTCGCCATGGATATCCACTCGGTCATGCTAACGATCGGGCCGGTTAGCCTATCACCTCAGAAAACCGCAAGATACGGTCCTCCGCACCCCTGAATTGTCCCCAAGAGGCAGATGATCCGTCTCACTTAACTATTTTACCTAGAATTCCCAAATTGTGCAATTCATGATCGGAATGCTGACGACCGGTCGAGAAACCGGATCTGAGACGACGTGCACTCGTGGTTGGCTCTTCGCGAGATCCTCGGTCGCGTTCGGTTCGATCTCAGCGCTTTGCCAGTAGAGCACGTGCTGATCGCCGGCCGGACGTCCGGGGTGGGGCCAATGAGGAAATGAGGATTGCGTTGTGCCATTTGCAAGGGTCGGGAGCCCGCATTTTGATGGGAAATGGCACCACAGGCGTTGCGCTGGTTTGCACTCCTGTGCAACATTTCGACGGGTCGCCCTTCCCGATCTTCGGGGATGGTCGGGAGTTGGCGTTGCGTTCCCGAACGGTCGGGACGCGGCGGGTCGCCGGCGGCAAGACTCCTATTGTCGTCACTCACGGCCGCTGGTGATCCGACTCGTCCGATTGATATTCAGACGAACAGATTGTCATGGTCCCCACTTTGTCGGGAATCGATGATGCACGAATCGCATACTGTTAGAATGGCGCCACTTTGCAATTTCATGAATGCACCTATCGCGGATTCGGGCCGATTATCTCCCGAACCCTTGACTGCAAAAGCAGATAGAAAATCCGAAAAAATTGGAATCTGCGCGCAGCCGACCATGGCGCACGCACCGAAGTGGGGGGAGTGAGGATCACCGATCGTCGGATCGGTTCATCGCGCTGGCTACTCTCTCGAGCCGCATCAGAACCGGTGGTGTTCACCGAAAAGGGTCCCCGCCCTGGCTTCCTCAGGTGGGGTTTTCACTTTCCGAGGGAGCACGACGGCGGAGATTGAGGAGGGAGTCCGGCCTCCGGAGGTGCGTCTGCTGGTTCGACGACCGATATCGCCGGAGACGCGCGGCGTCGGCGCCGGCGTTGAACGAGAGTTGGGGCACATGCAAGTGCCTTGTCAATCGTGATTTGAGAAGTTGGAGTCCCGGCTTCAGCCGGTCCTCTCCGCCTAAAGGCGGTACTCCAACCTATCAATCGACGGTTGACAGCCCACTAGTGTCGGAGATCAACCGGCGACCGGCGGCTTCAGGGAGTCGCGGAGCCGTCGGAAGTCTTCCCGTTCTTTGAGAGGAAGGAATATCTTGGCGTCGAGGTCCTTCGGGTTGTGAATCATATTCTTCGCCACGGCCTCGCGGAGCACGTTCACGGCCCGGGCGCCATATTCGGGAACTTGCTCTTTCGACGCGCCATAGCACCACGCCAAGAGGTAGGCCCTACTCTTGAGCGTCTCGAATTGGTCGGGCCAGACACGCTGAAGTTCGTCGGCGACCCTGGCTGTACCCTCGATCTCGTTCGACGCCATCAGGATGCGGGAGAGGCCGACAAAGAATTCATAGAGCCGTATCCGGTACTTGGGGCTATCCGGACTTGCTTTCAGCAGGGATTCATAACTGGCGATCGCTTTTTCGATTTCGCCGCGTGCCTCATTCAGTTCGTTCTTGTCGCTGAGGATCTCCGAGAGCTTCTTGTAGTCGCTGCCGAGGGCCGCGGTCACGGATTCGGGTGCAGGGGAAGAGCTGTTCGCCAAAATCTCCAACTGGCGGATGTCTTCGCGACAGAGTGTTTCCGCCCTGGCAGGATTCGCCTTCTTGAGGAAATCGGACAGTCTGCGGCCCACGCCGGAGTAGAGCATCCGGTAATCGAGTCGATTCGGGTTTTGTTGCACGAGTTGTTTGGATTGCGCCAAGGCGTGCTCGATCCTGGACAGACTGGAGGCGTCCCGTTTGAGCCAGCCGACCGTGGAGGAGACCGAGGCGAGCTCCGCCTGATACTGGGGAATCTCCGGGAAATCGTCGGTCAGGTCCTTGAACGACTTTTCGGCCTCTAGCATCCTCACGATGCCCGCATCGCCACTCTCCTTGCTCACGACCTCCTTCGTCTCGATCGCCTTCGTCCAGGGGAGTGCGCCGAGGTTGTAGAGGGCACGAGCACGCTGCCAGCGTGAGCCGGGTGTGCGAACGTCCTCCGGGACCGTTTCGAGCACTCGAAGGAACGTTTTCGCGGCCGGTTCCCACTGGTGATCGGCGAGTTGGAGTTTTCCCATGTTATTCAGGTAACGCCCCAGTTTCGCCGCTTGCTCGACCCCATTCCGGCTTTCCTGGAACAAGGATTCCTGGGTTCGGATCGCCTTCTCATAGGCCGCCTGGCTAGCCTGGCCGGCGGCGGAACTTGCCGAGGGAGGCGAGCCCCGCAGCTCCGTCTCCCGCGCCAGGAGGACGCCCGTCCGATAATCGATCTCGGCCAGGAGCTTGCGATCGACAGCGTCCTGGGTCGCTTCGAGCGGTTGTCGCAGGGCGTCGGCGGC
The DNA here is from genome assembly GCA_052148775.1 of Isosphaeraceae bacterium. Taxonomy (GTDB): domain Bacteria; phylum Planctomycetota; class Planctomycetia; order Isosphaerales; family Isosphaeraceae; genus CAVZRC01. Next base: position 13,145 of record JBKQHM010000468.1, on the reverse strand, counting down.
GAGCAGGTTGGACCTCGCCTCGGCGAGTCGGTCGTATTTCTTCTGGAGGTTCGCCAGGCCGACATAGGACCGGACCAGGTCCCGGCGGAAGGGGAGGAACCCAGGTTTCTCTTCTTCGAGTCCGGTCAGGAGCCGGATTGCTTCGCGATAGCTCGGCTCGGCCTGATCGTCTTCGCCGAGCATTTCCAGGATGTCGCCCATGCGTGCCGAAGCCCTGGCGCTAACCCATTGCAACTCGGGGTCGCGCTCGGATTCCGATCGAAGCCGGAGGTTCTCGTACCCATCCCTGGCCTTCTGAAGCAGCAATTTCCGGACGGATTGCATCTGGGGGATCTCGGCCAGGTCGACATCGGCGACCTCGGTCAGGAGGTCATCGAGGCCCTGACAGGCGACTTGCAGGCTCTCCTGGGCCTGGGTCTTGCTGCGGACGGCGAGGGTCTGCTGATGCCTGGCCCAGAGCGCCGTGGCTCCGAACAGGACGGCGAGGGCCGCGGCGGCGGTGATGCCGACCAGCAGTTTCCGGATTTGTTCGCGGCGTTTCTTGCGTTCCATTTCGACCTGTGCCCTCTCTTGCTGAAGACGGCGTTCCTCGTCGAGCTCCGCCTGCCAGGCCGCGGCGACCTTGGCCAGGGCGTCGTGCCCCAGGCGGATATACGGGCGCGGTTCGGCACCCTCGACGCGGAGGTGGTCCTCGCGCAGGATGCGCGCCGCCACGGCCGCTTCAACCACCTCGGCGAACGGCTTGGATCCGGCCCATGAACTCTCGAGGGAATCTCGCGGAGCCAACCAGGTCGTCAGCGTGCCGTCGACCTGCCGGCTATAGAGCCGGGTGTAGAGTGACTTGAAGGCCAATCGATCGGGCGGGTCGAGACGTAGCGATCGGACGAGGGAATCCTCGGCGAACGACTTCAGGCCGCCTTCCACACCTCGGATCGATTCCAGGTCCTCCATCGTGATGACGCCGTCGGAGCCCGGTTGTGACTTCTTACGCTCGTAAAGCTGGGTGCAGATCACCTGGATCAGCGGCAGGATGCTGTCCTGGTGCTCGCTTCTCAAGTCTAGGCCATCATTGGCGATCCTGGCGGCGACGCCTTCGGCGAATCGGAATCCATACTTTTGCCGTGGTGAGGGCTGTCCTTCCGCGATCGGCTCTTCCGAGGTCGGGCGCTCGATGGCCGCGATCATGGCCTCCAAGGAGAAGTCGCGCAGCAGGTCGTCCCTGACGCCGAGCAAGTGATCGCGACGACCGGCGCGCAGGTGGTCGAGTAGCCGGCCGATGTACTCGGTGCGGAGCGAGATGATCAGCTTGACATCGGCCTGGATATCGACCAGGCGCTGGAGCATCTTCAGGGTGTGGTCGCGGACGGCGATCTCGGTCGGAGAGCGCGCGAGGGTGAAGAGTTCCTCGCCCTGGTCGATGATCAGGACCAGGGCATGCGGCAATTTCGCGGCCATCTGCTTCAGGAGTGTCGGGAAGAAGTTGGCATCCTCGGCCAGGGCGGAGCGCAGGGTCGCGAAGTCCGGGGTCTCGCCCAGGGTCTTCTCGATCACTTTGCGCAGGTTGATCTTGATCGGCTCGCCGACCGGCGTCTGATATTCCAGCCGCCGCTCGCTGATGTCGAGGAGTGTCTGGGCGATCTGTCCGATCGGGTCGGTGGAGACCGGGATGATCGCGATGGAATCGTCGGCCCTGCGGAGGAAGCGGTAGCCGGCGCAATGTTCTTCCAGGTAGGGGATCACGCCGGCGCGGAGGAATGAGGACTTGCCCAGGCCGCTCTCGCCGTGGAGGATGAGGATCCGGGTGTCGCGTCGATCGAGTCTGGCGGCGAAGCGGACGATGTCGATGTCCCGTCCGGTGAACAGGGCGCGGTCGGCCCGGTCGTAGTACCCGAGCGATCGATACGGCTGATCGGGCAGTACGAGCGGCGACGCGACCGCCGTGCCCACCCGCTGTCGGCCCGGCGCCTGGAGCGCGACACCTCCGACGCGGCCGACCTCCTGGATCGCGGGCTGTGCGGTGGCGGAACTCTCTCCTTCGACCTTCACACGGATCTCCGCCGGGCAATGGGCGCCGTAGAGCAGCCCCAGCGGGGCCATCGAGAGCCGGAGGCCGTGCATGAGCTCGCCGATCGGCTTGCCCTCCTGGAGGAATCCTCGGAGGAACGAGAGGCCGATCGTGTTGGCGAACGTATCGATCGTCTGCTGTTCGGTCGCGATCGCCCCGGTGAAGCCGAAGCTGTGCAGCACATCCAGGAACGAGCCGCCCTGGCCGGCCTCGGCCGTCTGGCAGCAATTGAGGAAGGCCAGCATGCCTTCGGGCCGCTCGCGGTCGTCGAACGACCGGAGCAGGTTGCGGAGGTCGCTGGGGGCGATCCGCTCCTGCCCGAGCTGGAGGTATTCCGGATTCGCGTGCCCCAGCCAGTAAAGGAGCCGCGGGTAGCCCTCCTCGAGCGCCACCTCGAGCTCCTCCAAGGAGTTCGCCACAGTCAGGCCGGTCTCGTCCAGGAATGCCGCGAGGTTCGCCTTCTGCGCGTCTTCCAGGTGCTCGTGGACGTCCGGGTCGACGACCATGATGACGCGCGGTTCGGTCCAGACCGGCATCCGCTTCAGGGGTTCGACGCGGCGACCGCTCGTCAGGTTGTAGCGGATCGACCAGAAAGGCCGCCAACGCTCGGCGCCCTTGCCCGACGTGAAGGCGGGCTTGTGCTTGGCCGGCCGCTCGTCGTAGACCAGGTTCCAGGGGATCGAGACGAATTGGAGCGGGTCGGCCGCCTGCTCCTCGACGACGATCTCCAGGTTATTCAGGCTATCTTGCTTCCGCAGGTCTTCAAGCCATTTGCGTATCTTGCGGGCGGTTTCGTCCTCGGAGGGCAGCAGGTAGTTGTAGAGCCGGAAACCGGCCTCGGCCATCGCATAGGCGGGTTCTCCGGGGATTGGTGCGTCGCCGGCCTGGTTTTGTGCGTAGACCACCTCACCCAGGGCTTTGCGGACCGATCGCGTGGACTCGCGAAGCTCAGCGAGCTGGGCCCCGGCGACCGAATAGGGTCGGAAGAAGCCACCGCCCGACGACCAGATCAGCTCGACCTGGCCCTCGCGATTCGAGAACTGGCAGACGATCTGATTCATGGCATGTACCCCAATACTTGGCCCGGAGAACTGGAGATCGCGTGCAGGAGCAACATCGATTTTATCCGGTTATCTTGTCCGGTGTTCGAATCGCGAGTCCGTTCCGAAATTTTTTCTCTTGCTTCCGGTCGTTCTCTCGGTTTCGATGATCGAGATCGAATCACGAAATCTTCAGCGTAAACTGACTTGTGGGAAATCACCGATGCCACTCGAAGACGTCCCGGGTACAGAGCTGAAATATCACCTGATCACGTTCGATGCCGAGGGTCGCGAGCGACCCGAGGCCGGGGGGTTGGCCAGCGAGGAGGCCGTCGGCGAGCTGAAGAAGGAGCCGATCACCGACGTCTTCGTGTTCAGTCACGGATGGCAGGGCGATGTGCCCGCGGCTCGTAAACAATACAACCGATGGATCGCCGCGATGGCCGGCTGCTCGGCGGACATCGAACGGATCAACGCGGCGCGAGGCGGAGCATTTCGCCCGCTGATGATCGGGGTCCACTGGCCGAGCCTGGCATTCGGCGACGAGGCCCTCGGGGCCGGGGGGGGTTCGTTTGCCGCCGGGATGGCCGAGGTGGACGACGTCGACGCGCCGCCGGTCGATCTCGATGCCGAGGTCGAGTCGATGATCGACGCCTACGCCCAGAGAATCGCCGATACTCCGGCCGCTCGCGAGGCCCTTCGCGTCATCTTCGCGCGGGCGATCGATGATGTTGCCCCGGATCAGCTCCCGCCTGATGTGATCGCCGCCTGTGAGGTGCTCGACCGCGAATCGGGGATGGGCTCCGGCGGCGAGGCGGCCGAGCCCGACGCCGACCGCGACTCGTTCGATCCCGAGGCCGTTTACTCCGTCGTGCAGGAGGAGGACGCCGTGAACTTCGCCGGGTTCGGGCTCGGCGGCTTGCTTGCGCTGCCTCGGACCCTCTCGTTCTGGAAGATGAAGGCGCGCGCCAACAAATTCGGCGAACACGGTGGGCACGACCTGGTGAAGTCGCTCATGGAGGCGGCGGGTCCGAACGTCCGGTTCCATCTGATGGGGCATAGCTTCGGTTGCGTCGTCGTCTCGTCGATCGTGGCCGGTCCCGGTGGGCGGAGTTCGCTCCCTCGACCGATCGACACTCTTCTCCTGATCCAGGGCGCGCTCTCGCTCTGGTCCTACTGCCCCGAGATCCCCACCGCACCGGGCCATGCCGGCTACTTCTACCCGATCCTTCGCGAGGGGCGAGTGCGCGGCCCGATCGTCACGACCCAATCCGAGCACGACGTGGCCGTCGGCCGATGGTATCCGCTTGCCGCGGGAGTGAAGCAGCAGGTGAATTATCACGACGCGCTGCCGAAATACGGCGCCGTCGGGAGTTTCGGCCTGTGCGGACTCGATGAGCGCGCTCACTTCGACTCGCTCAAGGCGATCTCGGACCCGTACGATTTCCAGCCGGGCCAGGTGTATAACCTCGACTCGAGCCATGTGATCGCCGAGGACCAGGGGATGTTCGTGGGGGCCCACAGCGACTTCGCCCACCCCGAGGTGGGTCACGCCGTCTGGTCGGCCGTCCTGGGAGCATCGCAATCCGGTTGAAAGGGACGGCGGATCGGGATAAGGTTCGTGGGATGTGGCCAGGGAATTCCAGATTGCAGATTCCAGATTGCGGATCGATCGGAGGTCGTTATCTTTGCGGTCACGATTAGGCAATGAACAAATCGTAATTCGCGACCGATCCCTTGGCGACTCTCGGCTTATTCCATTGGCCAGATCCCTTGAGCCCGCAATTCGCTGAGCTTGAGCACGCGGAGGAGCGGGCCGTCGTCGGTCGGGAGGTCTTCCGCGGCGTAACGTTCGTAAAGCGAACGGGCACGCAGGCGGGCGGCCTCGAAGTCGTGGGACGAGATCATGGTGGTCTCGAGGTAATCCCACTCGTCGGAGCCTTCCCAGGTCTCCCAGGCGACGAAGGCATGGCCGGGCACGAGCACGATCGCCGGCTGAAGCGAGGCCGCCTCCAGCAGGCTGGCCATCAGCACGGTGCCGTCGACGCAGTTGGCGCTCTTGTGACGCAGCGATTCGCGTGGCAGTCGCGTCCGTTGCGTGAACTGGCCGGGTGCGGCGCCGAAGTCGATCACCGACTCGACGTAACGGATATTCGCCTCCTTGAGCGTCTCGAACAATGCGCGGACCTGTGCGGCCGTAGTCTCCGGGTTCGGCCGCCCCTGATAGCCGGCGATCCGGCGGTCGGGGACCCGGTCCGCCGCGCGTCGGACGAACGCCTGGACCGATTCGGCATTCGGCGTGACCCAGGCACCGTAATACCGGGTGAGGTCCCTCCGTGTGCCGGTTTCCGGGTCCTCCACGGCATTGAAGCCGGAGTTGCGCGAGAGGAGGATGATGCTATGGGTATCGTGCGACTCGACCAGGTTCGACCAGGTATCCTGCCTCGTCTGCGAATTCATCGTTGAGCCGAAAATATCGACTTTGACGTGGAGCGTCGCGCACTGAATCTCCGTGATACGGCGGGCCTGGACGGGCAACAGGGTCGGGCGCAGGTTGACCGTTCGCGGCTGCTTGACTTCGCTCCGCTTGAATTCGAACGTCTTGATCTCCCGGGCCGAGAGGCCCTCGATGAAGGCGGTGACGCGAAGTCGGCGCGGGTCGTTGGTCAGGTTGGTGATGGTCACGGTCAGGAGGGGGTCGATCCCGGGGTCGAGCAGGTTATAGATGCCGGTCGGTACGGGCCGGAGCTTGATGGCGGTGTCGACCTGGAGGCCGGTCGTCTCGGGGCCGAGCATGGCACCGATGGGCTTCTTCGACGGCTCCGCGGACTTGGCCGCGCTGGGTGGCGCGCTCCTGGTGATCTCGGCGAGGCGACACCTCGCCTCGGCGAGCTCTCTGACCAGCATATCGAGAGGATCCCCCGCCGCAGGATCGTTGATCCTGGACATCAAAGCGCGGATCTTGCGATTCTGCTGCTCAATCTCCGGACTCATGGGACGCGACATGGTGGCACCTCATCGTGACGGACGATTGCGGCACAGGTCCCGAGCCGATTCTCGCGAGGAGAATGCGAGGGTCCGCCTGTGCGACGGGGTTTCAGGACATTGCTTCAACGCGTAGCCGGACGGCGGGATCGCCGAGGAGGATGTAATTCTGGGCGTCGTTGCGTTCGACCCAGAGGGCCGCCATCTCGGAATCGCGGGGCTTCGCGGCGGGATTGGTCCCACTGATGAGATTGAGGAGTCGCGTCGACGCGTTGGCATAACGGTCGCCGAAATCCTTGGTCGCGAAACCGACGGGATTGCCGCCCAGGACCTTGCCAATCAGGTTGCGGAAGGGTAGCAGCCGGCTGCCCAGGCCGGCCGGGCGGATCGAGTATCCCCAGGCACGCTCGACGTGACCGATGACCGCCAGTGCACCGCCGCCCGGGTGCGCCAGGAGCCGCTTCGGCAGTGCCGCGACGAACGGGGAGTCGGCGATAGGCACGGCGGCTTTCGAGCGGTCGGCCAGGAAATGGTCGGAGGCCGGAGTGCCGGCGCCGTAGCAGGCGAAGAGGAATGCGATCAGTCCATGGACGCGGGCATCGTCGTCGAGATCGGCGGCCGTCAGGCAATGCGAGGGATCGGGCCGGGTCCCCACTCCCGGCCAGTCCTGGCAGAGGAGGGCCCCTTGCTGGGCGGTCTGGTGCTCGTGGCCCTTGGGAAAGCCCAGGCCGTGCGATGCGGTGAAGAGGAATGCGGGCCTGGCCGACGGGTCGCCGCCGTGGAGGCACTCCAGGAGATTGGCACGGGTGGCCGACGCCCCGAGGTGAAACCGCGATCGGAAGCCGCGGACCTCGGAGATCGGCTGCTTGTCGACGGGTCGAACCGCGGTCGGGTCCCCTTCGATCAGAGGCTTGACGAGGCAGTCGGCGCTCAACTGGGTCGCGCGGTCCGCGCGGTTGCGGGTACCCCAGTAGACGATCTCCCGGCCATGGACCGGGGTGCCGGCCGTCTCGTACCGGATCACACTCTCAACGTATCGTCGGTAATCGTCAGGATGGTCGAAGCTGAGACGGCCTACCGCGTAGCCGATGCCGAGCTCAGACTGGTGTTCGAACGGGATCGATGCGGGACCGCCTACGAACATCACATAGTACGGCAGCCTGGTCGGCTCGACGTCGGAACGGTGGGCACCGATCTTCTTGAGCCAGTCGTCGAGCGAGGTGCCCGGCGCGATTTCCAGGACCTTGAGCTGGTCGGGCTCCACACGGGTGTGATCGCGACGGTGGGCGATCAAGGGCTCGACTGCATCGCGGATCTCTGCCGGTGTGTCGGACGAGAAGACAACGGCCCAGCCGACAGCGGCCGGGTCGTTCGCCTTCGACACGAGATCCTCGGGTAGCCCGCTGCCGGTCTTGAGCCGCTTTGTGAAGGCGTTCCAGTACTGGCTCAGTCGGCCGAGCACAGACGGATCGCGCGGAGTCGAGGGATCGCGACTCAGGATCTCGCCCGGCTCGATCGGCTCGATGGGCTTGCCGGTCAAGGCGTCGATGCCGTTGGCATGCAACAGACCATCGTCTTCCAGGTTTTCGGGATCATCGGGCTCTGCCATCGTGCCCTCCTCAATTGAGCCGATTCGCAATCGATACGAACCCTCCACGGGCGTCGTTCGAGCTTTCCTCCGATCGTTCGGAGTGAAGTGAGCCTCATTAGACGCTGAATCTCGTAGTTCCGCAATCAGGTCCTTACGAATCGATCGGGGAATCGATGCCCGAAAAGTCTCGTCGCAGGGGCAAGTCCGAGTGTACTCAGATCAATCGAAGCCCTGTTGTGAGTGATGGGTCTGCATAATCTGTAGTCCCGGCACTTGATTTGCTCAAACCCGGGGAGGATCGAACGCGCCGTGTCTTCGCCCGTAGCTGAGAGACCATTCGCCCGTTCTGAAAGAATCGGTGACGAAGATGAGTGGCGTCGTTGAGAAGCGGGCCTCAGATCGCAGATCGGACGAGGCGGACGGAGCATTCCCCGGGCGGGCTCGCTCCCCGGTGCGGCGGTACCCGATCGGCGCCGAGATCGTCGTAAGAGGCGGCGTGAATTTCCGGGTCGCAGCGCCGAATCACTGCGAAGTCCATGTCGTGCTCGAGGCCGGGCCGGGTGCTCCCGCTGAGATCACGCTCGCGGCCGAGGATGTCGGCTACTTTGCTGGGATCGCTCCGGACGCCGCCGCCGGGAGCCGGTACCGGTTCCGACTCGGCGGCAAGGACGGCGTCCTCCTGCCCGATCCTGCCTCGCGTTACCAGCACTATGGGCCGGCGGGGCCATCCGAAGTCGTCGATGCGACCTTATTCCGATGGACCGATCGGGATTGGCGCGGAGTCGAATCGGTCGAGGGGCACGTCCTGTACGAACTGCACATCGCCACGTTCACTCGCGAGGGCACCTGGGCCACCGTCGAGGAGCACCTCGAGTACCTCGCCGGCCTCGGGGTCACCGTCCTGGAAATTATGCCCCTGGCGGAATTCGCCGGCAAGTTCGGGTGGGGTTACGATGGGGTCAATCTCTTCGCCCCGTATCACGGTTACGGTACCCCCGATGACGTCCGGCGATTCGTCGATCGCGCACACGCCCTGGGACTCGCCGTGATTCTCGACGTGGTTTATAATCACTTCGGAGTCGATAGCAGCCTGCTCAAGCCCTACGCCGAGGAATGTTTCACGAATCAGCACGTGACCGATTGGGGCGAGGCCGTTAACTTCGATGGCCCGGGTTGCCGTCTCGTCCGGGAGTTCGTCCTGACGAACGTGGCTTACTGGGTCGAGGAGTTCCATTTCGACGGAATGCGGGTGGACGCCACCCAGGCGTACTTCGACACCAGCCCTGAGCACGTCCTCAAGGTCATACCCCGGCGGATCCGGGAGGCGGCCGGGGATCGGGGAGTCCTGGTCGTCGGGGAGAACGAGCCGCAGAGTGCCCGCCTCTTGCGAGGCGAGGATCGGGGCGGACTCGGATTGGGTGCAACCCGTTTGACTGCAACTTTCGCGTGAGCACAGACCCTTTCGTTTTCGCGAAATCGCGCCTGAAATCGTCGCATGACTTGCTCGCAATATGGATCGAATCGTCATGACGAACCTCATCCGCTCGATCGAGAATCCCTGTCAGAGCACCGATGACAACGCCGCACCCGGCGATGCCGAGCGGGTTCGCGAATGGATCGTCACCAACGGCCTGGGCGGGTATGCGTCGGGCACGGTCTGCGGGGTCCCGACCCGTCGATATCACGGCTTGCTGATCGCCGCCTTGCCCGCGCCGCTGGGCCGTACCATGATGCTCAATCAGCTCCATGAGCAGGTGGTGCTCGCTGACGGTCGAACGATCGCGCTCGAGGGAGAGGCCCTGGCGGGTCGACCGGAGCATCCGAGCGAAGGCCGGGTCTCCGAGTTCCGCCTGGAGTCTGGACTGCCCGTCTGGCGGTTCGAACTCGGCGGCGTGGCGCTGGAGAAGCGCCTGCTGATCCCCCACCTTCAGAACACGGTCTACGTCTCCTACCGACTACTCGGCGCGTCGGAGAGCGCCGCGATCCAGCTCCGGCTCCGGCCGCTCGTGCAGATCCGCCCGCAGGACGCGTCCGTCAGCACCCCCGATCCGGGCTCCTATCGGTTCACCGCCTGGGGCGATCGTTACGAGATCGCCTCGAGGCCGGAGATGCCGACGCTCCAGATGACGCTCCTCGGTCGCGGCCCCGCCTTCACGCTCGATGCCGCGCGGACCGAAGAGATCCTCTTCCGTCTGGAGGCCCAGCGCGGCTATGACTCGCAGGGGGAGCAGTGGAGTCCCGGCTTCTTTCATTTCGCGATGGACGGCGAGGAATCCGTCGCGCTGGTGGCCTCGGTCGAGGGCTGGGAGACGCTTCTGGCGATGTCGTTCGAAGAGGCGCTTCGGGCCGAGCGACGCCGACGATCGCGCCTCCTCACCGTGGCCAGGCGTCTGACGCGGGGCGCGACGAATGCGGGCATCTCGGGGTCTTCGGGGACCGACGCAGGCTTCCACGCCGAATTGGTGCTGGCCGCCGACCAGTTCCTGATCCAGCCGGCCGGCCGGGTCGAGGAGGCTGCGCGTGCCCACGCCGCCGGCGATGAGGTCCGAACCGTGATCGCCGGCTATCACTGGTTCACCGACTGGGGCCGAGACACCATGATCGCCCTCGAAGGGCTGACGCTCGCGACCGGTCGTACGGACGAGGCCAGCTATATCCTCCGCACCTTCGCCCACTATGTCCGCGACGGCCTGATCCCCAACATGTTCCCCGAGGGCCAGACCGGCGGTCTCTATCACACCGCCGATGCGTCCCTCTGGTTCTTCCACGCGGTCCATCGCTATGTCGAGGCCACCCACGACCGCGAGACCCTTTCCGCTCTCTTGCCCAGGCTGGCACAGATCGCCGATCGCCATATCGAGGGCACCCGATTCGGCATCGGAGTGGATCCCCTCGATGGACTGCTGCGACAGGGTGCCGAGGGCTATCAACTCACCTGGATGGACGCCAAGGTCGATGACTGCGTCGTCACGCCGCGGCGGGGGAAGGCGGTCGAAATCAATGCCTTGTGGTACAACGCCCTGAGACTCCTGGAGGGCTGGATGCGCGCGGCGCGCGGCGCGGACGTCGCCGACCGATATGCCCGCCATGCCGATCGCGCCAGGCAGTCGTTCAACAAACGATTCTGGTACGCAGACGGCGGATACCTCTATGACGTCGTCGATGGCGAGAACGGCGACGACTCCGCTTGCCGGCCCAACCAGCTTTTCGCATTCTCCCTGGACCATGAAGTGCTCGATCGATCCCGGTGGCAACAGGTGCTGGATGTGGTGCGCGATCGCCTCGTGACGCCATTCGGCCTGAGATCGCTGGCTCCGGGCCATCCCGACTACAAGCCTTGCTATTTTGGAAACCTTCGGGCACGTGATGCGGCCTATCATCAGGGCACGGTCTGGCCATGGTTAATCGGCCCGTTCGTCGATGCCTGGCTGAAAGTCCGTCCCAAAGACCGTGCCGGCGCACGTCAATTCCTGGAGGGTTTCCGCCAACATCTCAATGAGGGGGCCCTGGGCACGATCAGCGAGATCTTCGATGCCGAGCCACCTTTCATCGCTCGGGGTTGCATCGCACAAGCCTGGAGTGTCGCCGAAGTCCTTCGCGCGTGGCTCAAGGCAACCGACACGAGCAGTTAAGGAATAGGCCGGGAACAACTTCCCGAGATTCTTGGGATCGGGGACAAAGTTGTGGCAAGGTCTCCTACTCCAGAGCCGCCGGGAGACCTGTCCCGCAGACGGCGGGGTCTGGAGACCCCTACTGTGAAGATCTTCCCTGCCGCGGCACTCCTGAGGGCGGCGCCGGCACAGCCGGCTTGACCCCAGCCACCCGGCATCCCCGCCGCATGACTCGGGGTCGCTAGGGTCGAGCCCGAAGGGCGATGCCCCCAGGGGATTCCGCCGTGAGATCGCCCCAAGCCCCGATTCGCTAGGCGTTTGCAGCCTCCGGAGATCTTCACGGCAGTGGTCTGGAGACCCGCGCCGAACCAGCATCCATGAGTTCGGGAAGCGATGAACGTGCTTCCCTAAGTTGCCAGGTTCTCTCATTCTGCCAGTCGTGTGGATGGTAGGGGCTCGGATTCACGCCGTCCAGTCGTTAGACTGAGGTTCGATCTCCGAGGAGAGATCGACATCCGGCAAGAAAACGGAGGAGTGAACGATGAAGAAATACTATGGACTTGCCGCCTTGATCGCGATGGCAATGGCGCTGTCGTTGTGGGTCGGCAATGGCGGGGCGCAGCAACAGGAAGGGGCTGCGGCCAAGGCAGGAGAGAAGATCGACGAAGTCGGCCGTAGGATCAAGAAGAGCATCGAGAAGGCCGAGGATGCCGTGCGAGAGGGATTCCACAAGACCCGCGACTCGGTCCACAGCATGGGCGTCATGTCGCGAGTCTATGGACGACTGCATTGGGATAAGGCGCTCCATGCGGCCACGCTGGTCGTGAAGGTGGAGGATGGCGTCGTCACCCTTCGCGGTGCTGTCCCCACTCGGGCCGCCAAGAGCAAGGCGGTGACCCTGGCGGCCGAAACTGTGGGCGTCACCAAGGTGATCGATGAGCTGAGCGTCCCGGCCTCCCAGGCCGAGGAACCCCATACAACGATAAAACCGTGAGGTTGGACCCGACCCGGCAGGATTTGAGCAATCGATCGAGAATATCGCCTGCTCTCGTTGGCCTCCTCTCTGCGAAGACCGTGGTCCATGGCGAATAGGCGTCGGGGGTGCGGCGGATACTCAGGTAACGCGGCACCCGTCTGTCCCGAGACCTGCGGTCCACTCGCCTCCTCCGGATGTCATATCCTTGATGTGCCGTTTAGACCGACCGATACGATTTCTCCGATTCCCGTGGAAGGGACGTCTCGTGGCGGCGTTGTTTTTGCTCGAATTTTCGAGGTATTCGGGTTAGACTGAAGAAGTGAAGTTCTTCGATGAGACTGCACCGGACGTTCATCCGGTTATCAGGACCCCGACACTTAATCCGGCATGAATACGCGGGTCGAGCCGTGATTTCCCGCCATTTGCCGGCCGATCAATATCGTGGTTCTTTGACGAGCCGGCCTGCGGGATCGGGCCTTTCCCAGGGCAAGGACTGCGCTTCTCAGTATTGAGGCAGATCTGTCATGACTGGAATCCTCGCTTGGGCCCTCTCCTTCGTCTTGTTCCCTCCCGAAGAACGCGAGATGAGCGAGCAATTGGCCGCGGGCTACCCGGGCAACTACTACGGGCCGGTGGCCACCGCGGAGCGCCGTGCGGGAAAGATGCCCCCGATCGTCATGACTCCTCACATGGCGCGTTGGGACCGTTGGGGCCGCCAGGTCCTACAGAATGGCGACATCGTGTTTCGCAGGGGAGACGCCCGGCTGCTCCACGGCTATTTCCCGATGAGCCGGTTCCTGGCCAATGCCAGCAACAGCCCGTTCTCGCATACCGGGATCGTTTCCATCGAGGAAGAAGGGCCGGTGGTCTATGACAC
>JBKQHM010000467.1:0-7918 GCA_052148775.1 Isosphaeraceae bacterium | reverse complement strand
GACGAGACGTTAACGCTTCACAAAAAACTCAATTGCGGAATCGCTGCCCTTCGGCCGGAATGAGCCGGAGCGACGAGACGATCGAGAGACGGTCCCTGGTGCCTGGATGAAAAATCAGGTTCCCGATCGGTAGAGCGGCCAGTGCATGCGCCATCTCAGGGACCGCGAACAGGGCCTCTCCAGCCGGCCGCCGAGGACAGAGAGAATCCGGGACACCATGATGAGCACGAGAGAATCCGCCCGTAAACAGGTCCTTGCGTCCGGATCGAGACCCGCCTCGCCTTTCGAGTCGATCGGACGATCCGACGAATCGGCGGGGAATTCTTCCCATACGATCTCGAAGAAGCCGTCGTGAGTCCGCCAACTGATCCGCGTATGGTTCTTCGAATGAGCTACCTCGGCTCTCCATCTCGCCATCGCATCGAGGGCGATACCGAGTTGGATCGGATCGAAATCGCCATCGAGTTCCTCGCGAGGCGGATCGAGTTCGAGGGTCATCCCTTTCGACTGGAGACTCGTTCGCCACTTCGAGTGATGATCCCTGATGAAGTGGCCGAGCGAGCAGCGTACCATCGTCAGGGTCATCGGACGGTAGATCAACTGAAGGTGGTCGAACAGGGTCTCGATCTGTTGATAGTTACGTTCGATTTCCGTCCAGCATTGAGGGACATGGCCCTTGGACGCCCGGCGGAACAGGTAAAGGCTCATCTTGATTCCATTGAGCGAATTCCGGCAACGATGGCTGAATCCACTCAACAACCGCCGAAGGCAGTCGTTTCGCTCTTTTTCGGTAACGGCATGCGGTACCGAACCAGGCAAACACCCCTGCTCCGCCGGTCCTTCGTGCGGTTGCGGACTCATGTTGGTTGACTCGAGAGTCTTGGCGGACTTCGCCGAAGACTCGGTAAAGAGTGCGCGACTGCGCGTCTCGGATTAGTTTCATCGGGATGAGGAGCGATAAGCAAACATGATGCCGAGATGAAATCCTCGGCCGGGATTGTCGCAAGCACTGCGGACTCCGCCGGGTAAGCCATGGGTCCGCGGCCGTCTTGTCAGCAGAACCGAAGCAGAACGTGAATCGAGATTCTCCATCGGTTGATCCGGGATGGAGAAATGGGAAGTCAACAGGCGCGAAAAGGAAGCCCGCACCCGGTTGGTCCGGGCCGGGCCGCCTGGGATGACCAGATCACCGTGCGAGCCCACTCCCATGGCATTGTTCGACGCCTGGCCCGGCCTGGTCAAGATGCGGAATCCCGGGGCGACGCCAATTGAAAGGGGGTGGGTCAGACGCCTGCGACCATGGCCTCGTCGACATCCGCGTGTTCGGACTCATCTCGGAACATACGGCTCAAGCGGTCGAACTCCTCGCGTGAGTGATAGTCGATGATGATCTGCCCGCGTTCTGGTGTCTTGGGCCGAATCAGCACCGTGGTCCCGAACTGACGGTGGAGGGCTTCCTCGAGATCGATAAGATGGGGAGCCTTCGAATCCGTCGCATGGGAGGGATCCTTGTGCACCCGGGGGCGACTCGGCGTCGGTATACCCGTACTGACGAGCGCCTCGGTCTGCCGGACCGAGAGGTGCTCGGCAATCACGCGGCGGCACGCGACCAGGCGAGACTCGGTATCGTCGAGACCCAGCAAGGCACGCGCATGGCCCTGGCTGATCTGGTTGGAACGGACCGCGTCGAGGATCTCGTCGGGAAGCTCCAGGAGACGGATCAGATTGGAGACGGTCGAGCGATCGAGCCCCAGCCGGCCAGCCAGCTCTTCCTGGGTCCCGCCGTATCGCGACAAGTAATCGCGGAAAGCGCCCGCCTTGTCGAGTGCGTTGAGGTCCTGACGCTGAAGGTTTTCCACCATCGCCAGCTCGAAGACCCGTTGATCGTCGAGATTGAGCACCCGCGCGGGGATCTCGTGGAGCTGGGCTTCGATGCTGGCGCGGAGCCGGCGCTCACCGGCGATGAGCTGGTATCTCAGGCCGACGGCGCGGACCAGGATCGGCTGGAGCATACCGTGCTGGCGCAGAGAGTCGGCCAACGAGGCGATCTCGGCCGGATCGAACTGGCGACGGGGCTGGAACGGATTGGGATCGACCTGATCGACGGCGACCTGGAGCTGTTCGGCACCCTCGAATGATCCGGGTTCGAAGCCGCCTTCCTCCCGCCCCAGCAGGGCTTCCAGGCCGCGTCCGAGACGACGCTTATTCACGGTCGATGACCTCCATGACAAGTTCCGTGTAAGCCCGGGCGCCGCGCGCCCGTGGGGCGTAATCAATGACACTCTGCCCGTGACTCGGGGCCTCGCTGATCGCGACGTCCCGGGGGATGATCGATTCGAAGACCGTCTCGGCGAAATACTGACGGACTTCCTCGGCCACCTCGTTGGCCAGCTCGAGAGCCGGGTCGAACATCGTCAGGACGATACCGCCGATCTCCAGGCGTGGATTCTCGCGCGACTTCGTCTGCCGCGCCAGCTCGACGATCTGCGAGAGGCCCTCCATGGCAAAGTATTCGCACTGGATCGGGATATAGATTTCCGAGGCGGCCCCCAGGGCGGCCCGGGTCAACTGGCCGAGCGAAGGGGGGCAATCCATCAGCACGTAATCGAACCGGCCCAACTCCCCCGTGAGCTGCTGACGCAGCGCCGCGGCGCGCTGGCGGTTGGAGGCCGAGAGCGCGTCGGCGTCCGTCAAGCTCTGAGAGCCCGGCAGGACAAACAGGCCCGACTGGGGAGTCTCGGCCACGGAATCGGTCAGGGGCCTACCGGCCACCAGCGGATGTCGGGAGGCAGGCGCCACGCCGAGTCCGCTGGTGGCGTTGCACTGCGGATCGATGTCGACCACGAGCGCGGACCTCCCCGACTTGGCCAATCCGGAGGCGATATTGATCGCGGTCGTGGTCTTCCCGACGCCCCCCTTCTGGTTGGCCACGCAGATGATCTTGGCCATCGGATATGCCTCCGCGAGTCCCGCGCGGATTCCCTTCGATCGGGAGGGAGGGCTTGAGCTCTCCGCGGTCGTCCCGGCCGGGATTATCCGTGACAGCCCGCCGAACGCCGATGACCATGAAGCGGCCCCAGGGCCGCAATCCGACCGTTCCAGCTCGCGGACCGCCGGGATCGTATCGGCAGTCACGCCGAGTGTAAAGTTCAGTTCTCGCCGTCCTCAACGAATCATCAGTCGACGCGCGTCGGCCTCCAGCGCGTCGCTGTAGGCGATGGGATAATCGGGCTTGGCGTCGAGTCCCACCAGCCGATCGGGCAACGCGTCGAGCTGCTCGCGGCACCGTCGCCGGATGGAATCCAGCGAAGGCAATGGACTCACGAGTCGCCCGGCGCGGATGATCGGGACGAGCAAGGGTTCCCCCTGGGCCGATTCGTCGGCGCGCGTCACGAGGTCGCCGGCGAAACGCCCGGCCGCATCCCGTCGACGAAAGACTTGCTTGGCCATCGGATATGTCTTCTTGGCCGGGCTGAGCTTGAACTTCCCCTCTCCATCCAGTTCGACCAGCTTGTAGACCATCCCCAGGGCAGGGGTATCGCGAGACGTGATCAGCTCGGTGCCCACCCCGAATCCGTCCACGGGCGCCCCCGATTCGACGAGGCGGGCAATCCGGTATTCGTCGAGATCGCCGGAGACCATGATCTTGACTCCGCCCCGTCCACATTCATCAAGGATCGCGCGCGAACGGCGTGTCAGGTCCTCGAGATCGCCGCTGTCGATACGGATGGCGTGGATGGGGCCCTCGATCGCCGCGGCGTTGCGAACCCCCTCGAGCGTATCGTATGTGTCGACCAGGAGGGTGGCCGTTGGTCCGAATACGCGGGCAAAGGCCGCGAATGCCTCCGGCTCGCTTGGGAAGGCCTGGACCCATGAGTGGGCCATCGTGCCCGAGGCGGGGATGCCTAGCAGCCGCGCGGCCTCGACGTGGCTCGTCCCCGCGAAACCCGCGAGATAGGCGGCACGCGCGGCGAGGAAGCCCGCGTGGGGTCCGTGTCCCCGGCGCGCGCCGAATTCGTAGAGCGGCCGGCCTCGGGCGACCGTGACCATCCGCGCGGCCTTCGACGCCACTAGCGTCGGATAGGCCAGCGACGCAATCAAGTACGTCTCGACCCACTGGGCCTGGGCCAGCGGGGCCGTCACACGCAGGAGCGTCTCCCCCGGAAAGACCACGGTCCCCTCGGGCACCGCCCACACGTCGCCCTCGAACCTCAGGCCAGCCAGCGAATCGACGATCGACGGATCGATCCCCTGGAAGATCGGCCATCGGCGGATCGCCTCGATCTGATCCGGCTTGAAGGCAAGCCGGAGCAGGTCTCCGATCGACTGTTCGAGTCCCGCGAAGACGAGGTACGCACGGTTGGCCGGCATCTTGCGGACGAAGAGTTCGAATGACGCGGTCTGATTGGCGATTCCCGACGCGAGGTAGCCGGCGATCATCGTGAGCTCGTAGAGGTCGGTGACCGGACCGAGGGCATCGGGATCGGGCCAGAGCGAGACGGGCGGTTCGGCATTCATCGGACTTCCCCAGGTCTTCTCGGTCTCAGGAGCAGCAGTGATGCCGAGCGGTCCCCTGCTCCGCTCGTCACCGCCGCCGGGTCGATGTCCAGGAGCGTGGGCATGTTGAGGGTCGTCGGAATGTCCCGAACGACGTCCCACTTTCCCAGCAGACCGGCGAGCCGCTCATTCGGCATGGCCTCTTGACGCACCATCGCCATGTCCAGCAAGGCCCAGGATCGGGGATCGCCGGTCGTGAGGAGACGTTCGAGGCCCGGCTGAGGATACAACGGGACGGTGCCGGAAAGGTAGAACGTGACCGGTGGCCTCGCATAGAGGCGCAAGCTCGTCACGTCCTTGGGAATGTCGCCGGAGATCGAGCGACATGCCAGGCGGAGGCTGTCGCTGGACTGGAACAAGTCCGCCGGACGACTCTCGGATCGCAAGTCGGGCGCGATCAGGGCGAGAACGATCGCGAAGCCGAAGCTGGCGACCGCGAATCTCGCCAATGATACGGAGGGTTCGACTCCTCTCCAAGAGGTGTCTCCAGCCCTGATCTTCACATGCGATCGAATGATCGCGAACGTGCCGCCGAGGAAGAGCCAGCCGATCGACTGGAGTGGGAGCATGAGGCGAGCATACGGATGATAGAATGGCGTGAGGATGGAGAGCACAAGCCATCCCAGCAGGAGCAGCCACGACGCCCTCGTGGCGAATCGCAGTCGAGTTGCCAGCGAAAACAAGAACCAGGGTAACACGGTCCACCAGCCGATGTGAGGAGTCAGGCAGAGCGCCACGAGGCTGGCCGCTTCCAGGAGGATTGCCGGGAAGAACCGCCTCTCGATCCGGTGATCTCCTATCGTGAACAGGAGCGCAAAGGCGGCCGTCAAGCCGGACATCGAGATCCACCAGGGCCCCCCCGACAACAGGTCCTCCTGAGCAAGCTGGATGCGCAGGTGGTGCGGCCACGCCGAGAACCCTCCCAGATATCTCCGCTGATGGGCCAGGAGCGCGGTATACCCCCCGTGTGATTCGACGAATCGGAACCAGGGCCAGTAGACGATCGCCGCGATCATCGCCGCGAAAAGGCCCCATCCCCATGTCGCGACCAGCGTCCTGTGAGCTCGTTCATCGCGGCGGAACAGTGGACCGATCGACGCGCCGAGCACGACCAAGAAGCCCGCAATCCACCCGTTGTACTTGAAGAGCTGCGCGAGCCCCACGAAGACGCCCAGCATCAATGCCCTGGGAGAATTCGGACGTTCCAGGAATCGGTGTCCCATCGCGACCGCCAGGAGCCAGAACAGGAGGAATGAGGCGTCGGTCAAGGCCAGCCGGGAGAATGCGATGTGCGGTCCCGATAGCGCCGCGAAGGCCGATGCCGAGGCCCCTGCTCCGCGTCCGAATGTCCGACCGGCCACCCACCCCACGACCGGGATCGTCAGTGTGCCCATCACGATTGAGACGAGGACGGCCGCGATGTCGCCGATCCCCAGGCATCCATACGCCATCCCGACCAGAGTCGCGAACCCGGGTGGCGCGTAGGCGATCGTCGTCGGATCCAGCCCGAGCAGTCCTCGCGGCGAGAGGATCCACAGACCGGCAAGCGCATAGATTCCCTCGTCGAAATGGACCAGCCCGATCTGGCCGGGCGACCAGACTCGGAGCATGCCGCCGACCAGGGTCAAGGCCGCCACAACCCATGCCTCGCGAACGAAGGCGGGATCGCGCCAGGGTGATGATGCGCTCATTGCGGACTCATTCTAACGGGCGGCCATTTGTCGGGCAAACCGGATCGGATCGAACCCCCTACCCTCGTTCCGGTTTCACGTGGAACCCGGGAAGGCGTCGAGAACCCGGTCGGACTGGCTGCCTGCCTGCCTCAGACTTCAAGCAATCTGGTAAGATCCGGGAAAGATGAAGCGCCTCTGATCGTCGACACCTGTTACGTCCGTTCCCGAGGAGCAGCCATGGTCGTCGGACTTTTCACGGATCCGCGGATGCTCGAGCATCAGGTTCCGTCGCGCCACCCGGAGCGTCCCGAGCGCCTTCAGGCGATCCTTCGCCAGCTCCAGCGTTCCGGCTACCACAACTCTTGTCCCAGCATCCCGGTGCGCGAGGCGACCACGGAGGAGCTGGGCCGCGTCCATTCGGCCGACTACCTTCGCGAGGTCTCGGCGCTCGAGGCCAAGGGGGGCGGCTTGCTCGACCCGGACACGTGGCTGCTCCCCGGCTCCGGGCTGGCGGCTCGACTAGCCGCAGGTGCCGCGATCGAGGCCGTTTCCTACGTTATGACCAATCCAGACCGTCGAGCCCTGTGCCTCGTCCGCCCGCCGGGGCACCACGCGCGACCATCATCGGGTATGGGCTTCTGCATCTACGGGAACGTCGCCGTGGCCGTGGCGGAGGCCCTGGCCCGTTTCGATCTGGACCGCGTGCTCATCGTGGATTTCGATGTCCACCATGGAAATGGGACACAGGAAGCCTTCTACCAATCGTCCCGCGTCGGTTTCCTTTCGATCCATCGATATCCCTTCTATCCCGGAACGGGGGCGATGGATGAGACAGGCACGGGAGATGGGCTCGGCGCGACGCTCAACATCCCCCTGGCGTACGGCACGACTCGGAGCAACTATCACGCCGCATTTCGCGCGGGACTGGAAACACTGGCCGATCGAATCCGACCGGAGCTGGTCCTGATCAGCGCGGGATTCGATGCACACGCCGAAGACCCGGTCGGCGACCTTGGACTTGATGTCGATGATTTCGAGACGCTGACCAAAGAGGTCGTCTCGGTGGCGGAAACTCACGCCGGTGGGCGGATTGTGAGCGTGCTGGAGGGAGGCTATAACATCCCCATCCTGGCCGGCTCCGTCGAGGTTCATCTCCACGCACTGGGGGCGGAGCGAGGACGAATCTAGGCGGGTAGGGGGTGCAGTGGGAGAAGTCCCGTCACCATCGCTTGACTGGCAATTCCAATTTGTCGGGCGGAGCGATACTCCGCCCGACAGACAATGACCCCGACGGGATTTGAACCCGTGTTGCATGCGTGAAAGGCATGTGTCCTAGACCGGGCTAGACGACGGGGCCTTCTCATTCAGAACCCGTACGACTGTAATCCGCCTCGCACCGCCGGGTCAAGGTGCGGACAACTTCCCAAGATTTTCACCCGGATGGAATCCTCCAAGTGGTTCTTGCAGTCGGGCGATTAAGTCGCTAGCCTATCGAAAACTCGAAGGCTCGTGCTGGAGCATCCGGAAGCGAGGCAATGCAAATGGTGAAGATACTCATCCTGACGGGGGACGCCGGCGAAGCCCAGGAAATCTACTATGCCAAGTTCCGCCTCGAGGAAGAGGGTTGGCAGGTTCACATCGCGACGACGGAGAAAAAAGTTTTTCACTCGGTGGTCCACGACTTTGAA
>JBKQHM010000466.1:0-13767 GCA_052148775.1 Isosphaeraceae bacterium | reverse complement strand
CCCGCGACCCTTTCGCCTCAAATTGTGTCGCAGCAAGAGTTTACGACGATTTCCTAGCCCTTTCCGGATAGCCTCTATGTGCTGGCTGAAGTGTCAAGATCGTGTATGATGTGCTGGCCATCAGCTTTGAGACGATCACCATGTTCCTTGAGAATCATGAAATGGTCGGCCTATTCAGTCGTAGCTCGGTTTCGTGATTCCCTTGTTCTTTGTGCCGGCCGCGAGAAATCCGCGAGTTGGTTCGTCGTTTTGCATATCGTCTGCGAATGATTTCCTGACCCGTCCTGTCTCCTTGACACTAGGAGCATGGTGTCATGAACGACAACGTCAGCGAGACGACCCCGAGCGGGGCGATTCCGATCCAGCCAGCCGAACCCAAGCCGCCGGTCGAGGGATAACTGACCGAAGAGCAATTGAAGACTGTATCGGCCGCCCCTGGCCAGACCGTCCCAGGCGCGTCCTTGCACTGGGCGTAGGGGCGGCCATGCATCCGCACAAACTGACGGCAACGGGCCTGGCTCGCGTGCTGGAAGAGAAGGTGCTGGCAACCGAGGTCCGGCTTCGTGTCCGGGAGCTGGCGAGGTGCTTGCGGGCAGAGGACGGACTCGCAACGGCGCATGATCTCGTGGAGCAGCGACTTCGACGGAATTCTTGGTCAACCGCGTATCAACATGCCGTCTGACAGCCGTCGCAGGAGCTCATGGATGAGCTGATGAGCCATTGACGAGTCGGTGAAGGGAACGAAGGGGACCTTCGTAGCCGCCACGGTTGACTGAACAATCTGGAGAATGTCGACTGATCCAGATCCTCCAGGCTGCGCTCGCTACCGCTCGACGCAAATGTCCTGTTCATGACTGTGATGGCGACCCAAAGTGTCGGTATCGGTTAGAGAGGGTACCACTTTTTCGGTCCAGTGGGGACCACCTCAGCGGTTGCGGCGTGATCCGTTTGACGCCGGTCTTCCAGGCGTCGGCTCCGTGTCTGCGGGGCGTAGCGATCGGCGTGCCGAGCTCATGAAGCATCCACGGGACCTCTCGGTGGAGCTGCTCGCAAAGTGTGATGGTGGCCTCGAACAGGCTCAGCCCGGTCGCTGAAGCGTAGAGATCGAGTTGATTACCGCAAGATCCGCATTTGAAGCATCTGTAGATATGCCGTTTAAGATTCGCGGAGAAGCTACGGCTCGATGGTGAGGCCGAATGGTGGACAGGACACGGGCCGCGCACTTGATCCCCAGAGGACTCGCAGGGGACGAAGCCGAGTACGGTGAGGACCTCAGCCAGAGTGATCCTGGCTCGAGCTTCGGCGAAGTGAATGCCCGGCATGCCTGTGCTTCCAGAGCCGAGAATTAAGGAATGTTAATCTGTAAATCCAGCTAGCGATTGGTCAGGAGCGACACGGGGACAGAGAAGAGGAACCCGTAATCTTATAACTGTGTGTTTTTGTGAGGATGTGCTTGCCGGTCGCGCTAGCAAGATGGGCTGGAATCGCCGCGATCCGCAGGGAATCCGTTGCCGGCTGGCAACCGTTACATCCTCTCGAATCGCCGCATCTTGCCATTGGCCCGTGGAGGGGGCCGATCGCTATGGATCAGACCACCCCGTCCAGGTGAGAGATTGTTGGAATGGAGCGGGCTCGTGGTCAAGACAATTCTTGCGAAAAAACCATCGCGTGGTCCGTCAAGCCAGATCTAAGCAGAATTCTCTAAGGGACGAGGCGGAGTGGATCGTCGCATGTGTGATGACAGTGTGTGTTTCAAGCGCTCAAGTGGGGTTCCGGGGGATGGCTCCGGCTTCTCATCGTAAATCCCTACGAGCAAAGGAGTGGCTGGAGGCGCCGAGCCGCCGCGGGGACGGGGCTCAGCGGATGCACACGAAATGACCCGGGTGGCCGGGCTTGTCCGCCCCGCCGACGCCCGGTCCGGGCCTTGACGACGGGGGTGGGGGCGCCCCCAAGCCCGGGGAGATTCTAAGCTCGCGAGACCGCTTGTATCTCATGTGCAAGCTCTCTCTCTACTGATTCGATAGCGATCGACAACCGGCACTGGTGACGGGTTCCCGAAAAGAATCGACATGAGTCGCGCTGCTGATCTTCCGAAGTCGTCACTATTTCTATAGTTGCGAGTCACGACAGGCTTTGGACCTCTGGCCTCTTGCATTTGTTATGCAAGTGCTCTCTCATGTGACTGCGGCGCAGTGAACAACGGAACGGAATTTGGTGACGGTTGGTGACGAAATTCGGAAGGGAGTCAAAATGCCTTGAGACATCGATGCGTGTAAGTTCTTGTCCTCTCAAGACTTATGAGTGGAGGATAGGGGACTTGAACCCCTGACCTCTTGCATGCCATAGAGGCGCTCAACACCCCGATTTGCCGCAAAATGAGCGGTCTCCGGCGTTTAGGCAATTCCACATTTTACAGGAATCGCAGGGAATCGCATAGATCCCACAGGTTCTGCTGCAAGTTTTGCTGCAAGTCCTAGAGTGATCGCATGGAATCCACCCGACACCGCTTGGCTCTCAATTCTTCGGCAGGCGCCAGTCGTGGACCCGTCGATTCGCCGCGGCCGGCTCGGGCTCACTGAGCGACGATGCTCTGGCCACGTTGTGAGATCGTGAACACCGCGTTTCCGGCCAGCGCGGCGCCCGACACGCCGGTGATGCCTGACGGAAGTCTACCGACCACCGTGATCTGGCCTCCTGTCCGGAAGGTCTGCTTGCCGGCGAATGTCACAGTGACCAAGTCGTTCGCCGCGCTGTAGGCGACCGAGAAACTCGTGATCGGACGGAGGATCCGCCAGATCTGCTTCTTGACCCGCTTCGTGGCGATATCAGCCTCCACGGGATCTCCGCGCCCCGAACCGTCCTATGGTATCTCGGGCGGAGAATCCCCGCTCCCCCGCGAACAGGGCATCGACCATCGCCGCCGACGGTGTCCGAGCGGCCGAGGTGGCCGCCTGCGAAATCACCTGCCCCGACCGGCCCACCGTCGCCACCACGGTGCGGCCCTGGTCGATCGGCCGTCCCAGGCTGTCGGTCAACAGCCCCGAGCGGATCGTCAGTTGCTCGTATTTCGGGGGCTTGCGCTTGCCCTGGGGCAGCAGCGTCACTGTGTGCGCCACGGGATCGTAGATGGCCGAGGTGAACGGCACAGGCTTGTTGAAGGTGAGGACTTTCTTCTTGACCATCCCTGCCAGGAGCGAATAGTCCGCGACGCTCTGGGCCGTCGAGGGGTCGAGCGCCCCGCTGAACTGGAGCACGACCACCGTCGCCTTCTTCGCCTTGCGGCCGGTCTCGAGCCGGACCTTGGCCCCTCGAATCGATGTGAGCGTCACGAGCGAGGATCCCCCCGGGTTGGGGACGACGTTGAGCGTCGTGCTGACGCTCACGCTCCGGAAGTCCGTCGTGTCGAACGGCGTGAACACCGCCGTCAACACCTGGCCCGACCCGACGGGCAGCACCGTCCCGGCCGGCGGCGAGTAGGTGAAGCGGCCCGGCACCGACGCGGCGGCGTCAAGCTGCGCGGCGCCGATCGCCTGCCCCTGCGTGATGGCCGGGGGCGCGTCCCACGTGATCGTCGGCGTCGCCTGGCCGATGAACAGGTTGCCGCCGGCCGTGGTCGCGGGATCGAGGGCGTCGCCGGCGAACGCGGCCGAAAAGGCGTCGGGGTAGACCCCCGCCGACAGGGTGCCCAGGCTCACTCCGTTCAGGGTCGCCACGCCGCTCGCGTCGGTCGTCGCCGCGCCGAGCGGCGTCGTCTGACCGAAGACCGTGAAGGCGAACATGACCGTCTGGCCCGCCAGCGGTGCCCCGGCCGCGGTCAGCGTGGCCGCGAAGGTCGCGGTGGAACCGAACGTCCCGACGACCGGCATGACCGCGAGCGTGGTGGACGAGGGCGGGGTCGTGACCGGGTTGATGGTCAGGTCGCCGCTGCCCGTGCTGGGCGCGTCGCCCGAATCGCCGGCGAACGACGCCGAGACGGCGCCCGGATAATCGCCTGCCGCGGCCATCGTCAGCGGAACGCCGCCCAGGGACGCCACGCCGCTCGCGTCGGTGAAGCCGGTGCCGACCGCGGTCGTCTGGCCGCCGATATCCACCGAGAACGCGACCGCCTCGCCGGCCAGCGGCGCACCATTCGCCGTGAGCGTCGCGGTGAACGTCGCCGCCGAGCCGTAAGTCCCGGCGACCGACGCGACCGCCAGGGCCGTGGGCTGTCGCGATGGGCTGACCGGGTTGATCGTCAGGTCGCTGCTGCCGGTGCTGGGCGTGTCGTCGGCATCGCCCGCGAACGACGCCGACACGGCGCCCGGATAGCTCCCCGCGGCCAGGGAGCCCAGGCTCACGCCGGCCAGGGTCGCCGCGCCACTCGCGCCGGTCGTCGCCGTGCCGAGCGAGAGGGTCTGCCCGCCGGCGGTCACCGTGAACGCCACGGCCTCGCCGGCCAGCGGCGCACCGTTGGCCGTGAGCGTGGCGGTGAAGGTTGCGGTCGAACCGGCGGTGGCGACCACCGGCGCGACGGTCAGGGCCGTGGGCGCCTGCGGAGGAGCCGGGGCGATCGTCAGCGCGGCGAGATCCGTCAGGCCGAGCGTGGCGCCGCCGCCGGCGGACTGGAGCACGAGGTCGAGCGACAGGTTCCCGCTTGCTCGCGTATCGACGAGCGTCGGGATCGAGATGGTCTGCCAGGTGACCCCGGGGCCGAAAGTCAAGGTCCCGGAAGTGGCGGTGTAGTCGGTGCCGGCGACGGCGGTGCTGTCCTGGGTGGTGTAGGCGACGGACACGGTGCCGTCGCTGCCGCCGAAGCGATCGACGGTGAACACCGCCGTGCTCCCCGCGACGAGGCTCGCGGTGGGCACGGCGAAGGCGAGCTGGCCTGGGTGCTGGCCGGGGGGCAGCGCCGGTGGCGGCACCTCGGGCAAGAGCGCCGCGAGGACGGGATACCCATCCGTCGTGATCGTCACGACCATATCGCCGTCGGGCAGGGCGATCGCCGCGCCGGGGCTGTCGGCGTTATCCCCGCTCACCGCGAACTGGAGGCTGCCCCCGGCGGCGAAGGAGGAGTCCAGGCTGCCATCGGGAAGGTAGCGGGCCGCGACCGTGTAGCTGCCCGATCCCGCATTTCCGCCGGCGGCGGCCGTGTAGCCGATCCCCACGATCTTGCCATCCGGCTGGACGATCAGCGAGTTGAAGGCCGATGCCTGGTCCGCGAACGACGCCGCGACGCTGCCTCCTTGCCCGAACGAGGTGTCGAGCGAGCCGTCGGGATTGAGGCGGCCGATCGTGCACTGGCCGCCGCCGAGCGGCCCCTCGCCGCCGCCGATCAGGATCTTGCCGTCCGGCTGGAGCGCGATGCAGGTGTAGAACTCGCCCCAGGCCAGGGAGGCGATGCCATTCGTGCCGAACGTCGTGTCGATGCTGAAGTCGGGGTTGAGTCGCAAGGCGAAACCGGACGCGACACCGCCCCCTCCGGAGAGACTGCCGGCGCCGCCGCCTCCGACCAGGAGCCACTTCCCGTCCGGTTGCTGGAGCATCGCGCCCAGACCGCTGCCGACGGCGGGGTAGCTGATGACGCCGCCCGAGCCGAAGCCGATGTCGAGGCTGCCGTCGGCGTTGAAGTGGACGAGCCCGAGCGCCGCGGCGCCGCTGGCCGAGCCGATCGAGCCCGCCACGAGGATGCTACCGTCCGGCTCGATCGCCATCGCCTGCGCGAAGTCGTCGCCCAGCGAGACGCTGGCGGTCACCAGGCCGCCGGTGCCGAAGGTCGTATCGAGCGAGCCGTCGGCGTTCAGCCGGAGCAGGGCGAGCTCCCGGTGGCTCGCGCCGTTCGCCGTCCCGACGACGACGATCTTGCCATCCGGGTCGATGCCGACGCCGGTGATCTGGCTGAAGCTCGCAAACGGGATCAGCGCCAGGCCCTGCTGGCCGAAGCTCGGATCGAGCTGCCCCACGGCATCGGTGCGCCAGACGCTGACCGCGTTCACCCCATTGACCGTGCCCCCGGACCCTGCCGCCACGATCTTCCCGTCCGGCTGGAGCGTGATGACCGTGGGCGCCGGCGAGCCGGAGCTGGCGCCGGACGGCAGGAACGACACACCCTGGTCGCCGAAGGCAGGG
The DNA here is from genome assembly GCA_052148775.1 of Isosphaeraceae bacterium. Lineage (GTDB taxonomy): Bacteria > Planctomycetota > Planctomycetia > Isosphaerales > Isosphaeraceae > CAVZRC01. Next base: position 7,662 of record JBKQHM010000466.1, on the reverse strand, counting down.
TCGAGGTCTCCCGGGCGGGTCTGGACCGTGTCATGGAGCGTGAGCGTCGCGGTGGGATAGACGCCGAGCGTGGCGCCGGCGGTCGGGTTGCTGAGGGTCAGGAGGACCGTCTGGTCCCCGTGGAAATTGCGGCCCGGATTGACGAGCCCGATCGTGAGCTGGCGCGACGTCACGCCGGGGCCGAAGGAGATCGAGCCCGAGAGCGGGTTGTACATCCCGCTGGCAAACGGCGAATCGTCGGAGGTCGCGAAGTGGACCGAGACGGTCCCCTGACTTCCCCCGAGCCGGACCAGCGTGATCGTCACCGTGCCGGCATCCTCGTCGACCGTGTAGTTCGCCGCCGAGAATTCGATCGTGCCGGGACTGGTCGCGGAGCTGGGGTAGACGGCGACCGTGGCGCTGCCGCCGGTCAGTCCATTGTACTTCGGGTCGGCGCTGGTCGCGGGTCCGGTCGTCACCGTCGCCATCGCCGCCGACGAGCCCGACCCGCCCGCGGCCGTCACGGTGACCGTCTGCGGAACCAGGGCATTGTCGGGGGTGAAGGTCAGCGAGGTCGCCGAGAGGATGGCCGCCGGGTTCGTGGTGGAGATCGCCAGCGGCACAGTGACGTTCGCCGTCGGGACGGATTGGAGGACGACCGTGAACGACGAGCCGGAGCCCCCCTGCATCACGCTCGGGAGCTGCGCCGGCGCGATCACGATCCCCTCGACGGGGGTGATGTGGAGGTCTCCCACGGCGATGCTGCCCAGGACGCCGCCGCCCGAGGGAGCGCCCAGATTGAGCGGGATGTCGACCGCAGGGGAGGCGTTGGGATCGTCCAGGATGGGGATGGCGACGGTGGCCGTGGCCGATCCCACCGCGAAGGTGACGGTGGTATTCAGGGGCGTGTAGTTCACGCCCCCGCGGCCGCCCGAGTCGTCGGTCGAGAACGGGACCGAGAGCGGCTGGCTCAGGTCGCCGCCGCGCACCAGCGTGATCGTGGCCGTGCCGGCGGTCTCGGAGACGTCGTACACAGCCGTCGGCGTGCCGGAGCTGTCCGAGAGGCTCGTGTACGCGCCGAATGAGATCACGGGATCGCCGACGCTGCCGTATAGGAGATTATTGTTGAAAGACGGGAGTGCCAGAATCCGGCCGGATGGCTCGACGGCGACCAGACTGAGGTCGGTGTCGAGAGAGGCCGGTACGGGTATCGTCTCCACGCCGTCGGTGCCAAAGGTCGTGTCCAGGGTGCCGTCGCTGTTGACCCGCACGATGCCTGTGCCGCCGTCGCCGATGAGCAGGAACTTGCCGTCGGGCTGGATTGCCAGGCTCCCGCCGATGAACATTTCGCTGTACGGCACCGCGAAGTTGGCGATGCTCGCGGAGCCATCGCTGCCGAACGTGGCGTCCGGCGACCCATCTGCGTTGAATCGCAGGAAGATCTCAGTGCCCGGGGCGTCGTCGCTTTCGAGATTGTTGAAGTAAGTGACGACGATCTTACCATCCGGCTCAAGCGCCATGGCTTGATAGGAGTAGTGGTAATAGGCGTCCTGACCGTCGTTGTCCTGGATGATCACCTCACCATTCGTACCGAACGAAGTATTCTTCGTGCCATCCAGATTGAATTCGTAAAGCCGGATGTGTTCACTCTGGACCCCGGGAATTTCTCCGCTCAGGAACAGCAGGATCTCATTGTTGTCGACGGCGAGGTTCCAGAGGTTCTTGAAAAAAAATCCGTCGACGGGATCAGTAGGGCCCGTCAAGAGCGTGCCCGTGCCGTTGAACGAGGTGTCGAGCTGCCCGTTGGGGAGGTACATGGCCAATCCGCAACCGTAGCCGTTTGTGCCGTTAAACACGATCAACCCGGCGAACAGGATTCGGCCGTCGGGCAGGATCGCGACCCGAGGGCTGGAGGATCCGACGGTGAACGTGGCCGTGATGCCATTGAAGGTGAACGACGGCAGCTGAACCACGCCATCGGTCCCGAAGGTCGTATCGATGGCCCCGTCGTCGTAGAACCGGACCAGCTCGTAGTCGTCGCTGTTGGTATCCGCATAAATGCAGACGATCTTGCCGTCCGGCTCGACGGCGATGCCTTCCCCGGTCCCGCTACCATAGTCGACCGTGCCGAGCGAGCCGAAGGTGGGGTCGGGCTGCCCATCGGCGGTGTAGCGCTCCAGTCCCAGCTCGTCCCGAAAGATGGTCCCCGACCCCGTGACCAGAATTCGCCCCTGGGCATCGAAGGCCACATCCCCCCCGCCGAGCGCCTTGAGCTGGACCACGCCCGCGTTGCCGAACGTCGGATCGAGCGAGCCCGGTGCGAAGGTCCCCGGCGCGATGGTCGACAGCGCGAGCGACCCGGGCCCGCCCGCGTAGATCGCGTCACCCGAGTAGACCGCGGTGACAGTGTGCGACCCGGCCGTCAGCGTGACACTCCCGCAGGTCGCCGCGCCGTTCGCCAATGCCACCGCCGAGCCGAGATCAACGCCATCGAGCTCGAACTGGACAGTACCCGTCGGCGTCGGGGCGCCCGAGACCGACGGGGCGATCGCGGCCGTGAACGTCTGCGATTGGCCGGCGACGGTCAAGGGGCTGCTCGCCGTCACCTCCACCGTCGCGGTGGGAACCACGGCCGTTACGGTGAGCGACGCCATTGCGCCAGCATACGTTGCGTCGCCAAGGTACAGCGCGGTGATCGTGTGCGACCCGGCCGTGAGTGTGATGCCGCCGCTCGTCGCGGCGCCATTGTCCAACGAGACACCCGTGCCCGCATCGTTGCCATCGACCTCGAACTGAACGGTTCCCGTGGGTGTGGGGTCTCCAGAGGCCGGCGGAGTCACCAGGACCTCGAAAGTCAGCGACTGGCCGGCGATGGGCGTGACGCCGCCGGTGCTCAGCGCCACGGTCGCCGACTTCGCCATCACTTTCTCCAGGTCGCCGCCCGGCTCGGTGGTCACAACACCGAGCGGCATATAGGTCGCGCCAGACTCGATGATTACCGTGCCGAAGATATCCAGGATGCCGCCCGACTCGATTTCCAGGGTGCCGTCGTCGTCCAAGGTGCCGCCGGCGCCTTCCGTAAGCTGCCCGTAGACGTTCAAGACAGCCCCGGCCGCCGCCGTGATCGCGTCGGCGTCCGAGAGTCGTCCGGTGGCTTCCACAATGACGCTACCCTTGTCGGCGAAGGCGCCAGCGGGGAAGATCTCGACAGTATCCGCGATTCCAAGGTAAGCGCCGTTTTCCACGAGCAGAATGCCAAAGACTTTCACCGTGGTACCGGCACCCAGCGTGATGCTGCCGACAATGCCCCCGCGATCGTCAAGCAAACCCTCTACCGTAACGGCACCCTCGTCGTCGAAGGAGGCGCTTCCCTCCACCGTCAGCGTACCATCGACATTCAGCGCTGCGCCGCTTTGGACCGCGACGGCGCCGACATCGTCCAGCGTCGCGCCATTCTCCACCTCCACGTCGCCTTTCGATGCTACAGTCAAGGTGCCGCTGCCGCCAACGGTGAGCGTGACCCCCGTCGCGATCGTCAAGGTCCCGGCAGCGTCGACGTTTCCTCCTAGGTCGATCGTGGCCGAGCCACCGACTTCGAGCGCGCCGCCCGTATCGATCGACACCGTGCCCAGGTCTTTGAGGCTAGTGCCCGACTCCAAGGTCACCGTACCGCCCACTACGAGGATGCTGCTCGCCGCCAGGCTCAGGCCGCCTTGGAGGTCCAGAGTTTGGCCCGCATCCACGACAAGGGTGGCCCCGGCAAGGACCCCCGCGCCACCGTTAATCGTCCCACCACCACTCACCGTCGCGTCACAGTCCAGCTCGAGCGACCCGCTGCTCACTGCCAATGAACTTGTCAACAAGGGCTTCCCGGAGAACGTATATGCGTCCTCGATCGTGACAGAAACAAAGCCGAATCCAAGGTCGTTGATGCTGGTCGTCTGCAAGGCGCCGGCAGGGAAGATCAAGGCATCCCCGGCGCTCGGGACCACGCCCCCTTGCCAGTTGTTGGGGTCGCTCCAATCGGCGTCCGACCCTTTGCCGCTCCACGTGCCAGACGTGTAGGCCACCAAGCCGGGGACAAGGAGGTTGGCGACCGGGCTGCCCCGTCCGGTGACGAGATCGTAACCGCGGCCGGCACTGTTACCGGGACCGGCATCGGATTGTCCGTTGTCGCCGTCAATGATGTCGTGGAAATCGGCGTCCGGTAGAGCGTAAAGCGCGGGGAGTGTCTCGGTCCGCCCGCTGAGCGGCCCCTTGCCCGCCAGCACCCGGCCCTGATCGGCGATGGCGATGAGGGCCGCCCAGCACGGTGCCGACAAGCTGGTTCCACCGCCATCCGTTTCTAGAAAGGTCGATGGATCCGTCTTACCGTAAGAATTGACCACCGGCACGCCGGTCGCCTGGTCGGCCACGAAGGACACGTCGGGTGTGGTGCGAGCGTCATGACCGAGGCTGGCCTGGTAGGAAGGGGGCGTCGGCCTCGGTCCTGCCGGCGTGGAGGCCGGAACCTCATACCGACTGATGCCCCCGCCACTCCCTTGCCATGCTGTTTCGGTCAGGTATGACCCATCCGGGTTGAGATAGAGGCTCGTTCCTCCGACGGCCACGACGTTTGGTGAGAAAGCGGGATACTCTTGACTGAGAATGCCGTGGTCTCCTGTCGAGGCCACCAGTGTCACGCCGACGGCCGGGGAGAAAAACGACTGATCGGCGTCGACTTCGTCTGGGAACTCGGCGCCTCCCATCAAGCCGAGGGACATCGACACTACCGAGGCGCCCGACTCGGTCTCGGCCCAGTGGACGGCGTCCTCAACGTCCGATACTCCGTAGTTGGCTTCCACCAGGATGATGTTCGCGCCGGGCGCGATGGCATGCGCCCATTCCACATCCTGTGCTTCCTCGTCCTCCCATCCGCCGTCCGGGTCGGTTCCGGGCACGCTCGAATCGTTGGTCCCGATGAGGTTCGTGATGGGTACACCGCTTTGGTTATAAATCTGAAAACTCGGGGGGGCGGGAAGGAGGAACATTGCGTCGAACGCCGAAAGATCGCCCAAGATATTGGGGTCGTTGTACGCGTCGACGATGGCAATCGTCTGGCCGGACCCATCAGGGGTCACGGACGTCCCGCCCGGCCCGGCGAAGGGCGGGATGGCATCGATGCCATACGCCTGCTTGATCTGGGCAGGCGTATAATCGGTCCGGGTGGCCTTGACGACCGCCTGCCCAGAGGCGGTATTCGCGACGAATGCAAGCTGACCGTTGGTATTCTCCGGGGAATAGAGACTCAAGCTGGCTACCTGGCCGACCCCGGGGATCGTCTGTCCGCTGTCGACGACCTCGCTCGGATCACCGACCACGATTGCGTTATAGCCGAAGGTGGGGCTCCCGAGTTCGACGAGGCTCGTATACAGGCCGACGTTGCCGCTCCCGCTTGTGTCCGTCGCCACGTAAGCCACGTCGATCGAGCTATTCCCCAGATTCAACAAGCTGTTGCTATCGTAGGTGAGATTCATCGAGGCGGGCATGACCCGAGCGTCCGGGAAAGCCGAGAAGGGTCCAACATCGACGGCACCTTCCTCGGTCTCGCCCGGATCGAGATACCCATTGCCGGAGACGCCAGCGACGCGAAGCACGACGCGGTCGGCCGCGAAGGCGCTGCCTGCCTGGCCGAGAGGAATGCTAACCCATGTTTGGGGTGGCGCATCGTAAGTCCTTGCGGCGCAAGGGTCGGATTTTCCATTAGTCACTACATCACCGTATTCTCCCCCTCCGACGGCGCCGGCGGGCGTTGGCCGACCAGCTTCAGCGCCTTCAGCACCAACCGGGCATCGGGACAGCCGCCGGCCAGCCCACGCCGCTCCGGTTGACCCTCCAGACGGAACGTCACCAATCTCACAGTCGCCAATGCTTGCATGGCTCGCGCCGGTGACAGATCCAACCCCGCCTCGTTGAGCCGGCGGCCCAGCAGGCGTTGGACCAACAACGCCAACGCCGCCACAAAAATATGTGCCTTGACTCGCATCTCGATCTGGTGATAGATCGGCCGCAGCGCCAGCACATCCTTGAGTTGGCGGAAACCGCTCTCGACCTCGGTCAATTCCTTGTAGAGCGCCACCGCGTCCAGGACGCCCAACCCTTTCTCGCTAGTCATGATCACATATTTTCCCTCGATCTTCTTCTCACGCCCCAGCCGCGCCTCGCTCTCGGTGATCTCCAGCGTCCCATCCTTGAGTTTCCAATCGAAGTAGCGATAACCGTGATATTTCTGCATAATCCGCTCGACGGCCGCCCCGATCTTCTCGGGCCGCTTCAAGTCCCCCGCGGCGACGCGCCCCTTGAGCTTCTCCAGGCGCTGGCGGGCTCGCTCCATCGCCTGCTGGCGCTTCGCCTGTTCGTAGTCGCGACGCTCGTCCGAGTCGATGACGATGACGCGCAGATCGAGATCTCCGGAGGCGACTTCCTGGGCACGGGTGCGCCGTGGACTGGTCTGGCGTTCCCGGGTATTGATGCCCCCGGGACAATGGACCCACTTGGTGTCGTCAACGGCGTCGAGCCAACCGTCGATCTGGGCGTTGCGCCGCCGCTTGACCCCGACCAAGAATCCCTGCTCGTCTTTCGTGATGGCTTCGATGTTCTCGTCGGTGACCATGCCCCGATCGCCGACGAAGACGAGCCGAGAGAACGCGAACCGCTGGCGCAAGTCGCGGATGACTTCCTGGACGGTGGAATGGTCGATGCGGTTGCCCGCCCAGACATGATGGGCGATCGGCCAGCCGGCGACCATCACCACGCCGACGACCACCTGCACGTTCTGCGACTTGCCATCGCGGCTGTAGCCGTGCTTGGCGAAGTCGCGCGGGCCGGCGCCCTCGAAATAGGTGCTGGTCATATCGTAGAGGACCAGGTCGGGCTTGAAGCTGAAGAGATCGCGGAGGCGATGGTACAGCGCCACTTCGATGCGCTCTTTGGCCGCGAGGAGCTGGTCGAGGGTGCGATACCAGGCGTCGAGCTGGCGAGGATGGACGCGGACCCGTCGGCGGTGGTGCCAATGAGGAACGAAGCGACGACCCTTGCGGTCGCAGACGAAATCGGTCTCGAGCCAGCCGGCCAGCCCATGCTCACTGGCCGGAGCGATGAGCCGGTTGGCGACAAGCACAAAGGCGCGGTCAGCGAAGGAGACACCCTTGGCGAGCCCGAGGTGTTGGTCGAGGATCGCCCAGAGGCCGAGTTGGTCGAACAGGGCCCGAACGACGAGGATCGGCCCCCAGGTGGAGGCATCGATCACGTGAGGGTCGGCGGGATCGCCGGCGTCGCTCTGGGCGTCGCCGTCGAGGAGCCGGCGGAGCTTGGGGAGCAGCTCGACCAGGAGATCCTTGCGTCCGAGGTCGGCGACGACGCGTTGCTTGACCTTGCCGCCGTCGCGGTAGGCTTCGACGACGCGGACGTATTCGTGGACGGTGCCGTTCTGGGAGCGGACTTTGACGGTTCTTGGATACATGATTGGTTGCTGGCATCGCTGGCGAGGGGATGTCCGGAGATGCACCGCAATCATTATCACGACAGATTCTGGCGAAATCAAGGTGATTGGGTGGGATTCAATCGGAAGAATCCGACTAGAGTTGTCACTACGCTTTTGGGGTTGGCGAGACCTCGCTCCAAGCGAAAAGCCTGGAAAAATAG
>JBKQHM010000465.1:0-23643 GCA_052148775.1 Isosphaeraceae bacterium | reverse complement strand
TGCAGAGATGAGGAGTCCGTCATGGGCGAGGTTCGGCCTCAGTCGGAAATGTTGCGTGCCGGACTGATCCCCCATCGCTGGACGAGGGTGGATGATCCCGAATCGGTCGCGATTGTGGACGCGTACGAGGCGATCATCGGCGGTGGCGGGCCGGCCGGCCTGACCGCCGCCTACGAGCTGAGCAAGCACGGCAAGCCGTGCGTCGTCCTGGAAGCCGACCCGCGGATGGTCGGCGGCATCAGCCGGACCGACCAGTACAAGGGCTATCGATTCGACATCGGCGGCCACCGATTCTTCTCCAAGAGCGACGAGATCAACGAGCTCTGGTGCGAGATCCTGGGGGACGAGTTCATCACCCGCGACCGGCTCAGCCGGATCTACTACGACCGCAAGTTCTTCCATTATCCGCTCAAGCCCGTCGACGCCCTGTGGAAGCTGGGATTCGTGCGGTCTTGCCGCATCGTGGCGAGCTACCTCAAGGCCCAGCTCGCCCCGATCAAGCCGGAGCGCAGCGTCGAGGATTGGGTCGTGAATCGCTTCGGCCGCGAGCTGTTCACCATCTTCTTCAAGTCGTACACCGAGAAAGTCTGGGGGATGCCGACGAGCGAGATCCGGGCCGACTGGGCCGCGCAGCGGATCAAGGACCTGGACCTGGTCCGGGCCGTGACCTCGGCCCTGTTCGGTCGCTGGTCGTCGAAGCGGGGCGAGGTGATCAAGACCTTGATCGACCGATTCCGCTATCCGAGGCTGGGCCCCGGTCAGATGTGGGAAGTCGCCCGCGATCGGATTCGCGAGCAGGGGGGGGCCGTCCAGCTCGATCGCCGCGTGATCGGGATCGAGCACGACGGCTCCTCGGTGACCGCCTTCTTGACCCGCGATGCCGCGGGCCGGCAGACCCGTTACCTCGGGCGCCACTTCCTGTCGACCCTCCCGGTCCGCGAGCTGATCCACGCCATGAGCCCGCCGGCGCCTCCCGAAGTGATCGAGGCCGCCGACTCGCTCAAGTACCGCGATTTCATCACCGTCGTCCTGATCGTCGACCGCGCCGAGACTTTCCCGGATAACTGGATCTACATCCACGAGCCGGGCGTCAAGGTGGGCCGGGTCCAGAACTTCAAGAACTGGTCGCCGGACCTCGTCCCGGACCCCTCCAAGTCCAGCCTGGGCCTGGAATACTTCTGCTTCGAGGGCGACGACCTCTGGACCTCCGCCGATTCCGACCTGATCGCGCTGGCGCGGCAGGAGATCGACGCGATCGGCCTCGCCTCGGCCGCCGAGGTCATCGACGGCTGCGTGGTGCGCATGCCCAAGGCTTACCCCGTCTATGACGACAAATACCAATCCCATCTCGCGGTGATCCGAGACTGGCTCAAGTCGCTGACCAACCTCGAACTGGCCGGCCGGAACGGCATGCACAAGTATAACAACCAGGATCATTCGATGATGACCGCCCTCCTGGCCGCCCGGAACATCCTGGGACACGGTTCCTACGACACATGGAAGGTCAATACCGACGCCGAGTATCACGAAGGATCGGCCGAGGACCAGCCCGCCGACCGCGGCCGAGCCGTACCGCAACGCGTCGAGGGGTAGCCAGCCGGTTATCGATTGCGTCGGGGCCGTCGGGGCTTGCGGTGCCGCGATGCTTACGGCTTCCAGAGCGCTTCACGCTCGCGTTGCACACATCCTGATACGAGCCCGAAGCGGAAGCGATTGCATGATTTCCGGGGATTCGCTGGCTCGCGCCCCGGGCTCGTAGTTGATCGGGGGCTCGAGTTCGCGTGTAATTGCGGGAAACCCCTGAGGACCTTGCCGATGTACGGGCCCCGTGAGCTGACGCACCCGCGCGACGAGATCGTGCGGACCATGGAGCGCATCTACCGCTACCGGATGACCACCACGTCCGGCGGCAACCTGTCGATCCGGGACGACGACGGCTCGATGTGGATCACCCCGGCGCGGGTCGACAAGGGGGGCCTCCGCCGCGAGGACGTCGTGCGTGTCCACCCGGACGGTTCGGTCGAGGGGCCGCACAGGCCGTCGTCGGAATTCCCCTTGCACCGGGCGATCTACGACACCCGGCCCGACCTCAAGGCGATCGTCCACGCCCACCCGGTCGCCCTGGTGGCGTTCAGCATCTGCCGCCGGGTCCCTGACACCCGCTTGCTCCCCCAGTCGCGCCGGGTCTGCGGGTCCGTGGGGTTCGCCCCTTACGCCCTCCCCGGGAGCGAGGCGCTCGGTCGGAACATCGCGGCGGCCTTCGCCGAGGGGTCCCACTGCCTCGTGCTGGAAAACCACGGGGTCGTGACCGGCGGCGCGACGCTGGCGCAGGCCTTCGAGCGGTTCGAAACCCTGGAGTTCGCCGCCAAGACCGTGATCAAGGCGAGTACCCTCGGCCCTGTCCGCTATCTGACCGACGCCGAGGTCGACCGCCCCCGCTTGGCCGCGGGAGGGCTTCCCGAACCCCGCACCGGGCCGGTCACCAGCCGGGAGAAGGAGCTGCGAGCCCAGCTCTGCGAATTCGTCCGCCGCAGCTACCGGCAGCGGCTGATGATCAGCACGGTGGGCGCCTTCTCCGCCCGCCTCGACCCCGATTCGTTCCTGATCACCCCCCACCGGACCGACCGCTGCGACCTCGAGACGGCCGACATCGTTCTCGTCCACCGCGGCCGCCCCGAGGAGGGCAAGACCCCGAGCAGTGCCGGCCGGAACCACCAGACGGTCTACGACGCCCACCCTGAGGTCCACGCGGTCGTCAACGCCTACCCGGTCAACGCCACCGCCTTCGCCGTGACCGACGCCCCGCTCGAGACCCGGACGATCCCCGAGAGCTTCATCTTCCTCCGCGACGTCCCCCGGATCCCTTACGACTATCGGTTCGCCGACAGCGGCGAGATCGCCGCCCAGACCTCGCTGAGATCTCCCGTCCTGATCCTCGAGAACGACGGCGTTCAGGTCCTCGGGGCGACTGTCCTTGATGCCTTCGATCGCCTCGAAGTCCTCGAATCGACCGCTGAGGCGATGATCAACGGACTGGCCCTGAACGCAGGTGTCATTCACCGCATGCCAGACGACGTCATCGCCGAGTTGGAACGAGCCTTCGGGCTCAAGTAGGTTCCGACCGCCCTTTCGCCGATGCTGAAGAGGGGGCCCTTCGGCGCGTCGGTGCGATCGAGGCAGGTGAATCGGCGGGTTGAGAACGTCGAGAACATCCCTAAGGCCAGGTTCGTCGCCCAACTGTACTCGGCATATTACCTCGGCAAAAAAGTGAATCATACGAGACCGACGCGCCAGCGAGTGAATTGATGGTCACCATGGAAATTCACTCGCTGGCGCTTCGGGCTCGAATCAAGTGTGCGCAACCCAATTGTGAAGCGCTCTAACCATAAAGGATTGGAGTCCGCGAAGCCGGACCTCCAATCCCTGTTCGAGAAGCCCGTGGCGCGACCCCACCGCGGCCCACATGGGTAACGCTTCCGCATCGCTTCGCTCGGTGACGGCTCAGACAGAGCGACATCGGCTCTGACGCGACCTCGCCACGGGCGTCGCGTCGTTCGATGAGCTGTCGCAAGCACTGGTCGCGACGACGAGGACCGCCCGGCGAGGGCCTGTAACCGGCCTCGAGAGTTGGAGGCCGTGGGTCAAGCGATAACGGAGCGACGAGATGATGTCGAAGTCCTGTGGCGACGAGAGAGAAGATCGCCACTACCAGGAACCATGTCCTACGGCGGCGTCGCGTTCCAGGGATCGATGAGTCGGTGGAAACTCCGATGACCAATGAAGACCGGCGCGGTACACTGCTCGCCGTCGGAAGTACTTGCCGCGAAGCGGTTTACTTGAACCCGGCGACGCAACGGACCCGCTGGTCGGCGGGCCGCTGAACGATTCGTTAGTCGGCGGAGTCGCCTTGAACCTCCTCATGCTCTAGGATACGATCGATCAGATGAAGCCGCCGAACTCCGATCAGGCAGAGGTCGATCTTCGTAAACTCAGCGAGTATTGCCTGTCCTCTACACATCCGGTCGGCAAGCATAAAGCTGCTGTGTTTCGCGCCGCCTTGCCTTGGGGCTGAGTGCCGCTGATGCACCGATACTACAACAATGGATCCTCCTGGCGGCGGTCGATGGGGAGGCCGTCATCGACCGTGTTGATGACTTCGGGGATCGGTACTGCCTCGACTTCGAACTGGCCACTGCGTCCGGTCGAGCGATGGTCCGGTCGGCATGAATCCTCCGGACAGGTGAGGACTTCCCGCGATTGACGACGTGTTTCATACTCCCGAGGTGAGACATTCATGGTAACGCACATCGAACTTCTCGATACGGTCGCGGTGCTGGGGGACATACCCGCTCTCGGGCTGACATCCGGCGAGGTCGGGGCCGTCGTTGAGATCCTTGGTGATGGCGAGGCGCTCGAGGTTGAGTTCTGCGACAACTCCGGGCAAACTTATGGGTTACACACGCTACGGGCGAGCCAGCTCATAGCCTTGCACACACGCGGGCAAGCCCTCCGACTGCACGTCGAGGCTGCCTAGAGCGCTTAACGATTGCGTGGCGCACACCCGATACCAACCCGAAGCGTAAGCGAGGCGCTCGCTGGTGTCACGCGACACTGGCGGAATCCTCGCTGACGCTTCGGGTTAGTATCAATGATCTCCGATCAGCGGGCCGCTGAATTCCAGCGCTGAGGCTCGCGGCTCGTCAGTGCCCTTCCGTCGGGGCGTGACCCTCGGCGCCTTCTCCGTTCGCCTGCCGGGCCTCGCGCTCCTCGATCTCCTTGGGGGATTCGTGGACGATCAGGGAGTAGATGACCGGCAACACGAACAGCGTGGCGGGCTCGCCGGCCATGAGGCCGCCGAGGATGGCCCGGGCCAGCGGGGCATTGGATTCGCTCCCGCGCTCGATGGCCATCGCCCCGGGGATGAGTGCGAAGAACGCCGCCAGGGCCGTCATCGTGATCGGGCGGACGCGAACGTTGGCCGCCTTGCGGATCGCCTGGATCGGTGTGAGTCCCTCGTGGCGCCGTAGTTCCTGGGCATAATCGGTCATCAGCACCGAGTTGGCCACCTTGATGCCGACGATGAAGATGAAGCCCAGCAGCGACTGGACATTCACCGCCGAACCGGTCACGTAAAGCATCGGCATGATGCCGATAAGGCACAGAGGGACAATCGACATGACCGCCAGCGGCACTACGAACGACTTGTCCAGGCCGACCATCAGGAAATAGATCAGCAGCGATGCCAGAATCAGACCGACACCGAGACTGCTGAAGGTGTCCTGCATCCGGAGATACTCGCCGCTGAGGGCGATTTTCGAACCGGGCAGCAGCCGCTTCTCGTTGCTATTCGGGTCGTACGGTCGCCACGTCGCCTTCTGAAGTTTGTCGGGCTCGCCGAATTTGCTGAGGACCTCGGCCACGTCATCGGAGACGTGACCCAGGTCTCGCCCATAGACGCCGAGCGACAGTTCGATCGTCGGCTGGATCTGGTAGTGAGTCACCTCGGTGGGCGCGGTATCGCGCGTGATCTGTATGAGGTTCTTCAGGGGGATCGGACGCTTGGGCACGTCCGGCCGGTCGCTCGTGACCGGGATATCAAACAAGGTGTCGATCGACTTGATGTCCTTTTCCCAGTACTGGACGCCCACGAAGTACTGGTTCTTGCTCTTGGGATCAATCCAGAAGTTGTGCTTGTTGAACTGGATGCTCGAATTGAACGCGGCGACGACGTTCTTCATCACGTCGGACTGGGTCAAGCCGAGGTCGGCCGCCTTGAGCCGGTCCACGGTGATCTTGAACTGCGGATAATTGAGGCGCTGGATGATCCGCGGGTCGACCACGCCATCGATCTTCATGACCTGGTTCTTGATCGCCGTCGCGATCTTGTGGGCGGTCTTCTGATCCTTGCCGGTCACCCGGATGCTGATCGGCGTGGACTTCCCTTCGTTCATGGCCGCGCGGACCATGCCGCCGGCATCGAAGGCGAACTCGAGCTCGCCGAACCTCGGCTCCTGCTTGACCCTGGTCCGCAGCATGTGGACGTATTCCTGGGACGAGTGCTTCCGCTCGCCGTGGAGCTGGATCTTGAGCACGGCGTCCATCGGACCCGCGTTGCTGGTGTAAGCGGCCGACCAGTCGGCGGTCACGCCGATCTCGGAGAGGATCAGCATGAGATCCTCCTCATCGATGGTCTTCCGGACGAAGTCCTCGACCTCCTTGATATACTTCTCGGTCAATTCGATGCGGGTACCGCTGGGGGCCCGGACGTACATCTCGAAGGCACCGGCATCGACCTCGGGGAAGAAATCGCGTCGCATGATCGGCCACATGCCGATGATCGTCGCCGCCAGCATGGTGAACGCGATCAAGACGGTCGCCACGCGGTGGCGGAGGACGAAGTCGAGGCCCTGGACGTAGTATTCGATGCCCCGCTCGATCATCTGCTCCCAACGCGCGAAGGCCCGGCGCACCGGGCCGAAGAGGCCGCCCCGCCCGGCGGGCGGGTGTCCGTTGCCATTGATCGTGAACGTCTGCGGCTCCTCGGGCCTGGGAGCCTCCGCGCCATGCCCGTCATGGGCGGCATCGTGACCCTCGCCGGGACCGTGCCCCGCGTGCGGCTTGAGCCAGAAGGCACTGCACGCCGGGACCAGCGTCCGTGAGAGGACATAGGCTGCGATCATCGAGAATGCCACGCCCATGGCCATCGGCTTGAACAGGAACTGGCCCAGGCCGGGCGTCAGGACCAGCGGCGAGAGCACCAGGAAGGTGCAGAGAGTCGAGACCAGCTCGGGCATCGCGACCTCGCTGGCCCCCAGGAACGCCGCATCGTGGGGCGTCGCCCCCAGTCCCAGGTGCCGGTGGGTGTTCTCCAGGCAGATGATCGCGCTGTCGATCATCGGCCCGATCGCCAGGGTCATCCCGGCCAGCGTCATGACATTGATCGACTGGCCGGCGAAGTAGAGGGCCGCCGACGCCGCCATGATCGAGATCGGCAGGGTCATGATGGCGATGGCCGTCATCCGGATCTCGCCCAGGAACATCAGGATCACCAGCGAGCAGAGGATCGCACCCAGCAGCCCCTCCTGGACGAGCGCGGCGATCGAGGACTTCACGTAGACCGACTGGTCCATCACCAGCTTGAGGTTGATCCCGCTGCGCGTCAGGCGTGATGCGAAGTCATCGAGCTGGCTGCTCAACGACGAGACGACTTTCAGGGTACTGGCGCCCAACTGGCGATAGACCGGAATGTACACCTCGCGCTTGCCGTTGACCCGGACCACGTTGGTCTGGATGTAGTTCGTATCCATGGGCGTGGCCACGTCGCCGAGGTAAACCGTCCGGCCCGACTCGTACCGCAAGGGGATGCCCGCCATGTCCTTGACGTCGAGATACATCGAGTTGGAGTCGATGATGAAGTCGGTCGTGCCGAACTTGGCGTCGGAGGACGGCAGGAAGACGTTGGAGAAGTCCAGGGCCTTCATCACGTCCAGGGGTGCCATGTTGCGGGCCTGCATCTTCTCGCGGTCGAGATAGGCCAGGACCGTACGCACCTTGCCACCGAAGACGACCGGCGCCACGGCGCCGGGAATCCCCATGATGTAGTTGCGGACCTCGTAGCGGCCGACGTCGTAGAGGACCGACTCGTCGTTCTTCGGGTCCGGGCTATCCACGGCCACCACGCAGACCGGCGTCGTGGCCGTCGGGTCGAAGGGCAGCACCACCGGCGGGAGGGTCCCCGGCGGTAGATTCGGGATGACGCCCAGCGACAGCGAATTGACCTGCGTCAGGGCTCCGTTGGGATCGACATCGTCCTGGAAGTAATTGCGCACGATGCTGGCGCCGATGATCGATCGCGACTCCTGTCGACGCTGGCCGTTGGCCTGGCCGGTCCATCGTTCCATCCGATTCGTGATGTCGTTCGCGATGTTCTCCGCCGACATCCCCCCGTAGAACGTCAAGGTCTGCACGGCCGGGCTCTTGAAAACCGGCAGGATGTCGATCGGGATCAGGTTGAGACTCAACACACCCAGAACGATCAATGTCAAAGACATGACCGTCACCGCATGCGGGTTTCCGAGCGATGCGCGTATCAAGCCATTCATCGAATTGCCCCTTCCATTCCAGGCGAGATCTCGCCCGCAGCTCGGACGGCGCACGCCACTGCGCTCGTCGTAACGGCTGCGGTCCGGGATATGTGTGGTGTGCGCACGGATACACGTGCCTGAGGAATGTCTCTCCACGCAGGCCGTTGCGTGCTTCGAAATGGCGCGGCTCCGTCCGAGCCGTGATGGGATGACGGCGTCTAGCAGCGGAGCGGATGGGATCCGGCCTGCGGGCGGGGATTCGACGGAAGGGTTGTCTGGACAAAGGGATGTGGGAAGGTGCTGAAGATTGCGTAGGTGCCGGGTGCGGTCAACAATCCATAACCACGCGAATTGGTCACGACCGTCGGGGTGCGCTCGGCTCGCGATCTCGTCACGCGGCTACGTTGCACTTTTCGAGGTACGAAGGCGCCTCCGCCCCGAAGATTGGTGAAGGCAGGTGCGGCGGCGCAGGGTGTCCGTTCCGGCGGCTTGCAGACGCAGAGCCCCAGCAGGATCAGAATCGAGGCTTGCCGACGAGTCACACGCATCGATAAGACCCGAGCTAGCCCGAACGGAGGATCGGAGGAGACACCTGCTTCATGCTATCTGGTTTTGTCCCCATGTCAATCGAGGCCATGATTTGGATTTTGCGGCCCGGTTGGTCACCATCGCACGACGGGCCCTCCGGATCGATCGGGATCGGACCCGGCATCCGGGCGAAAGACCGCGAAACTCCCGATTCACTTCGCCGGATTCCTGCGAGAATTGCCCCGGCTCGCGCAATCCGAACAATCGGTACAGTCGTGTAAAGGCGTTGTCACTCCGATGCACGGCCTTTCCCCCCCAGTCCCCATTCCGGTCAAGTTCGCTCATGTCCGCTGACGATGGAGATCAATAACTTAATCAATCGTAACCGGATTCGCCCCCGGGCTTGAGACGTTCCAGGGCTCGATGGCATAGTTCAGTTCACGATCGATCAAGTGGGCTTGTGCGACGAGAGCGCGGTGGAACCGCGCCCGGCAAATGCAGGGAGGCGCCCGTGGAGTGGATCACGAGAATCGGTCATGCGTCCGGCTGGTTCATCCTGGCGACGGTGGGACTGGCAACCGGAAGCGGCTGGGCACAAACGAGCCCGACCACCGGGCTCCCGTCCGGATCTCCCCGGGCCCTGGAGGCATTGCCGGGCCGGAGCCAGGATCCCCTGGGCGGAGTACGCCCGAAGAATATCGTGCCCCCACCGCCCACGCCCCCCTCGATCCTTGCCTCGGAAATCCGTCCGATCGATCTCGTCGGCGCCCTGAGGCTGGCGAACGTCGAGAACCCCGAGCTGAACGTCGCCCGGACCCGGATCCTCGAGGCAGCCGCCATGCGACAACTCGCCGCGGCCTACTTCCTCCCGTCGATCAATCCGGGCATGGACTACGACTCGCACACCGGCGTGCTCCAACAGTCGGACGGCAACATCCTCGGCCTGCAACGATCGTCGGTGTATGTGGGTGCGGGGGCGAACGCGGTCGGTTCGGGGACGGTGAATATCCCCGGGGTCTATTATGCCGGGAACATCGGCGTCGGCATCTATAATTATCTGGCGAGCAAGCAAGTGGTGCGGAGTCGCGAATTCGAGACGGTCGCAGTCCGCAACCAGATGCTGCTCCAGGTCGCCGTGGCCTATAGCGAGCTGTTGCGGTCCGAGGGCCGGCGTGCGGCGCGGATCCAGGCGCGCGACGAGGCGAGAGAGATCGCGCGAATCACGGCCGAGTACGCCCGGGCCGGGCAGGGTCGGCCCGCCGATGCCAATCGGGCGGCGACCGAGCTGGCCCGATGGGAAGCCTCGATCCAGGCCGCGGAGTCCGAGATCCTCACCAGCTCGGCCCGGCTCTGTCAGCTCGTGAATCTCGATCCCTCGATCCGCCTGCACCCGACGGACGCCGTCGTGGTCCCGCAGCCCATCGTGCCGGATCCCATCCCCTTGAAAGAGCTCATCGCCCTGGGCCTGGTCCGTCGGCCCGAGCTGGCAGCCCAGCGCGCCGCCATCGAGGCGGCTTTCCTCAGATTGGGCGCCGCCAAGATCATGCCGTTCTCGCCCAATTTCGTCCTGGGCTTCAGCGCCGGCGGATTCGGGGGTGGTAGCAACCTGGTCCGGCCGATCTTCGGCGGATTTGGCGGTCGCGAGGATCTCGACGTCATCACCTACTGGACACTCCAGAACCTCGGGGTTGGCAATATCGCCATGATCCGGGGCGCCGATGCGCGCCTCAAGGTCAACCAGTTCCAGCAGGTCGAGTTGCTCAACATAGTCCGCGATGAAGTCGCGGAGGCATACGCCCGCACACACGCACGCTATGCCCAGATCGGGACCTACGAAGACGCGGTACGCTCCGGTTACCTGTCATTCCACGAGGATCTGGAGAGTACGCGGGCGGGGGTCGGCCAGGCCGGGGCGCGTTCGCGCGACGTGCTGCCGATCGAGCTCCTGAATAGCTTCAAGCTACTTGCGGGGGCCCGGCTCGATTACCTCGACGCCATCATCGACTACAACGAGGCCCAGTTCGCGATGTATGTCGCCCTGGGCCAGCCGCCCGCCGACTCGCTGGCCCATCCGGTCCCGACCGAAGGGATCGCCCCCAACAATCTGCCGAAGGGTGCGACGCCGCCGGGCACGATCTCGCCGCTTCCGATACCGGCGACGCCGGACGCCTCGCAACGGCCGGCCCGCGTGAGTTCCGCCCCGTCGTCCGCCGCGCCGCGCCGGGATGCCGTCCAGAGCGTCGGCTACCGTCCTGACGTACCGCCCTCGACAAACTCGGCCAATCGCTCAAGCTCCTCGGGGCAATGAGCTTGGGGTCACCTCACGACATTCGAAAGGCGCTATTATGCGTTTTCCGCATAACGATGCGAGCGCAGTCAGCGGCCGGGGTGGCCCGTATCGGTCACGGTTCATCCTGCCAGCCCTGCTGGCCTTGGTCTCCGGTTGTGCCGTGCAGCAGACGCCGCGCGTGATCGAAGGCCAGGTCACGCCAGGCCCAAGCGGCATCAGGACCACGTACGTGCCGCCCGTCCTGAACTCGCAGACCGGCGGCCCGCGATCCCAGCCCGTCCCGCAACCGACGACCATGGCATCGACCGATGGGCGCGATGCCGCCCCACCCTCGCTACCGGTCCTCCCGGTCGATCTGTCCGGTGAGGCGCCGACGGCCTTCGCCCTGTCGGGATCGGCCCCCGTGAGCCGGACCTCGGACAAGGCGGTCAAACGGGTCGCGGATGAGGAGATGAAGGCCGTGGTGCCGGCCCCGCCGGTCATACCCCCGCCCTCCGGCGAGAATCCCCTGGACCTGGCGACGGCCCTCCGGCTTGCCGACGTGGTCAACCCGACCATCGGCCGTGCGCGAACCGTGATCCTGGAGGCACTCGCCAGTCAACTGGCCGCCCGTACGCTCCTGCTGCCGTCGCTCAATGGCGGCGGTAACTACCACGGGCATAACGGCGACCTCCAGCGTCCCACCGGCCGGATCGAGTTGCTCTCCGAGCAATCCTTGTACCTCGGGGCCGGTGCCGGCGCCGTGGGTTCCGGGACGGTCGCGATCCCCGGCGTGAACATCCTCACCCCGCTCACCGATGCCTGGTTCGAGCCGCTGGCCGCCCGCCAGCGCGTGGATGCCACCCGGTTCATCGCCCGCGCGACCGAGAACGATATCCTGATGGATGTGTCGGTCCAGTACCTGGAACTGATCCGCCACTCTACGATGCTGGAGGCGGATCGCCTCTCCGAATTCCAGGCTTTCCAGATCGTCCAGGCGATCAGGGAATACGCGATCACGGGCCAGGGACGGAAGGCCGACTTCGATCGGGCCAAGGCCGAATGGCGGTACCGTCGCGCGGACGTCCAGAAGGCGGAGGAGGGGGTGGGAGTCGCGACGGCCCGGCTAGCCCGGCGCCTCAATCTCGACCCATCGATCCGACTCCGCCCCGCTGGCGGCCCGCTGGTCCCTCTCGACCTGGTGGCCCTCGATACATCGCCGGAGCAATTGATCCAGGTGGCCCTCCGCCTGAGGCCCGAACTGGGCGCCCGCGGCGCGGAGATCGGCGAGGCCGAGGCCCGGGTGAAGCAGGAGATCGGCCGCCCGTTGCTACCGACGCTCTGGCTCGGTTTCAGTGGAGGAGGATTCGGCGGCGGCAGCAACCTGAATCCGCCCCTGGTGGGCAGGTTTGCAGGCAGGACCGACTTCGACGTCCGACTTTACTGGACCTTGTTGAACTTCGGGGCCGGCAACGCGGCCTTGATCCACCAGCGGCAGGCACAGGTCGGCCAGGCCGTCGCCGAGCGGGCCCGCACGATCAATCGGGTGCGCAGTGAGGTCATCGCGGCACAGGCCGATGCCAGGTCGGCACGCAACCAGATCGAGATCGCTCGCCGCGAGCTGGCATCGTCGCATGCGGGATTCCACGAGGATCTTCCGCGCATCCGAAACAACCTCGGTCGGGCGATCGAGGTGATCAATAGCCTCAATCTCCTGGCCGGCTCCCGCGTGAACGTGATCGATGCGCTGGTCCGCTACGACCAGGCACAATTCCGGCTCTGGGTCGCGCTGGGTTCCCCGCCGCCGCTGGTCGAGGCATCCTCTCCCGACCAGCCGCCGGTCCCCGATTACCTGGTCCCTTGAGAGGTCCTGACGAGAAAGAAATCGTTTTTCCAGGGCCGATCAGAATTTCTTCAGGGCCGAGGTCTCGTCCGGGTGGATCTCGAAGATCCGGTCGAATCGACTGACCTTGAAAGCATCCATGATCACCGGGCGAAGGCCGCAGAGTTTGATCCGGCCCTTCGCATCCTGGATCTTGCGGTGCAGCTTGACGAGGTGCGCCAGCATGGCGCTCGAGACGAAATGGGCGTTGGAGAGGTTCAGGAGGATCTTCGGATCCTTCCGAGACTCGACGAGGTCGAGCAGTTCCTTGCCGACCGCCTGGACCTTGTCGCCTTCGAACATCGCGACGGTCTCGCGGAAGCTGACGACGGCCACGGCGTCGACATACCGGACGGTGATGTATTCGTACTCGGACAGGGGCATGTGATGAGTTCCTCACGCCGGCCGATCGGATCCTTTCGGCGATCGGCGTCGTTCCCTCGAGGGCCTGCAAATCACTCCCGGGCAAGATGGCAACGGACGGATGGGAGTCAACGAGATGTCCTCCTCGATCATATCGGAAACAGCGGGTCATTCCCATCCTACACGCGGTCTCATCCTCGAGACCGCCTCGAGGCCCCATCGGTCGTCCCAGGATTGACGACGCTGTTCCCTACCCCTAGCATGAGTAGAGTTCGATCGTTATGGGGCAATTTGATAACGCGACGCGGGATACTCCGGCGTGACGGGCGAGCCGGGCCCGCCCGATCGCCCGGACAGGAGCGCCGATCGAGGTACGAGCGTTCCGGCCCAAGGCCGCGCCCGCGGGCCTTGCGAACGGGGCCGGGATCCCCACCGGGACTGCCCGGATCGATCCCTCTCGTCCACACCATTTTCAAATGTTGATCTGGTGATTTTTCGTGATATGGGGGTAATCAGATGCCAGTGGAACAGGTCGCGGTCGCGTCGGATCCCAAGAGTGCTCCGAGGTCCGGCAAGGCACCTCTCCGGGCGGCTCCGCGGCGTCCACGCTGGGGCCTAGGGATCTTGATCCTTCTGGTTTTCGTCGCCACAGGAGGCGGCATCTTCTACATGGCGAGTTCCGGCAAGGAGCAATCGAAGGAGTCCGGACGAGAGGGCGCGGCCGAACATCATGCCGGGAAAGGCGAATCGGCCGTCTCGTTGCCGAATGTCGAGGTCATCGAGCCGAAACGCGGCGGGATGGAGCGGACCACCACTCAGCCGGGTTCGGTCATGGCGTTCGACTTCGCCCCGCTCTACGCCAAGGTCTCCGGCTATCTCTCCCATTTGAAGGTCGACCGGGGCAGCCGGGTCAAGAAGGACGAGCTGTTGCTGGAAATCTATGACCCCGAGCTGGATGCAGCCGTCCTCCAGGCCGAGGCGGCACTGGACCGTGCGAGGGCGGGCGTCGACGTCGCCCAGTCGCACGTGAAGGTGGCCAAGGCCCTGGTGGATGCCGCGGATGCGATGAGGCACAAGGCCCGGGCCGACCTCCAGAACTCCGTCGCCAAGCGCGAGTATCGCTCCAAGCAGCTCAATCGCATCACCGACCTGGCCAAGCGCGACGCCGTCGAGGAACGGCTCGTGGATGAGCAACGCGACGACTACCAGTCGTCGATGGCTGCCGAGCAAGCAGCCCAGGCGGGGATCGAGACCGCCGATGCCCAGTACCTCGAGGCGAAGGCCAAGCAAGAGCAGGCCGAGGCCGACCTCAAAGCGGCCCATGCCGATGTCAGGGTCGACGAGGCGAATCTGAAGAAGGCCCAGGTCTTCCTCGAATACACGCAACTGAAATCTCCCTATGACGGCGTCGTCATCTTCCGAGGCGAGGCCGTACACCGTGGTGCCTTCATCCAGGCGGCCACCCAGCGTGTTGACGAACCCCTCCTGACCGTGGCCAGCGACGATGTGATGCGGACGATCATCCTGGTCCCGGACCGTGACGTCGCCTATTGCAACCTCGGCGATCCCGCGATCGTACGAATCGACGCCCTGGGCGGACGGGAGTTCAAGGGCGTCGTCAGCCGGATGGCGGAGTCCGAGGATATCCACGACCGGACCATGCGCGTCGAGGTCGACCTGGCCAATCCCAAGCACGAGCTCCGCCACGGCATGTGGGGCCGCGCCGAGATCATCCTGGAGAAGGACACGACGAACTTGACCGTGCCATCCTCCTGCATCATCGATCGCAACAGCGAAGGCGAGGGCGCTGTGCAGGTCGTCCGGGATGGGAAGGTCTTCAAGCAGCCGATCCACATCGGCCGGGATGACGGGATCCGCGGCGAGATCCTCAGGGGCCTCGAGCCGAAATCGCAGGTGGTCCTCCAGCCGGACGCTTCGATGGCCGATGGGACGCCGGTCAAGGTCGAGTCGTCGGCGAACTCGCCGGCCAAGTCCGGCCACAAGCCCGCGGATGAAGGCAAGGGCTCCGAGGCGGCACCTGCCGCGAAGGGCAGCAAATCCCATCCCGCCTGACCTCGGTCCGCGAGGTCTGGCGAATGATATGGAGCCCGGTGCGGATACTTGCCGAAGTAAAAACGTAGGGCGGCCGGCGTCCGCACTGGGCTGGGTCTGTGATCAGGGAGGGTCACCGATGTCGAGGCACTCGCATTGCCGTAAGCGACCGCACCTCGAACGGCTCGAAAGCCGGCTCGTGCTCAGCCTACCCCCATCGGCCAACACATACGGGCTCACCCCAGCGGCCAATACGATCGGGATCAGCCTGGGGACTGTCGGGCAACCGGGCGCCATCGATACCACATCGGTCACGATCGCCCCCGAGAATATCACACCCAACAAGCATTCGACCGAGTTCGCCCTGTTCGTGCAGCCCGCCTCGGGCAGTGCCATCCTCCCGCGGATCGTGGGGGTGGAACAGGACGGGAAAAGGCTGCCCTTCCAGGCCGGGCGGCCTTACAGCGTCCGCGAGGCCGGACAGCCCACCGACCAGGCCGCGGCTTTCTTCGAGACAGGTCAGTCCGGCCCGGTCTCGGTCCTCGTGGCCGGGCGGAGTCATACCACGGGTTCCTACACCGTCGAGACGACGTTACCGGGCGACGTCAATGGCGACGGCCAGGTGAATCTCGCCGACGAGATCGCCTTCGCGAACGCTTACGTCACAAAGCCCGACGAGCCCGATTACAACCCGGCCGCCGACTACAACCAGAACGGCATCATCAACATCTACGACGCCATGGCACTCGAGCGCAACATGCCCGCCTTGACCAGGCCGGGGCCGGCCTGGGCCGCGATCAACCTCGCGCCGCAGGACGCCGCGCATTACTCCGGCCCGCAGAACTCCGGCGGGGATACGAACAAGCAATTCATCACGATCGATGGCTACACCACGCCCGGGAGCATCGTGCTGGTGGATTCGACCCTGGGTCGATATAAGTTCAACAGTCAGGCCCTTGCCACGGATGCCAGCGGCTTCTTCACGGTCCCGGCCGAGAATACCGAGGGCGATAACACTTATAGTTTTGAGATCCTCGATCCGTTCGGCCACCAATACATCCGCACCTATCCGGTCTTCTGGATCCCGTTCGCGGCTCCCGGCTCGAAGCTCAAGAGTCCTCCCAAGGAAGTGGGCGGCCGGATCGGCGGCAAGTCACACGCGTCGGGAATAGGTGTCGTCGCGGGATTGCCCCCGGATTAAAGGCTGAGTCCCTGAGGCCCGTACGATTCGTCGCAGCTTGGGATCATCCGATACCACGGTCGCGGCCTTGGGCCGGTTCACTCCGGTCTCAAGGTTCTGTGACAGTGAGGGGCCGAGATCCGGCCAGGTTGATGCCGTTACCCTGTCCTTCATGAAAGAAGGCCCGCTCGCGACCCAGGTCCACCACTTCGATCAATCCGGCCTCGGCGAACCAGCCGGCGACCTCCTCGGCGGAGTGCCGCGAGAGGTATCTGGGTGCATACCAGTCCAGGGTGTCGCACACCCGGACCTCGGGGTCCGGATGCATCGAGACGCCGATGGTCGCCAGGTGGGCGGCCACGCCGAGCCGCTGGATGATCCAGTGCCGGCTACCCATGAGCCGGCGCTTGAGTCCGCCGATCGGGGCCGAGATCCGGCACAGCGGTTCCAGGACGCCCAGCGGTATCCGCGTGGAGATCGCCCTCTGGGCATTCATGATCCCTTCCACGATGGGGCGTTCGCGAGGATAGACCCAGGTCGCAATCCGACCGCCGGGTTTCAGCAGCCGCGCGAGCGACAGGAACGCGGCCCGAGGGTCGGGGGTATGGTCGAGCACGCCCAGCGAGTAGATCAGGTCGAACGTACCCGGCGCGAAGGGGGGCCGGAGCAGGTCGCCCTGTACGACGGAAACCCGGGGGAATTCCCGGGTCAATTCACGGGCCGCGACCACGGCGCGACTCAGGTCGACCCCGACGATGAGCCTCGCGGTCGATTCCCCCGCGATCCGCAAGTAACGTCCCATGCCGCAACCCGCGTCCAGGACGAGCTTACCGTCGAGGTCCTCCGGGGCCAGTCCCGTCCGGTTGCGGAAAGTCACGCGATCTTCCTCGGTGCGGATGATCCGGAACCGATTCCACTGGAGCCCGTAGGCGGATTTCGTCCGACTCTGATCGATGAGGATTGGTCCTTGATTCGCAGGGTCTTTGTGTCCCTGGCGGTTTGATACTCGGCCCATGCCTTTCGTCCTTCGTGACGTTCTCACGTCGCTTCGAGTCGGAGCGGAGGGACCGCCGAGGAATCAAGGATTTCCGGACTTCTGGAGTGTGTCCCATTGGACTTCGGCGGCGCTGCGTCGGAGGTATCGGGGTTCCAGGAGCCACGGATCATCGCGGCGGCCGGTTGCCCAGACCTCACGAGCCAGCTCGATCAAACGCCGGCCCTCGGGATAGTTACGGAAGACCGCCGGTGCCGCGAGACCCTCCGGGAGGCTGGCAAGGATGCGGGGCGATTCCAGGGCCGGCCCGAGCACGAACACGCCCGGATCGAGGCGGGCCAGCCAGTCCGCCATCGGCTCGACGTGGGTCTCTCCGCGCGGGACCCAAGGGGAATCGGAGGCCGGACGGTCGAGATCGGCCACGTAGATATCCCCGCGCTGGGCGTCGGCGATCACGGAGACCCGCAGGGCATCCTCCGGCGCATTCCGGCCGATCGCCTGGAGGCTGTCAAGGGCGACGAGCTCAGCCCCGCTGGCGTATCCGAGCGTCTTGGCCGCCGTCACGCCCACACGCAGGCCCGTGTACGACCCGGGCCCGACGCCGACCGCGATTGCATCCAGATCCTTCGCGCGAAGGCCGGCGGCCTCCAGCAGCGACCCGATCTGCGGGATCAGGTCGCGCCCATGCCGGCGCACCGTCTCGGGCGTCTTCATGCCGAAGAATTCCGTCGCGGTCGCCAAGGCAACGGCCGCACGCTCTGTCGAGGTATCCAGCACCAGGAGATTCATTCTATCGTCTTCGTCCGTCTCGGTAATCCATCATGCGTTGCTGTGCGGTGACATGGCGTGGTCGGATGATCTCTCGATGACGAACGCCTGGGGACCATCGGGACCAAGATTGGCGACCGCGATGCCATTCTGACCGGAACCATGATGTCGTGGACTTGACCCTGTCCGACGATTCGCTCTATGCTTTATTGAGTGTTAACACTAAACTAATCTTTGGAGCCGGGGACCGTCGAGATCCCAGCCCTTTCCCGGATTCGGGCCGCCGTCGCGGCCTGGCTTATGGTCGGAGGTTCCCCTGCGGTGCGTCGCGCTCTGATCAGTGACATTCACGGGAACCTGGAAGCCTTAGAGGTCGTACTCGACGACATCCAATCGCAGGCAGTGAGCGAGATTTTCTGCCTGGGTGACATCATCGGGTATGGACCCAATCCGCGCGAGTGCATCGATCGCGTGATGGAATCCTGCAAAGTCACGCTGCTGGGTAACCACGATCAGGGTGCCATGTTCGACCCGGACGGTTTCAATATCGGGGCCGAACGCGCCATCTTCTGGACGCGGGAGCAGCTCGAGAGTCCGAACGATCGCGACAACAATGAGCGGCGATGGGAATTCCTCGGTGACCTGCCCAGGTCGCACCGGGTTGGCCCTTTCCTGTTCGTCCACGGATCGCCCCGGAATCCGCTCAGCGAATACATCTTCCCCGAAGACATTTACAATCATCGCAAGATGGAGCGGCTCTTCCAGCTCGTGAGCCAGTATTGCTTCCAGGGACATACCCATGTTCCCGGGATCTTCACCGAGAATTTCCAATTCTTTTCCCCCGAAGAAGTCGACCAGGAGTATACTCTCGGGGAAGGAAAGGTGATGATCAACGTCGGCTCGGTGGGACAGCCCCGCGATGGCGACAACCGCGCTTGTTATGTAATCTTTGAGGACGGATTCGCGGAAGGCGCGACGCACGGCGAGGCCGAGGCGTGCACGCCCATCCAGAGTCCCAAGATTACCTTCCGTCGGCTTCATTATGATTTCGAGTCGACCATCCGCAAGATTTACTCGATCCCCGAGCTCGAGCCGTTCCTGGGTGACCGACTGCGACAAGGGCGATAGGCTCGTGACTTCATCCGAGATCGCCATCCGACGGATCGACGGCAACGCCCCCCTCCTCACGTGTGCCGTCGCCCATGCACCCCGCCTTGATGTACCTCGCATGCGTGTCGAATCGGCAAGGGTCAGGGCGTGATATCCCCATTATCAGGGTCCGGACTGACGTGACGAGATTCCGCGGACCCGATGTCCGGTTGCGAATGGGTCGGGCCGCAAGCCCCATCGCTTTTGCTCCGGCGGCAGGGTCGCCTCATAATGAGTAACATGAGTAACGAGAAACGCTTCTTCCTGTGCATGCTCCTGATGCTCATCTGGATGATGGGCTGGCCCTATGTCGCCCGCCTCGTGGGGCTGGCGCCGGAGCCCAAGAAGCCACCGGCCGCCGCCGCCGGCAAGGATCAGGAGAAGAAGGGCGAGCTGGCGGCCAAGCCCGAGGGCAAGGACGCAGCCAAGCCGGGAGAGGCCAAGTCCGAAGCCAAGGGCAAGCCGGCGGAAACGCCCGCTCCCAAGGTTGCCGAGGCACCCCAGAAACCCGACGTCGAACTGGTCCCCGGCTCGGAGCTGATCATCGGCTCGACGGCCGATAAGAGCCCATCCGCCTACCGGATGCAGGTCCAGCTCGAGCAGAAGGGGGCGGGCGTCGATTCCATCTACCTGTCGCAATTCGACGCCGAGTTCAAGGAAGGCGTGAAGGTCAAACTGCCGCTGGCGGTGATCCAGCACGATCCCACCTGGCCACCCTCACTCTCGCTCACCCTCAATGCCGGAGGTAAGGCAACCCCGGCACCCCTGGCCGAGGGCGACGACGCGATCATCGAGACCGCGCGCGAGGCCGAGGACTGGATGGACTCGGTCCTCTGGGAAGTGGTCAAGGACGATCAGGGTCGGATCCGCCGCCCCGTCCAGGTGAACGTCCCGGGCACGGACAAGACCGTCGAAGGCCAGGCCGTGGTCTTCCGGACCAAGACACCCACCGGTGTCGTCGTGACCAAGACGTTCCGGCTGGGAAAGGGCATCGATTCGCTGGAGGCCGAGCTCAAGTTCGAGAGCCCCGACCAGGAACGCAAGGTCGTCTACAACCTGCTCGGCCCGCACCACATCCCGATCGAGGGAGAATGGTATACCGGGACGTTCCGCGACCTGGTCTTCGGACAGCTCAACGGGAAAGTGACGGTCCCGATCACCCACTCGGCCTACGACATCGCCAAGTCGCCCGATAAGCCGACCGAGAACACCGCGATGCCGTTGCGCTATTCCGGCGTCGAGAACCAGTATTTCGCGGCCCTGCTCGAACCCTCCCCGCCCCCGACCGGCCAGGAGGATCGTTGGGATAACCGCGCGGTCGCGGTCGCACACCCGAAAAAAGAGGACCTGAAGCTCTCGGACGTGGCCGTCCGCATCACCTCCCGGCCGATCACGGTCGGCCCCGACCGGCCGGTCGTCCACACCTACCGACTCTTCGCCGGTCCCAAGACGGCCGAAGCCCTACGTCCCTACGGTGCCGAGGATCTGGCCTCGTACCGCAAGGCCGGCTGGTTCGGAATCCCCGGCGCGCCCTACCTGGCCCGTTTCGTCATCACGCCGACCCTCGCATTCATGTACGGGATGACCTCCCGAGTGGCCCGGTTCTTCGGGGGCACGGCCGGGAACTACGGCATCGCCATCATTCTCCTCACGATCCTGGTCCGCGCCTTGATGTTCCCGCTCGGCCGCAAGCAGGCGCTCGCCGCCAAGAAGATGCAGGAACTTCAGCCGCACCTCAAGGAAATCCAGGAGAAGTTCAAGGACGACAAGGAGCGCCAGGCCAAGGAGCAGTTCGCACTCTACAAACGGCACGGCGTCAACCCGGTCGCCGGCTGCCTGCCGGCGCTGATCCAGTTGCCGATCTTCGTCGGGCTCTGGCAGGCGCTGAATACTAGCGTGCCGCTCCGACACGCCACCTTCCTCTGGATTCGCGACCTGGCGGCGCCCGACATGATGTTCCAGTTCCCCGTGGAAGTCCCGTTCCTGGGCAAGTGGTTCAATATCCTGCCGTTCGTGGTCGTGTCGCTGATGCTCGTCCAGACCAAGCTCTTCTCGCCGCCAGCCACGTCGCCCGAGACCGGGGCGCAGCAGAAGATGATGAAGTACATGATGATCTTCATGGGGGTGATGTTCTATAAAGTGCCCTCGGGCCTGGGTCTGTACTTCATCACCAGCAGTTTGTGGGCGATCGGCGAACGGCTCCTCTTACCCAAGGTCACGCATAACCGTCCGGCCCCGGCGGGATCGGATCATGAAGACGTGGGTGACGCCAAGGGGGGATCGCCGGGTGGTAAGGGAGGCGGCCAGAACGGCAATGGGCCCGGTCCACGCGGCGGCAAGCCCGGTCCCGGCGGGAATGGTGCCACCGCACTGGCCAAGCCACGCGGGCGCATCGCCCAGTTCTGGGATCGTGTCCTCGAAGAGGCCCGCAAGGATCCGACTTATCGCAAGGTCGCCGACGAACGCGACGGCAAGGGCCGCGAGAAGGACAAGGGCGATCCCCGGCCGAGGCCCCGGAGACGTTGACATGAGCATCGACGTCGAGCCATCGAGCGAGGTCGAACCGGAGCGCCGGAGACTTATCGAAGAGATGGTCGCGGAAAGCGGTCCTGGTTGGGAAACCCAGTTTCAACCGGGCAGCTTCGGCTGCCACGAGCTCCTGGATCGCACCTTCCTCCTGGCCGATCAGATCGAAAAGATCATTCTCGCGCATCCTTCGTGTTTCCGCGACCCTCAATGGTACGCGCTGGCGTCGAGGGCCGCGGAAAGCTTGCACGAGCTGTATAAGCGTGTCGGGTCGGAGCACGTCTGAATTCGATCGGTATCTCAGTCTGAGCGACTGACCGGGCAACCATGTCCATCAGCTTCGACCCGAACGATACCATCGCGGCGATCTCCAGCCCGACGGGGCCGTCGGCCCGGGGGATTGTTCGGCTCTCGGGCCCCAAAGCGTGGCCGATCGCGCTCTCGGGCTTCATCGCCGATCGCGACTTGCCCCTGCCGCGCCTCCCCGAGATGCGTCCGGGCTCGCTCCGGGTGGACGGCCTGAGGCCGCTCTTGCCCGTGATGCTCTCACTCTGGCCGGCCCCCCGGACCTACACCGGCCAGGACGTGGTCGAGATCCACCTGGTCGGATCGCCGCCCCTGGTGAGCCTGGTCCTGGCCCATTGCCTGGCCCGGGGCGCGCGACAGGCCGAGCCCGGCGAGTTCACCTTGAGGGCATTCCTCTCCGGACGGATCGACCTGACCCGCGCCGAGGCGGTGCTGGGCGTCATCGACGCCGCCAACCCGGCCCAGCTCGACGCGGCGCTCCAGCAACTGGCCGGCGGCCTGTCCGGCCCGATCCTCGCCCTGCGCGACCACCTGCTCGATGTCGTGGCCCATCTCGAGGCGAACCTGGACTTCACCGAGGAGCCCGACGTCGACCCGCTGCTCCGGGCCGCCCTCGCCGAGGAACTGGACCAATCGGCCCGCGAGCTCCAGGCCCTGGCGCGTCGACTCAACGACCGCGACCGGCCCGAAGGCTATCCGCGGGTCGTCCTGGTCGGGCCGCCGAATGCCGGCAAGAGCCGGCTGTTCAACGCCCTGTTGGACCGCGAGCAGGCCATCGTCTCGCCCCAGGCCGGCACGACCCGGGACTACCTGACCGCCCTCTGCGACTGCGACGGTCTGACCGTCGAACTGGTGGATACCGCCGGGATCGAATCGGCCAAGGACGCCATCACCGCCCAGGCCCAGGCCGCTCGCGCCGGTCAGGCCGCCCGCGCCGACCTGTTGCTCGACTGCCGATCGGCCGATGCGTCCAGTCCGGCCTTCCAGGAGTGGCCGAACGATCGGGCCTGCTTGCTCGTGTCGACCAAGTGCGACCTCTCTTCCCTCGCTCGATCATCGGGGCAATTGCACACGAGTGCCGCGACCGGCGAGGGTCTCCGGGAATTGCGGGTTGCCATCGCGAGTCGGATCCGGGGCGAGGCGGGGGAGGGGAGTTTGCCGTCGGGTACGGCCGCACGTTGCCGCGGGAGCATCCTCCGCGCCGAGGCGGCCCTGCGCTCGGCCGCCGAGTCGATGATCGCCGGGGGCGGCG
Organism: Isosphaeraceae bacterium; assembly: GCA_052148775.1. GTDB lineage: Bacteria > Planctomycetota > Planctomycetia > Isosphaerales > Isosphaeraceae > CAVZRC01. Next base: position 290 of record JBKQHM010000465.1, on the reverse strand, counting down.
ACGAACTGGTCGCCTTCGATCTCCGGCTGGCCGTCGAGGAACTGGGCAAGGTCGTCGGTGCCGTGGTCACCGACGACATCCTCGACCGGATCTTCCGCCGCTTCTGCATCGGGAAGTAGCGGAGCCGTCAGGCGGAGCGATTGGCTCGGCCGCTCTCCTCGGGGAGCGTGGGGAAGGCGGGACCATTCCTGCTGGTGGCGGAGCCCTGGCGATCCGAGGCATGATCGATCCTCAGACCTCCTGATCTGCGACCTGCGCAGGTTGAGGGTCGTAGAAATTATCTGCTTGCC
>JBKQHM010000464.1:0-7695 GCA_052148775.1 Isosphaeraceae bacterium | reverse complement strand
GAGCCTGAAGAGGATGGTCGATTTCGCGAGATGACACTCCTTCCAAACCATCGGAAAATCGCCGCAACTCGACCGGGGGAGCAGGCTGCGTTTGCTGAACATCAGGGTCAACAGGGTCCATCGACGGCCGAGTGCCCCCGCGCGTTTCAACGACGGTCTGAGGATGGCCGAGCTCGTGAGGATGAGCAACAGACCCACGGCCAGTTGAACCAACATCATCGCGATCAGGTTGGGGATCTTCGAAGAAAGATTAGACCCACCCCGGGTGAAGACGTAGATCGGGTTCGAGGAGCGGAACGAATCCTCGAACGGACGGGCCCAGGAGGCGATCTGGAAGATCGGGCCCGAACCGAGATTCCGTGATGTCTCGAAGACGAACGGCAATGCCGTCCAGCTCGATACGATCAGGTATTCCGCAAGAATGGCTCGACGTGGGTTTGCGCTGACACTCGATACCGCGATTGACGACGCGGCGATGAGGAAGCCGGTGGTGAGCAGGAACCCGTCGGATAAGGCGACAATTGCGACGTCCAGACCACCGAGAAGGCTCAAGATGCAGAGGATTGGCACCGCGAGCATGATGATGATCGCAAGATCATAGAAGCGGGCGAACAAACTGCCCAGGATGATCTCCAGGCCGGACAGGGGGCTCGCCGCCAGGAGATCGAGGGTTCCTCGCTGCCGCTCCCGGGCCAGGCCCCCGGCAACGAGGGCCGGAGTTAGCGCCAGGACGGCGAGAGCCTGGAGCATCATGATCGATGTCACGAACGATTCGGCGACACGAGGTAGATCCCGAGGCGGAAGCTCTGCGGCGTTGGAAAGTCCGGGCGTCCTATAGAGCGGAATCGCGAATGTGAGTAGCAGCAACGAGCCGTAAACGACTCGGATCACGAATGTCCCCTTGCGGCGCGCCTTGGCGTTCATCTCGAACCGGTAGACGGGACCGAGGAGCAAGGCCGGCTCCTTCACATTCAAGGTCAGCTTCAGCCGTTGGCGGGCAGGTCACGCCTGGCGAAAACGACAAATGCCAGGGCGATGCAGGCCGCACCGACGCCTCCCAGGATGGCCAGGTTCATGTCGAGCGTCTGGCCCTCCTTGACGAGCTCGATGGGGTTGTAAGCTTTGAAGATGGACAGTTTCTCAAGCCACGGCCTCCACCAGGAATCATGGAACACGGGGATCAAGGCGATGACCCAGATGATGAAGCCGGCGAGCGTGAGGACCGAACCGACCGAGGCGGGGCGCCGCCGGACATGGTCCATGGAGGAGGCGAGCAAGGTATACCCGTAGATCGGCAGGCCCAGGGCGGTGAGGTTGATTGCCGGTCGGAAAAGCGTCTCTACCCCGGGCGGTTCCCGGAGAATATTATAGTGAACCGCGATCGCTGCGCCGCCCATCAGTGACATCCCGAGGATCACCAATCCCGCCGTCGCCACCCAGACATGGGCCGTCAAGAAGAGCCATCGAGGGATGGGGCGGGACAGGATCAGGTCCATCGTCCCACGCTCCACCTCCGCGGCGACCGCCCCGGAGCCCCGACCGATCGCCCAGGTCGAGATCAGGATCAAGATGAACGGATGGTTCCAGGAGGCCATGATCAACTCGGCCGAGGACGGTATGCCTTCGATCCCCAGGGCCCTGAGCATCTGCATTCGCCCACCGAGATCACCCGGGTCGGAGCCGAGCCTCTGGATGATCTCGTTCTCGTTGCGCGACGTTACATAGACGAAAAGCCAGCCCAGTGCGAAGAGCGCCAGAGCCGAAAGTCCCAGCGTCCAGCGTGATTCCTGGACCTCCTTGCGAATCAGCACCCAGAACGGCCTCATCGCGGATCCTCCTCGTCGGATACGTTCGGACCATGGTATCGATCGTACAGGCTGCGCAAGTCTTCCGTACCGATGGCGATATCCTCGACCGGGACCGACCCGAGCCATCGGAGCAATGCGGAGAGCTCGCCTCGGTGCTCCAGGAGGATCGTGTCGTCCTTTCGCTCGCGTTCGATCAATTCCAACTCCGGGGGCGGTTGGATCCAGGTCTCCCTGCCATATCGGATCATGACCATTCGAAGACTGCGCCGCGCTTTCATGTCTTCGATGTGCATCAGCCGTCCTTTGCGCATGATGGCGACCCGGTCGGCCACTTGCTCGACTTCCGAGAGTACATGGCCGGAGAAGATCACAGTCTGACCTTGCTGACGCGCCTCATGGACCAGATCGAGGACAATGCCACGTGCCGACGGATCCAGCGCCGAGGTTGGTTCGTCAAGGATCAGTATGTCCACCGGGTCGGCGAACGTCTGGGCCAGCAGCAGCTTTTGCTTCATCCCGGTCGAGTAAGTTCGGACGCGCCGCCTCAAGTCCAGTTTCATGATGCGTTCGGCGATCGCCACGGCCCGATCGAGCCCTACCGAGTCCCGCAGCCCGCTGAGCAACTCGAGCATCCCCAGGCCGGTCATCGAGCCGTAGAGCCTCAATTCGCCCTGGAGGTAAGAAACAAGCCGACGGACGTCGAGGCTCTCTTGCCAGCAATCGAATCCGGCGACCGAGGCTCTCCCCGCTGATGGTTTCAGAAGGCCCATGAGCAAGCGAATCGTCGTCGTCTTTCCAGAGCCATTGGGTCCCAGCAACCCGAAGACTTCGCGCCGCAGAATCGCCATCGATAGCGAATCCAATGCCATGGTCTGCTTGTAGGATTTCGTGAGTCCTTCTGTCACGATCAGACGATCATCATCCATCCCGAATAGTCCCTCGGAGTGCAGTAAACCCAGGAGGAGAAGTCGAGCGAGGGTTTGGCTCGATTGATGCGTTCGTGTACGCTCTCGCTCAGAGCGATCGGCTCGAGATCTGACGGTCAATGACAGGCTCGACAGATGCAAGTCATTTAATGATAATGTCTTCTGGTCGTCTTCTCGGCGCGATTCTATCACTGATGACCTGACGGGGATGCTTGGCACGATCTTGAGGTCTCGTTCCTGGCGCCGGCGGCCAGTCGCGCAACCGATCCACTGGTCTGATTCCCATAATCCGGGTTGTGCGGGTCATAACAGATGTGTTGCGGGTGTTATTAACGCTATGGGATGGATATTCCTTCTCCCGATCTCGCAGGAATCCTCCCATCTCCTGGAGTTCGCTTGACCGTTAAGCATTTTAAAGCAATGATGGTAAGCTACGTCTAGTGCATCGGGATTTCAACGTATCATCGTCATCGGGGACGGACTGGAGCGAGATTGACGATGGCGACGCTGATAGACTGAGGAGCGATGGGTGATGGGGACACTCGTACAGGTAAGGGAGCTCCTGCCGTCCCGGTCAGGACTTCGGCTCTTGATCAACCGAGGACCAGATTCAGGGGCGGTGTTGTGGCGGATTAATGGGTTCCGGGCCAGGCTGTTGGTCTGGACCGTGGAGGAATGGGAGAACCTCGAGGCTCATCCCATCGATGCTCAATATCATCCCAGTGGGGTTTGGTGTGCCCTCCGCATGGACTGAGGTATTGGGAAACTTGAACCGACGCGGAGCAAGGCGAGAGGTACGATCACGGTCGTGACTTCACAGAGCCATGGTCAGCAGCGGGGACCTGCTTCGCGTCCTTGCCGGATTTCTCTGACGGTCTGGCCGGTCGAGGTGAGAGGTAGATGAGAACCTCGGTCCCGACCGGTGGGATCCTCGCCGTATTGGCCGTGAAGCTTCGATCGGCGTCGTTGGCGGAGCTCACGATGGGTAGGTCGAGGATTGCGCTGGCGAAATTGGCAACGGTGATCAGGTCTCCTTCGTCGGCGGCGTAGCGCGTCTTCTTGGTCACCGGATCTTCGTAGAGCAAGCTACCGGCGAAGACCCAGTCGATGCGAAGGGGGGCCTTGGTCTTTTCATCCCAGACCCAATCACGCGCATCTGATCGCTTGACCTGTCCGTCCTGACGCCATTGGAACTCGATGGCGATCGTCGTGCCCGCGGGAGGCTCGAACTTGGGGACGAACTGGACCGGATGACCCACCTCGGCTCCGGTGAGGAGCAGCGCGGCGTGAATCATCTTCGGCGAGGCGTCGGTCGCGATGATCGCCTCGTGTTCCTTGGTGCCCTTCAGGCACATCAGGTGCTCCAGCACGCCTTCGCGAAGGACCACCCTGGCGCGAGCGACCACACGACGTTCCTTCTTGTCGTACCAGAGGCTACGGCCCATCTCCGACCAGTCGCGGTCGGGGCGTAGTTGTTGATCCGGCGCCTTCGCCACCGCAGGCGGTTGAGCATAGAGAACCAGGCAGACCCACAGGGCGATAGAGGGAGTCATCGGTTGTTCGCTCGATTCGGCCGGGGGCCTTCGCGATGTTTTCGCCGGGCCGGGATCACGGGTTCGGCGAGAGGGATCGCACAAGATGTAGCATCTCGAAATCTGCACCGCGGTTCAAGGTCTTTGAGTCGAAGTTGTCGGGTTTCGGGGGTAAATGCGATAGGCCGCCGGAGGGTGTCTCCGGCGGCCTCGAGGTCGGGGGAAGTGTTCACAGCAGGCCCCATGGCCCGCACCCTGTCAGGCTCAGAGTGCGACCGAGGGGATGCCTAGCCGTTCTTCTTCTTCCTCCAGGATGATGATCCGCGGCGTGACCATCAGCATGAGGCTCTGGGAGTTGCGACCGATACCGACGTTGCGGAACAGACGATCGAGGAGCGGCGTCTTGGACAGGACCGGGACACCGTACTCGATTCGCTGCTCGGTGAGGCTCTTCACGCCGCCCAGCAGGACCGTACCGCCGTCGGGCACCGTCACGGTCGTCGTGATGGTATTCGTGGTGGTATTCGGCAGCTGGATCGTGCCGGTGATCGTCGCCGCACCGCCGCCGAGGCCGCTGCCGCCGACGGCTCCCGTCTGGGACGCGTAGGTCGTGAACCCGTTCAGAGAGTTGAAGAACGGCGAGAGAGTCAGTCGCACGTAACGCCGGTCGGCAGACACCACCGGGGTGACCGTCAGCGTCGAACCGGTCGGGAGGATCGAGACTTGCGGCGTGTAGGCGACCGCACCGGGGCCGATGATCGGCGTGAGGCCGGCAACATAGTATTGCACCGTGTTGCTGAAGATCGTCGCCGCCGCACCGTTGAACGTGGTGACCTTCGGGGCCAGGAGGACGTTCGACCGCGTGTCTCCCTGTGCGGCCGTGAGGAAGAGATAGACCTCGAGATCGCTCAGGAACGCGATGCCGAACGTCGCCCCGCCGTTGGGCTGATAGTTGTTGACGAACGTCGGAGCGATCAGTTGGCCACTGGTGTTCGTGAAGGGGATGTCCAGGTTCGGCGAGAAGTTGGCCAGGCCGCCGCCTTGCGTACCGACGATCAGCGGTCCGCTACTGGGATAGGTGTGATTGCGCTGCGGGTTTACGATGTAGACCGGTTGGGAGACGGTGCCACCCGTACCGCCGCCGGTGCCGCCACCGCCACCTGTCGTGCCGCCGGAGCTTCCGCCGGAGAGTCCGCCGGAGCTTCCGCCGGAGCTACCGCCGGAGAGTCCGCCGGAGCTACCGCCACTGGTTCCTCCCGACGTGCCGCCACTGGTTCCTCCTGAGGATGATGACCCTGAAGTGGAACCGCTCGTGCTCGTCGAGGTCCCCGTGATCAAGCCTCCGGTGACCCCGCTGATCGGGAAGAGGGACTGTGAGGGATTGAGCGCGGCGAACGTGCTGTTCTTGCCGACCGTGTCGGACTGGATCTGGAAGTCGAAGTCCACGCCGATCTGCTCGTAGAAGTTATCCTGGACGGTGATGAAGCGGACCTCGATCGAGACCTGAAGGTCCTGGAGCCGTCGGAGCTGGCGGAGCAGATCGGCGACTTGCTCGTGGACTTCGGCGGTGTGACGGATGATCAAGCTGATGCTCAGGAAGAACGGCGTGATGGCACCGATCGGCCGCGACACATCGAGTCCGCCGTCGGCACCGCCTCCGAATCCACCTCCGAGCCCGTAGGCCTGGGTGACATCCTGGCCCGACCCATCATGGACCTGCCACGAGCCGGGCTCGATCGAGGTCGCGATCAACTGGACCAGCGGCGTGAGATCGACCCAACGCCGGTCGGTCGTGGATATACCGACTCCGTTGGGCACTCCGCCGGCGCGGGGATTCGTCGCGTTGGGATAGCCCATCGTATTGACGACCGGCTGGGCGGGCGTATTGATCTCATTGAAGGACTCGGGGTCCATCATGTTGTGCGGCAAGGGATTCTGGGCACCCTTGTTCGGCGGGATCACCAGGTCGCCCACATAGTAAGTCTTGACGAACGTCTCCTTCTGCGTCGCCATGGGGCTGGTGATCATGACCACTTCATCCTCGACCTTGTAGGTCAGGCCGAGCGGGCGGAGCATGAACTTGAGCGCGGTCTTCACCTGGACATTGTTCAGGTTCAGCGAGACCGGGGAGCCCGAGGTGACGCCTTCGTCGTTGAGTCCCTTGGGATCGATCACGATGTTGAGGCCCGTGTAGTCCGAGATAAACTTGACGGCCTCGCCGAGGGACTGCTCTTTCACATTGAGCGAGATGGGCTCCTTGAGCTTGGCCTCGATCGCCAGCACCTTGGGATCTTTCCGAGGCTGGAGCTTGGCGTTCATCGCCAGGCGCTCGCGGGTCAGGTCCTTGAAGTTCGTGGCATACTTGATGCCCTTGATCTGAACCTCGGGGTCGGAGACCGACGCCAGGTCGACCTGCTGGAGGGTCCCGACGATGCCTTCGTCCTTATCCGCTCTGATCTGAACGTCGGTCTTGTACCGACGCTCCATCTTGGCCTTGTAGGCGAGGATCGAGGCGGCGAGCTCGCCCGGATCGATCTCCATCGCCTTCTTGGCGTACATCTCGCACTCGACGTACTTGGATTCCGCGTAGGCCGCGGTGGCCTTGTCCATGAACTCCTTGACCCGCAGCTTCTTGGCCTTGTCGGCCTCGAGGATGCGGAGCCGCTTCAGCTCGATCTCCTCGCGCTGCTTCTTGTCGGCCATCTTGACAAGGTACTGGGCCTTGTCCTTCTTGGCCAGTTCGAGGGCCACTTCGAGGCGGCGTACCATCGGGCGAGTGAGCTCGGGCGGAAGCTGCTTCGCCTGGACGGCCTGCATGGTCTTCTCGTAGATCGCGATGGCTTTGTCGGGATCGATCTCGTGATAGCGACGGGCCTCGGCGATCTTGGTCCCGACCTCGGCGTTGAGCTTCTGGGCCTCGAGGGTCTCGACGTCCTGGGCCGTGTCGGTGGTCGAGGCGGTCCCCGGCTCACCCTTGGCCCCGGAGCTGAGCTTCGCGAGGAGGCCCTGGACCTTGGCCCGGAATGAGTCGTCGTCGAAGGTCTCGTCGGCCGCGACCTCGGTCAGGAGGGCACGGGCACGCTGGTTGTCTCCCCTGCGGAGGGACGCCAGGGCTTCTTCGTAAAGGCTCAGGGCCCTGGCCTGGGCGGCCATGTTGATCTGGGCGATGAGCTCGCTGGCCTGGGCATCGACGCCGAACTTGCCGGCCTTCGCCTCGTTGGCGAGCTGCAAGGCCGCGGCATAGTTGGCGTTGGTGAACAGGGCCTTGGCCTCGACGAGCAGTTGCTCACCGCGGTTAGCGGGCGTCCCAGCGACGGGCGCCTGGTCCTTGTCGGTTGGCTCCGACGCAGTCGCGGAGGAGGATGCGACGGCCGCAGTCCCAGGGGCCTCGACGGGCGCTTGGCTGGGGGTCGGGGCCGGAGACAGGGC
>JBKQHM010000463.1:0-28124 GCA_052148775.1 Isosphaeraceae bacterium | reverse complement strand
ATTGCTCCCTGGAGCGACCCGGCCCTGGCTTCCCCGAAGTTTGACCCTTGGCTTCGAATCGGCGTCATGGCTTGGCGGCCTCGGGCCGCAACGGGGATACGAACGGCTTGATGCCGGTCGCCTCGTGCAGCTCGGCCGGGTAGTACACGACCCCCTCCTTCATGACCAGGCCGATCCGGCGGATGGCGGAGATGTCCTCGGTCGGGTCGCCATCCACGAGGATCAGGTCGGCCAGTTTGCCGGGGGCGATCGATCCCAGTCGGTCGAGGGTCCGGGTGTACTTCGCGCCGTTCCAGGTCGCGATGCGAAGGACCTCGCCCGGCGGGATGCCGGCCTTGACGTAGAGCTCGAGCTCCCGATGCAGCGCGAAGCCCGCCATGGCATCGGTGCCGGCCACCAGCGGGATGCCGGCACGGTGCATCAGCCCGACGAATTCGACCATCCGGGCGTATGACTTGCGGTAGCGATCGACGTTGGCCTCGTTGACATTCATCGAGTTGGTGTGCAGGCCCCGCTGGATCGTGGCGGGCATGTGGTCGGCGACGGCGGCGTAGCTCGGGTCCAGCTCGCCCTGGCGCTGGACGAACTGCCCCTCGAAGACCGTCAGCGTCGGGTCGATCACCGTCGGCCCGCGCCGCAAGAGCGCGATGAAGTCGCGGACCTCTGACGAGTCGAGATTCAGCGAATGGGCGTTCTCGGCGACGATGGAGAAGCGGGCCAGGGTCCGCGTGTCGTCCGTGGGCTTGACGAAGAAGTTGAGGAGCACCTGGTTGATGTGCTGGATCTCGTCGAACCCCTGGCGGACGACGTCCTCGGCCTTCATGAACGCCGGGACGTGCCCGCTGACGCGCAGGCCGCGGCGATGGGCGTACGCGACGGCCTCGGAGACCCATTCCGGGCGGAACGAGTTATAGATCTTGATCTGCGGGTAGCCGCGCTGGGCGTACCAGTCGATCGCCTTCTTGACCCCTTCCAGGTCCGAGGCGACGATGCCGATGCGGGCCGAGAAGTCGCTCTGGCCCTCGATGAAGCCGGCCGGCACGATGCGAGGGCCCGGGATCTCGCCGCGATCAGACTGCCGTGACAGCTCGGCCAGGACGGCGTTGTCATTGCCCATGTCCCGGACCGTCGTCACGCCGGCGGCGAGGTGCTGGGGCGCGGCCCAGCTCGACAGGTGGCCGTGCATGTCGAAGAGGCCCGGCAAGAGGGCCCGGCCGCCGGCCTCCAGGACCGTCGCGGCCTCCCGGGCGGGCGAGCCGGTCTCGTAGATCGCGGCGATGCGGCCGTCGTGGATATACACGTCCTGAGCCGGCCCGAGCCGCGCGGCCTCGGCGTCGAAGACGCGTGCGTTGCAGATGAGGATCGGCCCGGGCAGCCGATGGCCCAGGCGGGCGGCGAGCTGACGCAGACGCTGGCTGTCCGCCTCGACCTGGCGGCGTTCCAGCCGCGGGGCGACGGATTCCCAGCCGGACTCGACCATCTGGAGCCAGCCGGGGAAGATCGAGGCGAAGAGGGTCATGTCGGGGCCCCGGACGGCCCAGCAGTAGGAGGGCGCGATCGACAGGCCGGTGACGGCGTAGAGCGACACGTCGCGGGCCTTGCCCGCGAGCTCCAGGTGCTCGTCGGCCAGCTTCTCGACGGTCAGCTCGCCGGCCGGGAGCACCGCGAGGCGCCCGCCCGGCTGCAAGGCCGCGGCCCGGACGATCCGCATGAAAGCCTCGGGCGAGCCATGCAACGGCAGGTAGGCCGACGGGCGCGCATCCTCGGAGTGTCCCCGGTCGGATTGCGTCGTCCATTCGGAGCGCCCGTCGCGTCGCGCGAATGACTCGTGGAACGGCGCGCCGAACGTCGATTTACCCGCGGACGAATACCGCAGCAGGGTGCCGTCCCGGGCCGCCGCGAATTCCTCCTTGACGTCGGGCCCTCGACCATTATTGCGATAGCTGTAATCGACGGCGACCGCGCCGTCGTCGGCCACCCGGGTGACCTGGGCACCCGACGGCTTGCCCTGGCACAGGACGGTGTACCGCACGGTGGATTCGGCACGGGCCGACCCCGCCGCGAGCAGCATCAACATGGCAGGCAGGATTCGCATGGCTGATCCCCTTGTCGTCGCGAGACGGTGCAACGGCAACAATGGCGTTGACACCATTTGTTTGGAAGTAAGTTACTTGGTGCGAGTGCCCGATGCAATCGTCACGCGCTCGAGTCCCGGTCGCCGATGGCGGCGGCCGAAGAGAATGGGCGTTGCTGCTGCCAGCGAGCCGGAACCAGGAACGCAGATGGGGCCGGAGGCAGAGGGGCCAGCAACGGGGAGGCACCTGGTGTCGGCCATTGGTAGCACAGGTCTTCCAGATACGCTTGCCCCGCGGGCGTGCTGAATTCAACGAGGCACGAGCCACTGCGATCGCTTGGGACCGCCCGAATCCTCCCATCGCGTCAGGATCTTGAACTCGCGCTCGGTCGGCAGCTTGTTGCACCGTCGCCGGACCTGGACAATCGTGCGATCGCGATTCCGCACCTCGATCGTCGCCAGCCGGATCGTCCGGCCCGCCTCGAGGCGAAGGGTGAGCGACCAGATCGAGGTCCGCCCCGATGCGCATTCCCAGGCGTAGCTGGCGACGCAGTGTTGCATTGCGTACCCCTCGTCGCGCAGTTCCGCCGCCGAGAGGAGCTCGGCGATCTCGTAGACCCGGCGCTCTTCGCCGTTCCCTTCGTGATGCGCGAAGCCCGCGATCCCGGACGGTCCCCAGGAGGAGACCACGGTCCGGGTGACTTGCGCCAGCTCGCGATGCCACTCGCGGACGGCCCTGAGCATCGTCTCGGGCATCCGCCCTTTCATGCAGAGGTTCGGCTGGCGGGGACTCTCGGGCGGCTGATCCGCGGGCGAGCCGCGGTCCGGATCCCCGAATTTCTGGCGCCGGAGGTAGTCGATGATCGGCCCATAGTGGGACGGGTCGAGCGCCGGGTGGGCGATGAACCAGCGGACGACCGAGTCCCAGAACGCCTCGTCCCCGAACGTCGAGCCGATGCGAGTGGCCAGGACCGCACGAGCCAGCCGGTCGTCGCCGCCCAGGTCGATCACCTTCGCCCATCGGAATGCAGCCACAATACCGAGGTCGTCGGGTGCGCGTAGGTAGTGATGCGCCTGCATCCGGGTCAGGGGGACGGGCAGTCCCTCGGCCGTCCGGATGTTCTTCCCGCGGGCGACGTGCGGGTACCAGTCCTGGTGCTGAATTCCTTCGGGGGTCAGCCCTGCGAACCAGGCAGCCTCCAGGAACGGGGGCACCTCGTAGGTCGCCAGCAAGTGCCGCAGGAGGGACCGGAACTGCCGATCGGCATTGTGCGTCGTGGCCCTCCAGTCCTCCAGCGGTCGGATCCAGGCACTCCGTCGGGCGGAGAGCGCGACCAGGGCATTGGCGAACCGAGGTGCGCCCCGTCCATGCGCGAGAGCGGTCCGGCGACGGCAGAACAGGAGGAGCCGACGGAGCGACTCGGCGTCCGAGGCCAGTGGAGCGACGGCCACTTCCGAACGCTTCCGCTCGCCCACGGCGTGGACGAAGAGGGCGGCCTCGGACAGCAAAGGGACCCGGATGACCTCGCCCGCTTCGAGTCTCCGGAGCAGGCCCTCCGGATCGCGGAGCCATCGCTCCGATTCGCGGAGCCGCCGCTCCGCTTCCGCGACCTTCGCCGCGTCATGGTCCCACCGGGACCGCCGTCGTTGTCTCGTCCGCGTGCTCGTGGCGATCGGATGACCTGCCTTCCTGTTGACGCCTCGTGGAGACCCGATCCCAGACAACGGGACCCTGCGCACGGTTCGCGCTTCGCTCACGGACGATCAGCTCATCGCGACGATCGGCAGTCCATCGGGTGACCGGGTTCGGCAGGGCCTCGCCGTGGAGCCCGGCCGAGAGGTTCTCGACGGAGAGCTCGGCCATGTGGCGGCGGGTCTCGACCGTCGCGCTACCCAGGTGGGGAGTGATGATGACGTCGGGCAGGACCAGGAGGGATCGTCGCGGGGCAACGGCTCGGGCTCGGTTGGCCTGACCCCGACACCGTACTCTGACCTCGACGCTGTGCGGGACGAATCCTGTCCCACGACAAGCGGGTCAACGCTCGCACGCGTTCATCGACTTTCGTGAAAAATTGAAGATCGACGTTCCGGCTCCCGAGCGGCATGTCCTACCTTCTGTTTTAGAGCCTCAGTTTCAGAATCCGCAACCTTGAGTTGGGAGAAGCCGCATGTTCAAGAGGACAGATCGTTCTGCGGGCGGCCGGGAATCGGCCAAGACGCGACTGCCTCGAAGCACGAGAAATTGCTTTCGGCCAATGTTGCAGGACCAGTTGGAAGGGCGACTCCTTCTGACTGGCACGAGCCTCGCCGTCGCGGCCGCCTCTGGCACGTACGGTGGGTACACGGACCTGTTGGCCCACCTGACCTCCGGTGCCAACAATGTGGCCGGCGAGATCGTCGACTTCCAGCTCGGTGGCAACGAGCTCGGTACTACGACCACGGACGCGAACGGCTTGGCGGAGATCGACAACGTCTCGCTGGAGGGTGACAACGTCGGTACCTACGTCGGCGACGTGACCGCCGAGTTCACCGGCGATGTGGGTGCGGGTTATACGGCTTCCTCCGGCGCCAACGACCTGACGGTCACCGCGGCCCCGCTCACGATCACGGCGAACAACCAGACGAAGGTCTACGGCGCCGCCCTGCCGACGCTCACCGCCTCCTACACCGGCTTCGTCAACGGCGACACCTCCGCCAGCCTGGCCACACCGCCCACGATCACCACCACCGCGACCGCCGCCAGCCACGTCGCCGGCAGCCCCTACTCCATCACCGCCAGCGGCGCCGTCGATACCAACTACGCGATCAGCTATGTCGACGGCAGCCTGACGGTCACCACCGCCCCGCTCACAATCACCGCCGACAACCAGACCAAGGTCTACGGCGACGCTCTGCCCACGCTCACCGCCTCCTACACCGGACTCGTCAACGGCGATACCTCGGCCAGCCTGGCCACACCGCCCACGATCACCACCACGGCGACCGCCGCCAGCCATGTCGCGGGTAGCCCCTACGCCATCACCGCCAGCGGCGCCGTCGATACCGATTACGCGATCAGCTACGTCGCCGGCACCCTGGCGGTCACCACCGCCCCGCTGACAATCACCGCCGACAACCAGACCAAGGTCTACGGCGACGCGCTGCCGACCCTCACCGCCTCCTACACCGGCTTCGTCAACGGCGATACCTCGGCCAGCCTGACCACGCCGGTCAGCTTGACGGCGACGGCCAGTCTCTCCAGCCACGTGGGCCGCTACTCGATCGCGGCCGCCGGTGCCGCCTCGAGCGATTACTCGATCAGCTACACCAACGGGACGCTTTCGGTCACGCCCGCGACCCTGACCGTGACGGCCAACGACGCGGTCAAGCCATTCGTCGGATCCCTGCCCACGTTCTCGGCGACGTACAGCGGATTCGTCAACGGCGACACCCCCGCCAGCTTGATCACGCCGGTTTCCCTGTCGACGACCGCGACGAACACGAGCGCACCCGGGACCTACCCGATCACCGCGAGTGGGGGCAGTTCGGCCGATTACTCGATGGTGTACGTCGATGGCACCCTGGAGATCCAGGCGCCTGTCCCGACCTCCAAGAACGGGGGACCGGTCTCATTCGTGACATCGCTCTATGAACGCTTCCTGGGCCGGACTCCCGAACCGGCCGGGCTCCGTTACTGGACCAAACTGCTTTCCCGAGGCGTACGACCCTCGGAGGTGACCCGCCTGATCCACCAATCTGCCGAGGCCCAGTCTCGCGAGGCACTTCACGACGGACGCACGATCTCCTCCGTTCGGCTGTCGACCGTACGAATCGAGCCCGGGAGCCGGCCGGGCAGGAGTTGACCGACTCGTCGCTCGGCGGGCAGTAAAAGGGCCCGGAACCGATTCGAAAGAACCGATCCAGACGTTCGGTTCCCGGCCCTTCCTGGTCCCCTCCCCGTACCCTTTTCCTCTGCCGTGAGAGAGGCGCGGATCCGAGCGTTCCTTGAGAAGGCGCTTTCGCCGCGAAGACAAGCCGGTCAAGTCGCCATGATCGCAATCGCCTCGGGATGAGTATCGGATGGATCGGCCTTCCATCGAAGTCGACGAAACCCGAATGGTCCGATCGGCGCTGATCTCCGACCTTCTCGGGACCGGTTTCCTCATCTCCACGATCGGGTCATTCACCGGCTGACCGGATGCGCCAGGGCCTCGCCGCGGAGGCCGGCGAGGAGGTTCTCGACGGAGACCTCGGCCATGCGGCGGCGGGTCTCGATCGTCGCGCTGCCCAGGTGGGGCGTGATGATGACGTTGGGCATGGATAAGAGAGGGTGGTCGCGGGGCAGGGGCTCGGGGTCGGTCACGTCGAGGGCCGCGGCGGCGATGCGGTTCTGTGACATCGCCTGCGTCAGGGCCTCCAGGTCGACCACCGCGCCCCGGGCGATGTTGATCAGGGTCGCGTCGGGCTTCATCAGCGCCAACTCCCGCGTGCCGATGATGCCGCGGGTCTGGTCGGTCAGGGGCACGCAGAGCATCACGTAATCGGACTGCTTCAGCAGGTCGTCCTTCTCGGCGTGGCGGACCGACGGGGCCAGGGACTGCTCGACGTCCTCTCGGCGGCGTCGGTTGTGGTAGAGCACGGTCATGTCGAATCCGAGCGCGCGGCGCGCGACCTGATGGCCGATCCGGCCCATGCCGATGATCCCCAGCGTCTTGCCGTGGACCTCGCGCCCCAGCATGTAGCCGGGGTCGTAGCGGACGAATTCGGGCGATCGGGCGTATCGGTCGCCGTCGACGATCCGACGCGCCGAGGCCATCAGCAGCGCGAAGCCCAGGTCGGCCGTGGCGCCCTCGAGCACGCCCGGCGTGTTCCCCACCGGGATGCCCCGCGCCTCGGCGCCCGCCAGGTTGATGTGGTCCACGCCCACCCCGTAATTGCTGATCACCTTCAGGCCGGGGAGCCGGTCCAGCATCGCGCCGTCGACCGAGGGATGTCCGTAAGTGTAGATGCCCGCGACCGGCTCGTCGCTGCCCGAGAGGCCCGAGACGGCGACCGACCAGGGAAGGATCTCGACCCGGTCGCGAAGCAGGCCCTCGATGGTCGCGTCCAGGGGCGTGTCCGCCACGATGCGGGGGAGTTGGCCGCTCATTTCGTCTTTTTCTCCTCGTGAGCGGACGCGGCCGCCGGGCTCATCGGCAGGGGTTGCGAGCCGCTGGGGTAGATCCGGCTGAGGAGGATCAACTGGTCGTGGGTTCGCAGCGGGCCGGCCTCCTCGTTGATCGGGTTGATCATCATCTCGTCGCCGCGCTGGATGCCGATGAGCAGGCAGGAGCGCCGGTCGCTCCGGTAGTGGAGGAACCGCTCGCTGAGCTCGGTGAAGGAGAGGCCGACCAGGTCCTCGTGGGCCGGGACCAGGAAGACCTCGTTGGCGTCGCGGCGGACGGTGAGCAGCTCCTGGTAGAACTCGGACATCCCGTGGAACAGGGCCGATCGCGCCAGCAGGCGCAGGCCCAGCGAGTCCGACGAGACGACCTCGCTGGCGCCCGCCTTGAGCAGGTGGTGGCGGTTGGCGGGGTTGTGGCACTCGACGACGATGTTCGGCTGGTGCTCGCCCTTGCAGATGTGGCGGATCGCGATGCAGATCAGGATCGACTTGCCGTCGGCGTGCTTCCCCTCGCGGGAATCGCTCAGGACGATGACCGAATAGGCCTTGGGGACCGTGGCGCGGTGGAGGATCACCTCATTGGTCGGGTCCCCCTTGACGATGTACACGTCGTTGAAGGCCGGCTCGTCCTGCTTGTCGGGCAGGTCGATCTCGTCGGGGTTGTCGTGGATAATCACGATGGGGCGCGGGTCGTTGATGATCTTGCCGTGGACCTCGCGGATCCACTCCAGCCCGCGCGGTGCCCAGTTGCAGAGCACCAGGTGGTCGTCCATTTCGAAGTGTGACACGTCTCGTCTCCGCAGGTAGCGTTCGACCAGGAGCGAGGCCACGCTCGCCGTGAATAGCCCGGCCAGCCCGACCCCCGCAACCAGCAGGAACATGGCCAGGAATCGCCCGGTCATCGTCTTGGGGGCGAAGGAATCGTCCATGCCGCCGAACAGGACGAGCCAGACGGTCCAGAGCGACTCGCCGAAATTGGCGAATCCCGGATTCTCCCGCCCCTCGACCAGGTAGAGCCCCACGGCGCCGATCAGCCAGGTCACGATCAAGCCCAGGATCACCCGGCCCACCTGGTAGCGGTTCCAACTGGTCACCACCGACAGGAAGGCCAGTCGCAGCTTCCTCCGCGTCGAAGGGGACTGGGGCGGGCGAGGCGGGCGACGTCGCGATCGGGGCATCGAGCTCGAGACTCCCGAAGCCAGAAGCTTCTCAAGACCATGGGGCCGTATCGACGCAGAAACTCATCGACCCGCACAGGGTAGCGTAAGGCCCGATCCTGCGACCTGCAAGATTCATGCCGGAGCCGGCTCCGAGCAATGCGAATGAGAGGTGGAACACGCATCGCGATTATGTTACAATTGTCAGGGATAGGACGTTGCCTGTCTCGTCGGCCGTCGTGCGAATCAGGAGGTGAGGGCCATGCTATTCGTATCACTGGTCCTGTCAGCACTGATCTTGTCGATCGTCAATGGGGCGGTGTGGCTGAAGCGGACTCCGGCCAGGAGCACCGACTTCAACGGGCTGGCCTTGTCGCTCGGGATCGGGTCGCTCGTGGTGATGTGCATCCTGCCGGCGGTGGGGATCCAGGCCTTCTTGCTCTTCCTGTCGCTGGCCTTCTGGCGTGAGTCTCGTCGTGTGCCTCTCTCATTCCCGGCGCTGTCTTGCGGGGCGACGCTGCTCGCTTACGGCGTGTTCGGGGTCGGGGGCCTGACGGCCGAGCTCGGATACGCGCGACTCCGCGCCCGCTACCCGTACGAATCCATGGAAGGGCGCCTGCCGTTGCCGAACCCCGTCCCGGCCGGCACAACGTTGGGTCCCGACGCGGTCGAGCGGCTTGGCCGGCTGGAAGGGGAAATCCCCGAGCGTTGGAATACCTATCGCGCTTACCAGCTCAAGAGGTTGCACGAGCACGCGGTCGCGTTGTTCATCGACAGCGCCGGATTCGGGAATATGCGGATGATCTTTCCCAACGAGCAGAACCTGGCCGCGAACCTGCGACGAGGGCCGGTCCCGCTCCAGCCGGGCCCCCGCGTGGCCTCGACCTGGTCGCCCGGAGAGTTGAAGCCGCCGTCGCTCGACGATCGGCCCCCCATGGGCCACATGCTCGAAGACAGCATCCTGGATTTCGCGAATCCCGGCGGATTCGGCTACGTCAAGGACCGCCGGCAGGTCGCCGGGTTCGAGCCTCACCGATTCAGCCGGATCCCCGGGCCTGCGAATCGCTGGGAGGTGCAGACCGTCGAGTTGGTGGGACTGCTGTTGCACGACGAGCCCGTGGTCTACGTCTCGGAGAGCCTGCCGCGGATGGACACGTTTCGCGGCGCCTCGACCCGGCCGCCGGACCGGTTCGAGAGCTACGGCCTCGACGCCTTGCGGCGCGGGGAAGACCTGTTCATCACGCAAGAGGGAGCGGGCATGCGGATGCTCGGGGCCGTTCGAAGCATCAAGCAATGCGTCGACTGCCACGGCGGGAGCCGCGGCGACCTGCTGGGGGCGTTCTCGTACACGTTGCGGGCCGGCGGTGGTGGCTGGAGCGATTCAGGATTGGACTGAGGGCGCGGCTCGGCACGAAGCTCATTCATACCAAGCCGAAGCGTCAGCGAGGAGTCCGACGGTGTCGCGTGACACTGGCATTCGCCTCGCTGACGCTTCGGCTTGGTGTGGGCGTTATTCGGCAGGCGCGTGAAGCGCCCCGGTAGCCGGTGGCAGGATCATGGCGATGCTTTTCACTTCACCGGCCGATGGCCGCTTATCGGCTCAAGCGGATCTCGCCGAGGTCGACGGTCTCGCCAGGCTTTGCCTTGAGGTGCTCGAGCATTGCCTCCCTGGACTTCTCCGGCACCAGGAAGACGTCCGGCCGGGATCGCGGGTGGATTGCCACGTGGACGCTCAGATCGGGATTGATCCCCTCGACGCGGAACCGGCCGTCCTTGTCGGCGGTGAAGACCTCGCCCTCGGGCCAGAGGCCGATATTGCCGGGGATCGGCTCGCCCCGGTGATCCTCCGGCCCGAGGTTGATCGTGGCGCCGGCGAGGGGTTGGCCGTCCATGTCGACCAGCCGACCGACCGCCGCGCCGCACGGGGCGAGGCGGACCTCGACCGGTCCGTCGCCGGGCTCGATGAGGATCGCGCCGGCCAGCCGCCGGGCCTTGTCGATGAAGGACACCGTGCGGGCCTTGCCGGGCTCGAGGCCGAGGGCCTCGAACGTCGCGTCGCCGAGCGTCTTGACCTGCCAGTTGGCGGCCAGGCCATAGGCGATGACGCCGGCCAACGGCATGCCGTCGGGGCCGATCAGCCGCCCCTTCCGCGTGGCGCCTCGGGTCAGGTCCATGTCGAGGGTGAACGTCTCGGCGTCGGCGGGCACATCCACGATCCGGTAAGTATGGCAGGGCGAGAGGATGATCTGGCGGGCTCCTCCATCGCCGAAGTCGCTGATCCCTGTGGCGCGGTCGGCCTGGGAGAGCCGGGCCCGAGTGTAGGGGAGATCCTCTCCGGCCGCATCGGCGTAGAAGATCGCCGGGCCCGGCGGGACGGTCATCTGGAAACCCTTGGGACCGAAGCCCGACGAGATGGTCATCTGGAAACCCTTGGGACCGAAGCCCGACGAGATGTCCCCATCGCCCTCGTTGGCGTTCGAAGGGAGCTTCATGTAGTAGACGTGTTCCCCGCCCACGCCCTTGCCCGTGGCCTTGTCGATGAGCCGGCCCCGGACCGCGACCCCTTTCCGCAGCTCGAAGGTCACCGGGATCGGCTTCAGGCCGTCGGTGTCGGTGACCTCGATCGACCTCGCGAGGTAAGGTTGACCCGGCTTGGGATTGGCCTGGATCCGGTAGGACGCGACCTTGGGCAGGCCGTTCAAGCGGAAGTGGCCCTGCTTGTCGGTGATCGCCCTGGCATATGCCCCGGTCGCCTCGGCGATGGCCGAGACGTGGACCCCGGCCAGCGGACGATCGGTCCCCTTGAGCCGGACCACGCCCTCGATCGGCTTGGACGGGCCGGCGACATGATCGAAGGTCGCGCCGTGGAGCGGAGAGAGTCTCGGCTGACCATTCGCGTCGCTCGGCACCGACAACGACCGGGCGGAGGGCGGGGCAGGGCGGGTCATCGCCCACAATCGGCCCTGTTCGATCCCGGTCCCGTCGATCTCGAGCAGGACAAGCCGATCGCGGCCCGCGCCGACGATCCGGAACCGTCCGTCGGGACCGGTCTCGATCGCCGGGGGTTCCGTGGTCGCCCACGAGGCGGTGTAGAACCCGCCGGAAAATCGACCCTCGCGGATCGTCCCGGCCTCGAGCAGGGCGTCGAGGTCTCCCGCGGGCGGGTCGTAGATCGCCCCAACCCTGACGATGACGCCGGGGATGGGTCGGCCCTGCATGTCGAGGACGCGGCCGAGGAGCGGCACGTCATCCGGGACCAGGCGCAGCTCCACGTCGTCCACCCCGGCCCGGAACGGGCCCGACCAGGCCGCGCCGTATCCGGGTGCGACGGCCGTCAGCTCCGCCTTCTCCAGCGTCCAGTCGCGACGCGGGATGATCTCGGCCCGGTCGCGACGCTCTTTCTCCGGGTCGAGCTCGAATCGGAATCGGCCTTCGGCGTCGGTTCGGGCCATCGGGTTGATGTTCCAACTGTATTGTGACTGGCCCAGGTAGATCGACGCATCGGGGACCGGCTTGCCGTCCGGTGCGATCACGCGCCCTCTGATCGGGACCTTGCCCGGCATCTCACTCTTCGGATCCGGATCGTCCGCCGGCCGCGGCTTCGCCTTCGCGGCGACCTTCACGGCGCCGGCCGGGCGCTTCGATTCGTCGCCGGCGCCGATCGAGGTCCAGGCCAAGAGGCCGGCCGACGCGACGGTGGTCAACAGGACCGTTGCCTGGATGAGCTTGATCATGAGCATCCTCCGCAAGATCTGATCGCTGAGGGCGACCGCCGCCGAGACCGCCCCGGCCGCCGCCGCCCCTTTCGCTGTGCTGCCCAGCCCCATCGCGGCGCGGGTCGTTGACGCGACCCAGCCGGTCGGCGCCGCCGCGGCCTCGCGGGCCAGGAGAGCGGCGATGGCCCCGGACGTCGCCGTGACCCCGCGCCGGGCCAGTCGGGATTTCAACAGCTCCCGCGCCCGTGCCAGCCGGCTGCCGACCGTGCCGATCGGCCAGCCGAGCTGTCGCGCGACGTCTTCGTACGAGAGTCCTTCGAGATAGCAGAGCGCGATCGGGGCACGGTACCGGTCCGGGAGCCGGTCGATCTCCTGGTGGATCATCGGCAGGAGCTCGCGATCGGGATCGGCCTCCGCCTTCTTCGACGACGCGGCTTCTGCGGCCATCGCCTCATCCTCCCACGACCGTTCGCGGCGGCGGGCGGCCAGGGCATTGGCCCGGATCGCGATCCGGTAGGCCACCCGGTAGAGCCAGCTCGCCAGCGAGCCCGCACTTCGCAGCCCGCCGGCCTTGCGGAAGAGGACCAGGAACGTGGCCTGGAAGGCATCCTCGGCGTCGTTCATGTCCTTGAGGACGCCCCGGCAAACAGCCAGCACCATCGGGCCGTGGCGTTCGACCAGGATTGCGAACGCCCCCTCGTCGCGACGGGCGACGAAGCGGTCCAGCAACTGGCCGTCCGTCAACCCCGTGAGGGTCCCCTCGTCGAAGAGTCGACCGATCTGCCGCAGTGCCATCCCGGATCGCCCGCTTGCCATCGGACCTCCTCCAACGCCGTATGCTGTCTGCCTCTCACATCAGGAGACCACAAAGGCCCGCCAACATCCGGATTTTTCAAAAAAACCTGCATCGAGCCGGAGAGTCGCGGGCAATTATAGTGGGGACGAGCGGAGGGCCGTCGTCCCGATCGACGGAGGAGGGGAATCATGGCGAGTGCATCCACGGGCGACGTCCATCGGCAGATCCGCCGGCTGTTCGAGGCGGGGAGCGCGGTTGGACTGACCGACGGCGAGCTGCTGGAGCGGTTCGCGTCGACGGATTCCGATTCCGCGGAGTCGGCGTTCGAGACGATCCTGGCCCGGCACGGATCAACGGTGTTGACCGTCTGCCGGCAGGTGCTCGGCGATGCGCACGCGGCCGAGGACGCGTTCCAGGCCACGTTCCTGGTCCTGGTCCAGCGCGCCGGATCGTTGCGGGTCCACGAAGGCCGTTCGCTGGGTCCGTGGCTCTACGGGGTCGCATACCGGACGGCGCTCAAGGCGCGCCGGTGCAACGTGCGTCGACACGCGCGGGAGCATCGCGCCGCCGTGCCCGAGGCGAGGGCCGGGCAGGGGGCGACCACCGTGGAGCGCGACGACCTCGGGGCGGCGCTGCACGAGGAAGTGAACCGGCTGCCGACGAGATACCGCGCCCCGGTCGTCCTGTGCTACTTCGAGGGACGGACGCACGACGAGGCCGCCGCGGCCCTGAACTGGCCGGTGGGGACGGTCCGCAGTTGCCTGTCGCGAGCCCGGGAATTGCTGCGGAGCCGCCTCGCTCGCCGCGGCCTGGCGCCGGCCGGATGGACCGTGGCCTCGTGGTTCGATGGGGCGGCCCGGGCCGATGTGCCTTCCGCTTTGAAGGACGCGACCCTGACCGCGGCGATCCAGGGGACGCCGGCCGCGGCCGTGGACTCGCTGGTGGGCCTCGTGCTGAGGAGCCTGTTCATCGCACGCTTCAGGACGGCCGCGGCGGCGGTCGGCCTCGTCTTGATGACGGTCGGCGTTGGGGCCATGCTGCGGGGCGCGCCGGGGTCGCAGCCGCCCGAGGCCGCCCGGGTCGCGACCGGACCTCCGCGGTCGGCCCCGATCGATGGTCCTGCCGAGGCGTTGCCGAAATACGCCCGCGCGCGGCTGGGGACCTCCGGGTTCCACCACGGCGCCGCCGTCAATCAGGTTGTGTACACCCGCGATGGCAAGTCGCTGATCACGATCGACTGGAAGCGGGCCATCGGCGTGTGGGATGCGTCCACGGGCCGGCTGGTTCACGAGATGGCCCTGTCGGGCGACCTCTTCGACCGGATCGCCCTCTCGCCCGATGGTACCATGCTGGCGACGACCGAGCCCGCCCCCGACCGACGGCTCCGGCTCTGGGACCTGGCCACCGGGCGCGAGCGTCGGCGCTGGCATGTGCCGAAAGACCAGGTCTGCTCGTCCCCCGCCTTCTCGCCCGACGGCCGGACTCTCATCACGTATGGGAACGATTACGATACGAAGACGGCACGATGGAAGCCGGTCATCGAGCTGCGGGATGTCACCGCGCCGACGGAAGGACCTCGACGGATCGTCGGAGACGGCGGGGTCCTCGCCGATTTCGAGATCGGCCCGGACGGCAAGACGATCGCCTTGATGACCGGCGGCAACCCGGAGACCTCGATCGGGCTACTGGACCTCGCCGACGGCCGCCGGCGGGCGCGAATCCAGGTCGAGGGGGCCGACTTCCGATCGATGGCCTTCTCGCCGGACGGCAAGCGGCTGGTGGCCTCGCTCGACGACGGGACGATCCGGATCTACGACCCGTCGGACGGTCGGGAGCGACTGCCGAGGCTGGGGCAAGGGCCGACGGATCCGAAAGGATCTCCGCGAGCGGGGGAGCCCGCCGATGGCCGGCCGGGGGTGATGAACTGCCTGGCATTCTCGCCGGATGGCTCGGTCCTCGCGGGGGGCTGGACGGCGAATCCGCGTCAGACGCCCGCGGCCGGGGCGATCCACCTCTGGGACTTCGAACATGGAAAGGAACTGCGCCGGATCGGCGCGTTCCCGGGCGGCGTGGGCTGGCTCTCGTTCTCGCCCGACGGCCGGACGCTCGCCTCGGCGGGGAGTTGGGAGCCGGTCGCCCGGCTCTGGGACGTCGCCAACGGTCGCGAATCCTTCGAGCAGCCAGGCCATGTCATGGGGATCAGCACGGTGGCCGTCTCGCCGGCCGACGGCACGGTCTTCACCGGCAGCTACGACGGCACGGTCCGTCGCTGGGATCCGGCCACCGGGCGCGCGCTGGGCCTCACCGCGAAGTTCAACTCGGTCCTGACGCTGGCCGTCGCTCCGGACGGCCGGACCCTGATCGTGGGCGGCCAGTTCGGCGACCCGGCGCTCTGGAGCGTGGCCGATCGTCGCGAGGTCCGCCGGCTTCCGCGCTCGTCCAGGAACGCCTCTGTCCGGCAGGTCGCGTTCGCTCCGGACGGCTTGACCGTGGCCTCCGACCGGACGGTCTGGGACGCGGCCACGGGCGCGGTGCGAGTCGTCCTCCATGCCCGCGACGAGCCGAAAGACTATGCAGCGAATTTCGGCATGTGCTTCTATACGAACGATGCCCGGCGGCTGGTCACGGTGGAGCACGGCGTCGCCCGGATGTGGGACATCGCCTCCGGCGAGGAAGTGTGCCCGGCCCTGCGGTCTGAGAAGATCGCGATCGGTCGCGCCGCCCTCTCCGGTGAAGGCCGATTCCTGGCGACGGGCGGCTCCTTCCCCTATCCGCCGGGCGTGGCGCCCGTGGACGCGACGATCCGCATCTGGGACCTGCCCGCGGGCCGGGAAGTCGCGACGCTGCCGGGGCATGAGGACGCGATCAGCGGACTCGCCTTCTCCCCGGACGGCCGTTTGCTGGCCTCGTATTCCGGGGACAGGCCGTCGCGACGATACGTCCTCGAACCGGAGCCGAGGGACTGCACCATCCGCGTCTGGGATGTCGGCACGAGGCGCGAGCTGCGACGTTTCGAAGGGCATCGCGGGGCGGTCAACGCCGTCGTCTTCACCCCCGACGGCCGCTCGATCGTCTCCGGCAGCGAGGATGCCACGGCGATGATCTGGGATGTCTCGGACCTGCGGGGGCCGAGGCACCCTTGATCTCCTCTTCAGCCGGTCACGGAGCGTCGGCTTCGGCGCGATCGCGATGGACGCGGATGAAGTGGTCGGTGAAGGCGGTGTGGGCCGTCGGGATCTCGACCCTGGGCATGTGGCAGTCGATGCAGCCGCAGTCCGGCTTGACGGGACAGGGCGAGCCGGTCACGGGCTTGGGACGGCCCGGCCGGCGGGCGCGGACGTCCGGCCGGCCGGTCGCGGGCCTGGCGGCGGAATGGCAATCCAGGCATCGGGCCTCGTACCAGGCCGTCGCGGTCTCGACGTCGCGGTGCGGGTTGTGGCAGGTGACGCAGTCGACGGTGTTACGGCTCTCGACATAGCAACGGCTCCAGGTGAAGGTCGTACCCTGGAAGCGGACCGACTCCATCCCGCCGGGGGAGAGACGGAGGTTCGGGTCGCGCGGGCTGTGGCACTGGCTGCACAGGGCGACGACCGACGGGCCGTCCGCCAGCCTGGGGCGGGCGATCGCCGGGTCGTCCACGCCGGCGGCCAGGGCCTTGAGGTGATGGCCGCCCGGCCCGTGGCAACGCTCGCAGCCGATGGCCACGTCAGCCGACTCGGGGCCCGTGCCGGTCGTGATCGCGTACGGATTGGTCGTGTGGCAGACCAGGCATCGGCGGACGGCGTCCGCGGTGATCCGCGAGCCCTGGTACTGCGCGGGCTGGTCGACGCGGGCGGCCTGGCCCGAGGTCACGTCCCAGCCGGCCGGGTCGGGATAGTGCGAGAGCCGGTATTCGAACGGCCGATCCTCCGGGTCGTGGCCGACCAGGGTCAACCCGCGGTCCCCGGAGCCGAAGGCATAGTCGACGATCGTGCGGAGGACGCTGTCGTTGACGCGGGTCCGGACCTCGAGGCGATCGCCATCGCGTTCGAAGACATGGGCGACGGCGCGGTTGCCGGGATCGGCGACGGGCCGATCGGGGATCGGCAGAGATGCGAACCGGGCCCTCCGAATGAAGGTGCGCGCGTGCCGGCTGCGGTGCTGGGCCGGGAAGATGGTCTTGTGGCATTTCCCGCACTCGGCCTCGCCGACGAACGGGGCGGGCTCGGGCTCCATGGGGTGGGCTTCACGATAGGAACGCGCCGGGCCCGCGAGGGCCGCGATGGCGGCGATCCCTTGCTGGAGGTCGCATCGGCCGAGGAGCCAGCAGGCTTCGGGATCGTCGGCCGGGCCGGCGATCGACCGGATCGCGTCGCGAGCCTGGTCCGGCCGGCCGGCCTGGAGCAGGAACCGCGCGAGCTGCCTGGTGACGCGTTCGGGCTCGTCGGCACCGTGCCAGTCTCCGGGTCGGGCCAGGGCGCGCCCCAGCGCCTCGGCGCCGCCGACCGGGTCGTGCTGCTCGGCGCGGACCCGGCCGAGCATCAGGTTGCCCCGCGCCTCCCAGCCCGGCTGGGTCGACAATCGCTCGGCGGAACGCGCCGCTTCGTTGAGCAGGTCGAGCTCGAAGAAGACCTTCTCGAGCGACGCCAGGGTCTCGACATGGTTCAGGTCCTTCCCGAGGGCCTGACGCCAGGCGAGGATGCCGCGCTCGCGCTGTCCCAGGCGCACCAAGGCCTGGCCGCGGAGGAAGTAATCTTCGGCCGTCATGAGGCTGTCGGGCAGCCGCGTGTGGATCGTCAAGGCGGTCTGGTCGCGGCCCTGCCGGAGCAAGGATCGGGCCAGGAGCCGCATCGCCTCGGCGTCATCGCGGTGCGTCTTGAGCCGCCCCCGCGCGACCTTCTCGGCGGCCGGCCAGTCCTGGGCGTCGTAGGCGAGGATGCCCGGCCGGAGGGGGCTGCCCGCGCCCGCTCCACGCCACCAGGACCAGCCCAGGAGCCCCCCGACGGCCAGGATCGAGACGACCAGCATGCCGGCAACCCGCCCTCGGCGACGCACCCCGGTGCGCGACATCGTTCTTCTCCTCGTTGCGGGCCTGGGCTTTCTCGGGGACGCGGAGAGCCGGTATCATGAGAAACGGGGCTTTCCCGGCGGGCAGAGACGCCCGTCGACTCACCGCTCTCGATCATACAGCCGAGGCCGTAGCCCGTCATGACCGCGATGAGGAGATCCGGCCGTCGCCGGGGATGGGCGATGGTCTTGCTGGCCGTCCTGGCGGTGGGGACCGGGGCGTCGGCATGGAGATGGAGGTGGTTCGCGCCCGCCGTCGATCCGATGGCCGAGGCGCGTCGGGCGTACCGGGAAGGGGAATGGACCGAGGCCGCGGAGCGGGCCCGGCAGCGGCTCCGGATCGCGAAGGACGACGTCGAGGCGATGCGGATCTACGCGCGGGCATCGCTCCGTCGGAACCGCGACGAGGTGGGCACCGCGATCTACAAGGATCGGCTCGGCCCCGATCGGATGGAGCCCGAGGACTACCTCCTGGTCGGGCAGTCGCTGGCGAGGCTGGGCCGGGATGAGACGGCGCTCCAGGTCTGGGAGAAGGGGGCCGCGCAGGGCCCCGATCACGCCGAGCTGCTCGAGAACCTGGCAAGGCGGGCACTGGCGATCGGCCAGCCCGAGCGGGCCGTCGCGCCCGCTCGCCGGCTGACGCACCAGCCCGGATGGGAAGACCGCGGCTGGCTCCTCCTGGGCGAGGCCCAGTACCAGCTCGACGACCCGCTCGCGGCGGCCGAGGCGCTGGACCGGGGCATGCAGTCCGATGCCGTCGGGCCGGGCGCACCCGACAACCTGGCCCGCGAACGCCGGCTGCTGGCGCGGAGCTGGCTCCAGCTCGGTCGACCGGCCGAGGCGCGTCCGCAACTCGAGCGCGTACTCGCCGACGGCGACACGGACCGGGAGGCCCAATGGCTGCTGAGCCGGGCGTGGCTCCAGCAAGGCCGGATCGAGGACGCCACCCTGGCGATGGGCCGGGCGGGTCGCTATCGCGACGAGAATCCCCTGATGCCCGAGCCGGCCCCTTATCTGGGCTCGGACCAGTGCACGTCGTGCCACCCGGAGCAGGGGCGGACCTACCCGGCCACCCGTCACGCGCGGACCTTCCACCGAGGCCCCGCGCTCGCCGCGCTGCCCATGCCCAACGGCCCGTTGACCGATCCCGACGACCCCGGCGTCACCCTCACCTTCCGGCGCGACGGGGGGCGGGTCCGGGTCGAGACCCGCACCAGGGACCAGGTCTTTCACGCGGTGGTCGCGTATGCCTTCGGCACTCCCGACCGATATCTGACGATGATCGGCCGGGGCGACGCGGGCGATTTCCGGGCACTCCGGCTGTCGCATTATCGCGACGCGTCGGGCTCGGGCTGGGGCCGCACGTCCGGAGACGTCGGGGCCGCGGACCCGCACGAGACCATCCGTGGGCGCGCGATCGACGTCCGCGATGGCGTCGTCCGCTGCCTGGCCTGCCACGTCACGCGGCCCCGGGCGTTCCGGGACCCGCCCCCGTCGGTCGAGGGCCCGGAAGCCGCCGACCCGGCGATCGGCTGCGAGCGATGTCACGGGCCCGGCGGCAACCACCTGGCGGCGGTCGCCGCGGGGCTGCGCGACCGGGCGATCGCCGTCGCCCGCGCCGGGTCGGCGCCGGCGGCCAAGGTCGACGCCCAGTGCGTCGAATGTCACATCACCGACATCCCCGACGCCATCAAGGCCGAGCCCGAGAACCCCCGCTATGTCCGCTCACCGGGCCTGACGTTCACCTTCAGCCGATGCGCCACCGCCGTCGCCGGCAAGGACCGCGCTCTGACTTGCTTGACCTGCCACGATCCCCACCGCGACGACGATCGACCGGCTTCGTTCTACGAGTCCCGATGCCTGTCGTGTCATGCGTCCACGCGCGCAGGCATCCCCCCGCCGGCGGAACGAATGCGCTCCTGCCCGGTCAACCCGGCCACGGGCTGTCTCGACTGCCACATGCCCAGGGTTCCCGTCACCGATCTCCACACGACCCTGACCGACCACTACATCCGGGTCCATCGCCAGTCGGGTTCGGGGGCCCAGACCGGCATCGTGAAATAGCACGCCATCGGGAGTTACAATGACCGCCAGCTATTCGATCCGATCGCTACACTGCATACGGATATTGCTAATATTACAATTTCAATGCTTATACTGTACGGCGGCCCAGTCGATGATGTAGACAGGAGAGACTTTGTCGCGTAGTCTGGTGGTATTACGCTGGCAAGGAAGATGCGCACGCTGGCTCATACTCACCCGAAGCGCCAGCGAGGATCTGCGGCCTTTCCCCTCACTGACGTTTCGGGTTAGAGCGCTTTACGATTGAGTTGCGCACGCCTCTTGGTCAATGCGAAGACCCCCCCCTGGCCCCCCCTTCGTAAGGGGGGGAAAATGAGGCGGACCGGCCCGTTTCCCTTCCCCCCCTTACAATGGGGGGGCCAGGGGGGGTTCTTCGGTCGAGTTCGTCGAGAGTATGCGAGCCAATCGTGAAGCGCTCTAGTGAAGACGGTGTTTCGATGCCAGCCGCTTCCGACTCACGCCACGCGGATCGATTCCGACCGTTGGGGCGAAGGCTCGGCCCGTTCGTCGAAGAGTTTCTTGACGATATTTCGGTACAGAGCATTGCCCTGCTCCATGCTGACGTTGAGCAACTCCAGGGCATCCTTGAGGCTATTCAGGCTCCTCGCCAGTTGTTCTTGCGTCGCGCGGCTGGAACGTTCGTAGGCGGCCGACCAAGAGCCTGCCAGCGATTCGATCCCCGTGCCGGCGCGTTCGAGCTCGCGCTGGATCTCGTTGAGCTGGGAACCGGTCCGACCCATCTCGCCGAGCGCCGATTCGATCCGGGTCAGGCTGGCGACCCCATATTTCAGGGACATGCTCGCCGAGCCGATCGCTTCGAGGTCGTCGCCGATCCGGCCGATGACCTCGGCCCCTTGTTTGAACGAGGCCAGGGCCTCGGGGAGCCTGTGCATTTCCGAGCTGAACTGGGCTATGGGAACCCTCAGGCTCTCGCTGAGCTTCTCAGCCTGCTCCTGGACCGCCCGGACCGACGGCTCCAGCATGCGTCCCAGCCGCTCGCCCAGTTCGTCCAGCCGGGGGCCGATCACCTCGGCCAGCCGATCCACCATCGGATCCTCGTTGCCGACTTTCGGCAGGACGTGCTCCACGATCCAGCGGTCCACCTTGGCCAGCAACTCCTCGGATCGGCGGAAGACGAGCGTCTGCACGAGCATCAACGCCGCGCTCAGGAACAGGGCGAGCAGCGTGCTGTCGAAGGCGATCTGCAAGGCCGACGTCACCCCGGTCAGGTTCGACAGGAAGCCATCGAGCTCCTTGACCATCGGCAGCACCTTGCTGATATTCATCAAGGCCCGGGAAATCCCTTCGACGGTGCCGATGAATCCGATCACCGGCAGGAGATAGAGAATGTATCGCGTCAACGTGAATCGCCCGGCGACCTGTTCCTGGTCGAGTCCGGAGCCTTCCCGGTTCACTTCCATGAGCTGGGTGACCGAGGGATTGTGGCTATCCTGGAGATAGCTGACGAGTTGCCGAACGCGTCGCGGCAAGATGCGATGGTCCTCGTCGGGAATTGCGGCGAACGAAGGAGATCCGTCGCGGGTCGTCTTGCGGTTCGTGGCGACGTTCACGCGCTTGAGCAGTTCCGGGGCTTCCTCGAAGGCCCGCTCGTTGCGCCAGAGGCCATAGAGCTCCCGGCCGAGCGTCACGACGGCCCAGAAATAGATCCCCGTCCCGACATACTGCTCCCAACCGCGCTCGAACATGAGGGTCGGGTCGAAGATCATCAAGGCCACGGGAAACAGCAGGGCCAGGACCAGCATCACCGCAGTGACGACATACTCGACCCAATGCGTACCATGAGCGCCTCTGGCCATCCGTGGCATCCTTCCTGAGACTCGGTCCGGGGATTTCCAGAGAGCCACTGGGTCCGATTCGTGGCTCGCGCCTGGGATTCCACCCCGCAAGGTATCGCTTGCCGCGTCGGATCCGTCAAGATCAGCGCGGATGCACCGAACGGAATCGTCGACACCGGGCTCCTCAACGCGATCATCGGAGAAGTCGCGGTGCCGACTTGAGTGAAGTTCCACGGATCGAACGGGTGGATTCCCGCGAGGCTCTCAATGAGTGCGCGTTCCGGTTCGGGAGCGTTCAGGGCTCCGAACGCGAGGCCACAGGCGGTTTCGCGCCGGGCTTCGCCGACGACGGGCCGGGGTCCTGTCGATAGACCAAGACACGGTCGTGAGCAATCAGGACGATATCGGAGCGACCGTCTCCATCGACGTCGCCGATGCCCATATCGCGCGGCTCGATCGTATCCCCGGCGTTGTGGAAGATCTTGCGTTCGAAGATCCTGAAGGTGATCGCCGGTATCAGGTCCTTGTCGCCCGCATAGGTGGCGATCTCCAGCGACTGTTCGCCGATGTCGGAGAAGACCACGTCCGGGCAGCCATCGCCGTTGACGTCGCCGACGGCGAGGTCGGCGAGGCGGGCCTCGTTGCGTCGCGGTTCGAAGCCGGCGATCATCTTGAGGCGCAGTCCCTTCAGGCCGGTCTGAAGTACGGCGAAGCGATCGCTTCCGGCGATGAGCAGGTCGTCGCGGCCGTCGCCGTCGAAATCGGCGACGGACATACCCTGGAAGTTGATCGCTCCGACCAGGAGGGTGCCACTGGGACGGTAGACGCCATCCTTCTGAGCCAGGAAGAGCAGGGACTTACTCGTGCGATCGAACAGCACGATCTCCTTGGAACCGTCCCCGTCGGTATCCACCGCGGCGGCCCCGAGGATCTGAGCATTATTCCGCCCGCTGTTGAATTGATCCTTGATATTCCAGTGGCCTTTCGGGTCGAGTGCGACACGGCGTGCGAAGGTGTTCTGGGCGACGAGGAGCGCCGGTCCATCGAGATTCATCAGGCTGACACTCGCCGAGGTGGCACCGGTCAGCGGCCCGAGGCCGCCGGTGAACGGCTGAGGGGCCCCCCCTTTCTTGCCCAGGAGCAACTGTGCCGGCAAGTACTGGTTGAAGATCATGAGATCGGCCTGACCGTCCTGGTTGATGTCCAGGCTCTCGATGGCGGATGGGACCGACTTGACGCCGCCCAGAGCGACGGCCTCGACATTGCCCCACTTGTAAGGCCCGAAGGAACCGGCCTTATCTCGGGTCAATGCTCGGAGTTCGAACGAATCGGAGCCGGGCTTGGTCCGGGCAATGTAGAGGATCTCGAGGGTCTTGTTGCCGTCGAGGTCGGTGATGTCCATGGCGACGGGCTCGCCGGTGATCGGCAGCGGGGTGGGGAAGCTCAATCGTCCTCGGATGAATTCGCTCTGGCCGATCTGCTTCTCCTGGTCGGAGAGGACATAGACCTCCGCCTTGCGATCGCCGTCGAGGTCCGCCAGGTGGACCGCCCGCGCACCGACGAAACTGGGAAAGGTCTGCCCGGCGGAAAGGCCCAATCGGCCCAATTGCAGATACACCCACACCTGGGCACCGGCGGGGTCGGTGACGACCACGTCTTCCTTGCCGTCGCCGTCGAGGTCGCCGAGGCCGAGCGATCGGCCCCGCTCGCTCCCCTTGGGCAGCCCGAAAAAGGTCAGGCGGCCCCGCTTGTTCGACTCGTCGGTCCCGGACTGGTCGAGCTTCAACACCCTGGCCCGGCCCGATTGTCCCTCGATGGTGAGGATCTCCATCCCCGGCTGCCCGTCGACCTGCCCGAAAGCGATCGCGCGGGGAACCTCGACGGCGAACCGCTGCTCGGGCCCCAGCTTTTTCTCCTCGGTGGCGAACCGGATGTGAATGGGCTGATCGGTCCCGGTATCCAGGATGACCAGATCCTTGGCCCCATTGCCGTCGATGTCCACCGCCTTGACCAGCCAGGGATTGGCGGCCGTGTGGGGCACGCGCTCGGGCTCACCGAGCGTCCCCGCGGCGGTCTGGTAGACGAAAATCAGCTCGTCCTGTGCCAGCAAGACCAGGTCGTCACGACCGTCCTGGTCCAGGTCGCCCACGGTCAGGGCACTGGGACGCTCGGCAGCGTCGCCGGTGCTGATCCGCTTCGGGTTGCCGAACCGGCCCGAGCCCTCGTTGAAGAGGATCACGACTTCCGCCGGCGTCCCATAGAAGACCAGGTCGGGCTTGCCATCGCCATTGAAGTCGCCCGAGTCCAGGCTGACGACTTCTTTATTGACGGGGATGTGTGCCAGCCTCATCCGATGATCGTAGGGAAGGTCATTGGGATCCTTGCGAAACGGTCGGTTCGACTGGTCATCATCCGCCTTCTTGGTGCTCAGCAGCAGGTCGATCCGCGACCGGGCATTGTCACTGACCACGATGTCGTCGGTCTTGTCGCCGTCCAGATCCTTGAGCATCAGGTTGCCGATCCGGTGCTCGAGCTTGTAGATCTCCAGGGCCTGGAACCCGAAGTAGTCGGCGAGCTTAGGTCTCGCATCGGCTTTGGGTGCCTGGGCGGAAGCGTGCGCTCCTAGAAGCACGCTGGAGATGAGACAGAACACCCCGCGGAGGGTTTGCGTCGGCTTGTGCATCACGCGGTTCCCAATGAGTCCCAGCACCGTCGGCTGATCGGATATCCTGAACGGCAAACCACCAGACTACGGACCGACCCGACCATCGGCAAGAGGAGACGCTTGGGCGGATCGTGCCGGGTGCCGGTCCGGTCCTGGCGGAGGGTCGGAATCCGTGACGCCACGCCGAACAGACCGGCCTCAGCACCGAGGACGATCGAGCGATTCGGCAGAAGGACGCAAGAGTTCGGCGAGGCGTCGCTCGCCCTCGACGCGCAGCATGCGATCGACGCGCTTGTATCCCGTATAGACGGCCGTATACGATTTCCCCAGTATCTCGGCGGCCTCCCGCACGGATTGGCCCTCGATCGCGACGAACCAGTAGGCGCTCCAGGTCTGGGGATCGACGCGTGAGCGCACGGCCTCCTGCGCCTCGGCCGCTTGCTGATGGAAGATCGACGGCACCTCTTCCTGGAATTCTCCTCCGTCCTTCATGGGCTCTCGATCTTGAAGGGCTCGAAGCATTGTCTCGGAGGCACAATCATCGATCGACGCGAGCGTCGTCACCCGCCGATTCCGCAGCAGGTCGATGGCCCGGGAGCGGAATAACCGCCAGAGCCAGTTGCGGAAACCGCGGCTGGGATCGTACCGGAACGTTCGCATTCGTCGCATCAGCTCGACCCAGATCCGCTGACACAGTTCATCCGAAGTGTCATCGTCCAACCCGAATCGACGGCACCAGAGCCGCAGGAGAGGATGATAATGCGCGTGGAACCGTAACCATGCCTCATGGTCTTGCCAGTCCCGTACCTGGTCCAGTAGCGTCGGGCTGGTCTTACCACTTTCTAGATCTACCACGCAATCACGCACCACGACATCCGGCTTCCGAGACCATTTCATGGATATCATTCCCCAGCCTCGTGACTAGAGTCTTCGTAATCATTATGAGCCACGACGACGGAAGTCGCTAGCCACTCGGCTGCAATCACGGTGACTTGCAGTCTGTCGACGGAGCCACCTCGGGCTTCACAATCATCACCGAGCAACCAGATCAAGAACGATTCCACGCCTGTGGACTTGCGCTCGGAGTCCGATTTCGAAGTGCGATTTTTTCCGGAATCCCTTGTTTCGTCTCGGATCGAGACCGCGGATCGCCGACGACCTCGTCAGTGCGACTTGCCAGCGATCCCGCGATTCTCACCGAAAGACCGATCGACGACCAAGATCGCGATCGCCGGCTTCGCCGCAACGATCAGGTCAGAAAATCGACGGCCCTGATCAGTTCGACGACCGCCGCATCGGTGGCGGTCTCGGCGACTTTACCGCCTTGATTGGTGGCGACGAGGAAGCCGAGGTTCCGGGCCGGGGCCAGCCAGACCGTGCAGAACCACGTGGTGTTGCTCCCGGAGTGAGATAGCGTCCGGCCGCCGGCCCAGGTCCGATTCACCGCGAGCCAGCCGCCGGCGTATTCCGAACCGGCCGGGGGAGTATGGAGTGCCTTGAAGGTGGAGGGTTTCAGGAGTTTCGCATTGCCGCGCGCGCCGGCCAGGTGGAGCGCGGCGAACTTGCCCCAGTCCGAGATCGAGCAATGCACGGTACCCGCCGGCCCCAGCGCCGGAGCGTTGTCCAACTGGGTCGGCTTGATGTCGCCGCCGACGGTATGATGGCCCCACGGCTGGTCGACGGAGCCCGGCCGGCCCGGGGCTCCGAAACCCGCGGTCGACATCCCGAGCGGCTCGAAAAGCCGGCTGCGCATCAGCGTCTCCCACGACTGACCCGAGACCTGCTCGGCGACCAGGCCGGCCAGGACATAACCGACGTTCGAATACGCGTAGGTCGAGCCCGGCCGGCTCTGCGGCGGCTTGGTGAGGACCAGGGGCAGCAGGGCGAACCGTTGTTCGGTCGTGGTCTGGCCGGCGAGGTGCCACCACGAGACGTTGGCGGGCAGCCCGGCCCGGTGGGTCAGCAGGTGGGAAAGGGTGACCTTCTGGAAGTCCTCGTGGAAATGTGGTGCCTGGTCGGGGAAGATGTCGCGGAGCGTCGTGCCCCAGGTCAGCTTCCCCTCGTCGACCAGCATACCGATGATCGTGGCCGTCAAGGCCTTGGTGCAGGAGCCCAGGTGGATCACATCCGTGACTCGGAACGGCAACGCGGAGCCGATCTTGCGGATTCCGACGGATCCGATTGTCGCGATTCGATCGCCCGAGAGGATGGCGCCGATCAGGCCCGGAAGGTGGTTCGTATCGCGGACCGGGGCGAGGAGCTTCTCGACGCGCTGGTCGGACTCGATGGCCGAGTGGCTATCCGCTGCCTTCTTCTTTGTGGTCGTCTTGCGCTTCTTCGGCTGCTGAGCCCACGCTTTACCGTAGCAACCCAGTAGCCCGTGGGCCGCTGCCGCCTGGAGGATCGTACGTCGCGTGAGCATGTTCGGTTCCACCCGGACGGTTATCGGTCCGATCGGATTGATCGGGCATTCTGGATCGGCCCATATCTCGGCCGATCCATGACACTCCTATCGACGGGATATGCCGTCACTTTGAAGTTACCCTCTGGCGAACCCGGCTGCAACTTCCCCGCGGACGGAATGTGCCGATGCTCCCTTGTCGAGGACGCTCGCCTCGAACTCGAGCAACCATCGCTTGAGGTGGAGCCCGCCCCCGTAGCCCGTCAACGATCCGTCGGAGCCGATCACGCGGTGACAGGGCACGATGATGGCGATCGGGTTGCGGCCGTTGGCGGCCCCGACCGCGCGAGACGCCGCCGGTCGACCGATCCGCCGGGCTTGTTCCCCATAGCTGACGGTCGTGCCGTACGGGATCGACAGCAGCCCGGCCCACGCGAGTCGCTGAAAGCTCGTGCCGGCCATCCGCATCGGCAGATCGAATGAGAAACCTTCGCCCGCGAAGTACGCGCGCAATTGCTCCCGGACATCGGCCAGCGCCCGGTCATCTCGCCGCCATCCGGTGTTCGGGTCGGGGACCGGCGCGGGGCTGCCGTCGTGTCGCGGCAGGTGCAGCCCGGTCAATGCTTCGCCATCGGAGGTCAACAACAGCTCGCCGAAGGGGCTGGAATAGTAACTGTAGAGTGCTGACGGATTCATGGAGATTCTCCCTGGGAATGAGGAGGCCGCTCGAGATTTGGCCAACCAGTGACCAATGAGCAATGACTAATGACCGAGAGACCAAAGATACATGGCCGCGTAGGCGCGCCAGGGGCGCCAGGCTTCGGCCGCGTGGCGGAGCTGATTGGCCGACGACATCTCGGCCGCCTTGAGCAATCCCAGATCGGCGGCGGGGAAGGCATCGGGCCATCGCAGGGCTCGCATGGCGATATCCTGGGCGGTCCAATCGCCGATCCCGGGGAACTCCTGGAGCGCGGACACGACGGCTTCCGGGTCGGGGCCAGGCTGGAGCTCGATCTCGCGGCGAGCGACGGCCTGCGCGAGGCTCCGGATGGCCACCGCTCGCGGCGCGGCGATGCCCATCGCGGTCAGGTCCGATGTGTCGGCGTCGGCGAGCCGTTCGGGGGTCGGGCTCAAACGGTCCAAGCCCGGGAACGGGACATCGACCGGCTCGCCGAACCGCGTGGCGAGCCGCCCGGCGAGCGTCGTGGCCGACTGGACCGAGACTCGCTGCCCGAGGATCGCACGCAC
>JBKQHM010000462.1:0-22601 GCA_052148775.1 Isosphaeraceae bacterium | reverse complement strand
CCATTTGGCGATCGGACGGCTGAGACAGAAACCTCATTTGGTACAGAGTTTCTTTCGTGCCGCCGGATTGGTGTTATGAGGTTGCGCTCTTTGCGCAGCGATCAGTAATACTTGAGTCGGTTGTTTTCGCGGCAAATCCGGCACCTCTGCTCGGGGCGGTCTATCCGACACTTGTCGCTGACGGAGGCGTCCTTCTCCGTCGCCTCCTCAACCGTTTCCTGTACGCTGCAACGCTTCCGAATCCGGTGGCGCTCTTGCTGATTCGGGAGGGCGGCGAGGAGGTTAGTTCAATCGCGTCGACGACGGACCGCAATCCTAACTGGCCGTATTGGCCGGCCATGCTTTCCTTTTTGGCCTCGCATGCGGATGAGGTTGCTAAGATTGCACCCAAGGAGGCTGCCCTGGTTGCGAACACTTCGCTTCGGAAGGCCCAAAGGACCTGGAGATGGCGGGCAGAAGCCGCCAAGCTGGCAGTAGCCGTCGCGGTGAATTTCTTTTCGCGAGAGAATCGCCGTTACGATCGGGATGACAAGGAGTGCGCAGCGGTACTCGTCGCGCTCGTCGCGGCGTGCATCGAGTGCCCTGATGAAGTCGAGTCCTTGCTCCTATCCATCTGCAAGCGAAGACGATTACCCGCGAAGTCGCCGATAGTTGTAAGCAGCGAGGAACCGACGAGGCCATTCGCCGTTGTTCCGTTTTTGCATTCGCGAATTGTCCCGCTTCCCCCTCCTTGGCCTGATGGCCCTAACGAACGAGTGGACGAGACGATCAGAACCATCTTGCTGGGCTACGGCACGCTAAACCCCATGTTTTCTGCGTGCCCGTCCTTGGCTCGCGAGGTCATCCTCGCTCTTACGATAATGCATCCCGTCCCAGCCGAGGCTCATGAGCATTACTCGCCCCTTCAGCGTGAGCATGGTACAGAGTCCCCGCGGGACTGGAATGCACGAATGTGGCATCGCGGTCCATTCCTCGAATTCCTGATGCAGGTGCCGGAGGAGGGTCTAGATACCATCATCCGCCTAGTCAACCACGCAACGGAACGTTGGGCTGAGTCGGTGATGCGTCGTTGGCCAAAAAGGATTTCGTTCACAATCACGACCGAGATCGAGACCCGAGAGTTGCTTGGCGACGCGGATGTCTATTCCTGGTACCACGATAGTCAAAGCGATGTTGACTCCGTCGTCTGTGCTTTGATGGCGCTTGAGAAATGGTTCTACGTCAAACTAGAGAAGGGCGAGTCGGTGAGCGAGCCGATCGACACAATTTGGCGGGACGCCCGATCGATCGCGTTTTGTGGCGTCCTGAGCGCCGTCGGCCGCAAGCACCCGGAGCTGTTTGAAGGTCCTCTGCGGCCCCTTCTAGGCATGTGGGTCGTTCACGTCTGGGAACTTTACCACCATGGTTATGCACTCAGCGGAGCAGACTTCCACACGGGTTTCGCTCTGAGCAGGTGGTCCGAGCATGGCGAATACATGTTCAATATTGCGCGTGATTGGTACCAGATGCCTCACCGCAAGACGAGTTTCCAGGAAATCTCACTGAATCTCCTCTTCCATAGCACCTCTCTTCGCCCCTTTTTCGTAGAGGTGCAGAAGCGCTGGAACGACGAGCTCGACTCGCTGCGAAGACAGCCTCCAAGCGTTGACCTGAGGGATCTCGGGAACCTGACGAGGTGGTTCGATATCAACAACTGGAAGACTCGCCGGGAGGGCGACAGAGTTTTCCTAGAATGTCCAGGCTCGGACGAGGAGGAGCGTGCACGCACCGAAGGATTGAAGCGGCTCAAGGTCCGAAGTGGATTCTCGGACTTCCCGTTGAAATGTCGGAGACTACTCGAAGAAGACAAATCCTTGAGCCGTTCCGAACTAGAGGCTTTCTGGGATAAACTTATCAGATTATCGGAATATTCTGATATGGGCGATGAGCAAAGCTCTTTGACTGCTGTGGAGGATGTCGTGATCGGAGGAATGGCAGTCCTCAACGTGCTTCACTCGGGGTGGCTGGAAGAGCATCCCGAGCGTCAAGCCTGGTGTGACCGTAAGCTCGAAGCGTGGCTCTCGACCCGGCCTCATCGTGAGCCCCGCGAGTCAAAGTTCACCCTTTTCCACTATCGATGTGAATCGTTCTTTGCGGACATCGCTGTTGCGGAATGGGCGAGAGATCCGGAAGACTCTGCCGCGCGGTGGTTTGTTGCCGAAATAGCGATGAGCTTTCAATATGATGTGGTTGGTATACTCATGCGGCGGGCGACTCGTGAGCGAGACAGGCTCGGTATCGAGTACGATCGGCTACAGTCTTTGATCGTTCTTTGGGCGGCGCTGTGCGACGTCTGGCTCTGGAGTCGCTCAACTCAGACGCCTTGGGCTAGGGCCGATAACTGGTGCAAGCGAGCACTCAACGCGTTTGTCGAGAAGAAGATCCCTCCGCGTCTAGATTCCTGGAAGAAGCTGGCTCGGGCATCGAACCGCCAATCAGCAAAAATGCGATTCAGAAGGAGATCTGATCGTCCAAGTGATCGTCGATCTGAGCAGGCTGCTCTTACGGCTTTTCTCGAGCGTGAGCTGGTTTACGACGGGCTTGACTTGAATTTGATCAAAGCCGCGTTCCAGAATCTGCCGCTTGTTACTCACGCAGACTCAAGGGAAGAACGCATCCGTGCGATCTTTACCCATCGGAACCTTCTTGGCATCACTCTACGCCGTACTGCGATCCGGCTTCCCGAGAATCACTACCTTCATCACCATTTCGGCCACCCGAACGACTTCGACCACTGGACAATCGAGAGAATTGCGATCCAAGTCGCGCAGCTTGGACCCGGAGATGAATCCGCGTCTTTATGGAAGCCTATTCTGGACCTTGGTCCGGAGGCCCACACTTGGATCGAGTCGTATTTGCGTGACTGGTTCTCAAGCGGGTCGAAGGCCGCACTGTCGGTCGAGTCATTCTCGACCAACTGGCGAGATCAGATCAATTACGCTCTGTCTTCGCCACGCTGGACAGGTGGGGACGGCGAGCGTCACCACGAACTTACAGGCTTGTTGACGGAGCTTATGGGACTCGGGGTATTCTCCTACAAGATCATCGGCGATGTGAGGTTCCGAGAAACCATCGCGTCGATGTCGTTGCTCTATGGTGATCGGTCTTCGCGATGTTTGAATATGAATAGAGGCGAAGCGATCATTACGTTCCCTCGGTTCCTGCGGCTACCTTCCGCTGTCGACTTGCTCGCGAACGGCATTGGTTGGATCTTTGAAGCCGTTCGCAATTATGATGGGACAGTCTGGGAACACGCCAAGCAAGAGAAAGAGGAGTTGGTGGGCCTCATCGAGCATTGGTGGAATGCCTCGGGCAAGAAGTCTCCTTCGAGCCAAGCCACCAAGAGTCCAGCTATGGGATTGTTGAAGATACTGGCTGATCATCAGCATCCACGTGCGTTGGAGATCCAGGACCGCATTGCCCGCTCATGGTGAGAGGAGGTCGCCATCCTAATCTTGACAGTTCTCGCTGATCACCACCGCGTGACCACGGGTCGTGAGACCGTGGTTTGGACGGGGGGACTTCTAACCTCGCATGTGAGTGCGATCGGCCCGCGGGTCGAGCTGACGCCCGAGGTTGGGGGACGTTCGTCCCGTCTGAACCACACACTCACGTGCGATGGTCACGAGTCTCGAACGCGACCCGTCTGGTCGGACCGTCGGGCCTGATTCCCCTCCTCGGCTGCTTCTCCTACTTGCTGGCGATCTCACGCACGCTTCATGCTGATGATCCTCAATTCCTCTCCGGGAAGATACGCGCCGATTGACCGCTCTCTTGATGGTGAGAGATCTTGCAGACGGAGGGTTCGCCGATGCATGACAGGTCCGTGGGCTCGATCGGACTGGCGGTCGTCTGGGCCGTGGTGGTGGGAGCGCGGCGGTCGGTCGTCGTTCCGCAATATGTTCAGATCGGACAACTGAAACATCAGCCCGGGCTTCTGCGTGGCCCGAGTTCAGTCCAGCCGTCGAGTCGAGTGGTTCGAACGGCGCGTTCGGCGTCAATCGAGGCTCGACCCACCGCAGGAAAAACGGATAAACCGAAGGGCATCGGGAAGATATAACCGGCGAGTTGTTCGTTCGCTTCGGAGACGACCATGTCGATTCGCCTGGAGGCCGGCGCCGAGCCGGTGCCGAATTACACGCTGGTCCGCCTGCTGGGACGAGGGGGCTTCGGCGAAGTCTGGGAGGCGATGGCACCGGGTCGGGTGCGGGTCGCCCTGAAGTTCATCCGGCTCAACACTGAGCAGGCCGGCCCCGAACTGCGGGCTTTCGAGGTCGTCCGCGACATCCGGCACACACATCTGCTCGATATTCAATGATAGAATTCAATAGTGGTCTCGGCGGGCGAACGGAAGATTTCGGGCGTCAGGCGGTGGATGCGATGGGCGAACTCGACACCAATACATGGATCGAAGCGTCGCGGTCGTACGTGCGCTTGCGTCGTCGCTACTGGCGGTGCTGGCTCGGCATGCCCGCATCCTTGGTCGTCTTGGTCGCATTGATCCCCGTATTCGGGCATACACTGAAGAATCCCTATGTGCGCGGTGCCCTGTTCTCACTGCTTATCGTCGCATGGTGCGCGTGCTGGCTCGGATGCGCGGTAACCTGGTTCGCGCTCATGGGCTTTCGTTGTCCCCGGTGCGGAAAACGGTTCCTCATATCGTGGTGGAGTAGCCGGCCAAGCAATCGGTGCAAGCATTGCGATCTCGATCTCGGTCCGGCTGCAATAGTCAGCGCGAAGTCGACCGCTGGAGTCGACCTCTGAACCTGTCATGGGGCGGCGAGGGCTCATCCTGGGAGGAGGTCCCGATGCGCGTTGATTCCCGGGCCATGGTCCGATCTGCGATCGTCACGCTCGCTGTCGGGGGACTCGTGTGGGCTCTGGCCCCTCAGGGCAGTCCGGCGGCTGGTGCGATCCGGGCGTCGGCTACACCACATCTCCGTCGAGCGAACGATCGCCGCGACCCGCCCGGCATCGGTGCCGTCGCGCCGCAGCGCCTTCAGGTCGAATCGAGGACGACCGCTGGCGGGATTAGCCGGTGGCTTTTGTTTGGGATGTCGTTGACGGGACGAGGAGGACAATGGCGTGGAAATGTCACGCATGCCGGCCTGGCTGGAGGGGGCTCGCCGTTACTATTCCCAGATCGGAGGGGAGGCGGTCGACTCCGTGAGTGTCTTCGCCGCGCCCGACACGGACGAGGAAAGCAGCGAGTCGCCGGGGACGCTCTGCCTGCGCCTGGAACCTCGGTCTCGCCGTTCACCGAGGGTGCGAGTGCTCGATCTCGGCGGGCGTGAGGAGGGCATCATTCGCCCTGAGGGGCTCGTGCCCGGCTTGCAATACACGATGCGACGAAATGGTGAGCTCGTGTGGAGGTTATCGGTGCGGTCCATGGTCCGCAAGCGCCACAGCATGAAGCTGGCTCATGGCGATTCCTGGACGTTCGACACGCCATTCTTCTGGTGGCAGCACTTGACGGGCACCGCATCCGGTGCCACGAGGTTGATCGGCTCCGTCGGCCCGGCGGCGTGGCTCTGGCTCGTGTGGATCGAGCCCGGTCGGGACACATTTGACCTGCTCGCGGCCGTCGCATTCATGCACAGACAGTGGTGGCACTGGTGAACTGCGTGCCCCGATTTGATCCTCCCCCGGCGCTGGGACTTGCGTCCGCTGATCGGCAGCGGATACGCTACGAAGTTGGCTTTCGTCGCTCGAATCGATGTCACCCGTAACCGCCGGCGGTTGTCTCCAAATCGTTCGATACCGGCGGCCCGACGATCCGGAGCCGAGGCGTCCCGAAGTGGGGCCGCCCGACTCCTCTTGAGACCCCATCACAGTCGTCATCCGTTGCTGTGAACATGCGTAACCATACGCATCCTCGATGCAAATTCAAGAGATCACCACGTCACGACACGAAATCGTCAGGAGAAGCATGAAACCACAAATCCAGCGTCCAACCGCGGCGTTCATCGGCGCGTCCTGGGCCTCGCTGTTCGTCGGGGCGATCGCGTATGTCGTCGGGCTCTGGAACGCGGCGATGCCGCTCAATGAGAAGGGCTACTACTTCACCATCCTGATGTACGGGCTGTTCGCCGCCGTTTCCTTACAGAAGTCGGTCCGGGATCAGATGCAGGGCATTCCCGTGACCAACATCTACTTTGGCCTGTGTTGGGGTTCACTGGGGCTGACCATCGCATTGCTGGCCGCGGGCCTGTGGAACGCGTCGATGACCTTGAGCGAGAAGGGGTTCTACGCGATGTCCTTCGTTCTCAGCTTGTTCGCGGCCGTTGCCGTCCAGAAGAACGTCCGGGACCTCGAGCCCTTGCGCGAGGATCCGCTTGCCTGAGCCACCGAGAAGACCGAGGGAGTTCGAACGGCGAGATTGAAAAATCTACAAGTCCACTCGGCATGGCGGATGCTAGGTATTGCCGAACGCGATCGGGCCGGTGCCCTGGTTCGCGTACGACAAGAATCCCTTTTTTTCCTTGGTCATCGGTCATTGGTCATTGGGTGGTCGATAGAAATCCGAGGAACCAGGGTCGCCGTTTCCAAGATGTGACTCCAATGACTAATGACCGATGACCGATGACAAATAAGAAAGAGACGGAGCACGATCATGCGACGTACCCTTGCCGCGACCTTGCTGACACTCGCCT
Source organism: Isosphaeraceae bacterium (assembly GCA_052148775.1). Taxonomy (GTDB): domain Bacteria; phylum Planctomycetota; class Planctomycetia; order Isosphaerales; family Isosphaeraceae; genus CAVZRC01. Next base: position 15,909 of record JBKQHM010000462.1, on the reverse strand, counting down.
TCATGGGATCCGCCGCCCTCGCACAGGACGGCCCCATCCGTCGCGCCGGGCAGGCCCAGGACAACGCCGGGAAGAACATCCGCTACCGCGTCGAGTCCGAGATTGCACGCGGTCAGGCAACCGTCCAGGAGCGGCAGTTGCTCGCACGCGTCACGCAGCGGATCGAGTGGGACAAGCGATTCGTCGGTTCCGCGCTGCAATTCCAGGTCCATCCGGGTGGGGCTGTGATCGTTCGGGGATCGGTGCTCAACGTTGCCGCCAAGCGGAGTGCGGTGGAACTCGTAGAGAACACGATCGGCGTCACCAGCGTCGTCGATGAGGTCGCCGTTGTGAAGGAATTCAAGGTCATCAAGGCCAAGCCGTCGGTCGAGGTGATCGAGATGGCGCCGCCGGTTACCTCCGAAATGAAGGTCATCGTGAAACCCTGAGTTCCGCGAGGATGAGCACTTACGCCGCCGGGGTCCAGATTCGGGCCTCCGGCGGCTTTTTCTTTCGAATAGAATGAATGGCGAGTTCTCGAGCCCAGGCCTTTGCGGCGTACGATTCGGAAAGCTGGACGATCTCTGACGTTCGTGGTCACGAGGCGCCGGTTCGCAACATACGGGATTCTCGCCCTGACGAGGATCGTCAATCTCGTTGGGAGGATTGCCAGGCGGCGCGATCTTGTGTAACTTCTGTTAAACCTCCTGGTCGATTGATGAGCTGGCCGAGCGTGGCTCAGGCTGATCGGCCAGTCACCCAACCAAGGAGTCGGCGTGATGGCTCGACTCTCGGCCCTGGGCCTCCTGGCCTTGTTGAGCTTCTCCGGCCTAGTACGCGGCGACGACGACTCTGCGGAGGCATTCTTCGAGTCGAAGATCCGTCCGGTCCTCGCGACCGATTGCCTGTCGTGTCACGGAGGCAAGAAGACCAGCAGCGGGCTGAAGGTTAACTCGCGGGAAGCCCTGATCAAGGGGGGCGACCGCGGCCCGGCGGTCGTGGCCGGCGACCCGAAGAGCAGCCTGCTGATCCAGGCGATCCGTCAGACTCACGATGAGGTCAAGATGCCGCCCAAGGGGCGGCTGTCCGATGTGGTGGTCGCCGACTTCGCGAAATGGGTTGCCGACGGGGCCGTCTGGCCCGTCGGTAAAGGGCGGCCAATCGTCGGCAAGCATCACCCGACGCCGGGACACTGGGCCTTCGACATGCTCAAGGTCATCGAGCCGCCGCCCGATCCGACCGGTTGGTCCGATCGGCCGATCGATCGTTTTATCTCGAGCAAACGCCGGGCGACCGGCTTGCGCCCCGTGCGCCGCGCCGAGAAGGGCACGCTCCTGCGTCGACTGACCTTCGACCTGATCGGCTTGCCGCCCACGCCCGAGGAGACCGCCGATTTCCTCGACAACGCCGGCCCGGGCGCCCTCGTCAGGGTCGTCGACCGATTGCTCGCCTCGCCGCACTACGGCGAGCGCTGGGGGCGGCACTGGATGGACGTCGCCCATTATGCCGATACCGCCGGAGACAATGCCGATTACCCGGTGCCCGAGCTGTCGGCCTATCGCGATTACATCATCGATTCGTTCAATGAAGATAAGCCTTACGACCGGTTCGTCCGCGAGCAACTGGCCGGCGACATCCTCGCCCGGGATAAGGCCGGCGCCGAGCATGCGGAATCGGTCGTGGCCACCGGGTTCCTGGCCCTCGCGCGGCGATACGGGACCGGGCCTTACGAACTCTGGCACCTGACCCTGGAAGATGCGATCGAGACCACTGGGCGCGCATTCCTGGGTTTGACGCTCCGATGCGCGCGATGCCACGACCACAAGTTCGACCCGGTCGCGCAGACCGACTATTATGCACTGTACGGGATGTTCGCCAGCACGAGCTTCCCCTGGGCCGGCTCCGAGGAAACCCAGTCGAAGGGTTTCCCGCGGATGAAGTTCGTCCCGCTCGAGGAGCCCGGCCGGGCCGGATCGAAGCTCGAGGCGTATCGCGAACGGCTCGCCGAACTGGATCGGATCATCCCGGTCCTGGAGAAGTCGACGGATGCCGGGAACCGGCGCCGCCTGGACGGGCTGAAGACCGAGAAGATACGGTTGCAGAGGACGTCCCTTCCGACGGACCTACCCGGCGGGTACGCCGTGACCGAGGGGACGCCGACGGATGTGCCCCTCCAGCGACGGGGCGATCCGGGCAGTCCGGGACCGGTCGTGCCGCATGGCGTCCCTCAGTTCGCATTCCTGGCCGGCGAGCCACCCCCGCCCCTTGCGTCGGGGAGCAGCGGGCGTCTCGAGCTGGCCCGGTGGCTGACCCGCCCCGAGCACCCGCTGACGGCCCGCGTCATGGTCAATCGCATCTGGCAGCACCACTTCGGGCGGGGGATCGTCGCCACCCCGTCCAATTTCGGCGTGCGCGGCGAGCCGCCGAGTCATCCCGAACTGCTCGACTGGCTGGCGGCCCGGTTCGTCGACAGCGGCTGGTCGATCAAGGCCATCCATCGCGAGATCGTGCTGTCCGAGACCTATCAGCTCTCGAGCGAGTACGACGACCGCGATGCCGCGCTCGACCCGGACGACCGATGGCTCTGGCGATATCCCCGCCGACGCCTCGACGCCGAGTCGATCCGCGACGCCATGCTGGCCGTCTCGGGCCGACTCGATCCCGGCCGTCCGGGCCGCCATCCGTTCCCGCCGATCGAGGACTGGCACTGGACCCAGCATAACGCCTTCAAGACGGTCTATCCGACCGATCATCGCAGCGTCTACCTCATGACCCAGCGCCTGATCAAGCACCCGTTCCTGGCCCTCTTCGACGGGCCCGACACGAATTCCTCCACAGACGTCCGCAGCCGGTCCACCGTGCCGCTCCAGGCCCTCTACTTCCTCAACAACCCGTTCGTCATGGAGAACGCCGAGGGCCTCGCGCGCCGGATGATCGCCGACTCGACCGATCCCCAAGGGCGGATCGTCCGTGGCTACCAACTGGCGTGGGGACGACCCCCGGATCGTCGCGAGCTCGATCGCGCCCTCCGCTTCGTCCGCGAGGCATCCACCGCGGAAATCGGAGGGAAAACCCCGGAGATCGAAACCTGGACCAGCCTCGCCAGGATCCTCCTGACCGCCAACGAGTTCCTCTACATCGATTGAAGGTCGCCCGCTGAGGGGGCCCGGAAGAGGAGAGTCTAACCACGGAAGACACGGACTTGCACGGAAAAATACAGATAGAAGTTAGCGTTAAATCTATTTAATTTGATGTTGTTTTTTTGAGATTTGATTGATTCTTCCGTGTAAGTCCGTGTCTTCCGTGGTTCAATGATCTTTGTTTTTGCCAATGACGAGATATCGGTGGTGAAGCAATCATGAGCGAGTCGAAGCGGCTCGGGCGGCGGGCGTTCTTGACGTCATCGGCTGCGGCGGTGGGCGGTCCGGGGATCTACTCGGCGCTGGCCTCGGCGGCGGAGCAGGGCGGCGGGGGCTTGCTGGCGCCGCTGCCCACCCACCACGAGGCGAAGGCCAGGAACCTGGTCGTCATCTTCCTGACGGGCGGGTTCTCGCACGTCGACACGTTCGACTACAAGCCGTCGCTGGCCCGATATCACGGGAAGTCGGTCCCGTCATTTGGGCTGAGGCCCGACGAGACACACGATCGCCCGCTGCTGGGCTCGCCGTTCCGGTTCCGGGCGTGCGGCGAGTCGGGGCTGATGATCAGCGAGCTGTTCCCGAACCTGGGGGCCATGGCCGACGAGCTGTGCGTGATCCGGTCGTTGCACACGGACATCGTCGAACACTTCCAGGCGGTGCTGGCGATGCACACCGGATCGGCGACGGTGCCGATGCCGAGCCTCGGGGCCTGGCTGAGTTACGGGCTCGGGACGTTCAACGCCAACCTGCCCGCCTACGTGGTGCTCTGCGAACACTTGCCCTATGCGGGCAGTCAGGTCTGGGACAGCAGCTTCCTGCCGCCGCTTCATCAGGGGGTGAGGATCGTGCCGGGTCCGGAGCCGATCCCCGACCTGCGGCCGCCGGCGCGCCCGGTCAGATTGCGCGACCTGGAGCGGATCATGCTCCGGGACGTGAACGCGTATCACGCGGAGTCCCGCCCGGACGATGCCGATCTCCGCGCGCGGTCGTCGACGTTCGAGGTCGCCCGGGGCATGATGCGCGAGGCGCCCGAGGCGCTCGACATCCGCCGGGAATCCCGGGCGGTCCTCGCGTCGTACGGCATCCCCGAGGGGGACACGACGTCGTTCGGATACCAGTGCCTGATCGCACGGCGATTGATCGAACGCGGCGTCCGCGTCGTCGAGCTTATTGACACCGGGTCTAATAATAACTGGGACGCTCATGGTAATATGGAGGAGCACCGCCCCAAGGCCCTGAGGGTGGATCGCGCGATCGCGGCGTTGCTGAAGGACCTGAGGCAGCGGGGCCTGCTCGACCAGACGCTCGTGGCGATCTGCACCGAGTTCGGCCGGACCCCCTGGACCGATTCGCCCCAGAGTAAGGGACGCAACCATTATGCCAAGGCGTTCACGGCCCTGCTGGCCGGCGCGGGGGTTCGGGGAGGGATGACCTTCGGTGAGACGGATGAATTCGGGATCAACATCACCTCGAACCCCGTGCACGTCCATGACTACCACGCGACGATCCTCCACCTGATGGGGATCGATCACACGCGACTCGTCTACCGATACGCCGGGCGCGACTTCCGCCTCACCGACGTGGACGGCAACGTGTTGACGTCCGTATTGAGCTGATCGCCGGCTCCGGGTCGCGTCCCCCATGGTCGAATGACCGATGACCGATGACCGATGAGTAAAATGCGAATCCTGATCGTCGACGACGAACCGAATATCCGGGCGACCCTGCGGGTTGCCCTCGAGTCGATGCGGCATGCGGTCGAGGACGCCACGGGGATCGCCGACGCGTCGAAATTGATCGAGCGGTCGCGATTCGACGTGGCGCTGGTGGACCTCCGGCTGGGCAGCGACTCGGGCCTCGACCTGATGGAGGCCTGCCTGCGGCGTGCGCCTCGGATGGCCGTGGTGATCATCACGGCGCACGGGAGCATCGACAACGCAGTCGAGGCGATGCGTCGGGGAGCGTTCGATTACCTGGCCAAGCCGTTCACGCCGGCGCAGGTCCGGGCGGTGTTGGAGCGCGTGGAGCGGTTCCGGAGCCTCCAGAACCGCGTGGATGACCTGGAAGGGCAGATCGCGGGCGAGATCCCGGAGGTCTCGCTCGAGAGCGACGACGCGGCGTTGCAGGTCGTGCTGGAGCAGGGGCGGCAGGTCGCGGCGACGGACGCGTCGGTGCTGATCCGGGGCGAGAGCGGGACGGGGAAGGGGGTGCTGGCCCGGGCGATCCATGGCTGGAGCCGTCGTGCGCGGGCGCCATTCGTCACGGTGAGCTGCCCGAGCCTCAGCGCCGAGTTGCTGGAGAGCGCCCTGTTCGGCCACGTCCGCGGCTCGTTCACGGGGGCCGTCGCGGATGCCGAAGGGAAGGTGGCCGCGGCCGAGGGCGGGACGCTCTTCCTCGACGAGGTCGGCGATTTGCCGCTGCCGCTCCAGCCGAAATTGCTGCGATTCCTCCAGGAACGGCGCTACGAGCGGGTCGGCGAGGCGCGTGCGCGCATGGCCGACGTCCGGTTGGTGGCGGCGACCAACCGCGACCTCGAAGCCGCCGTCGCCGCCGGCCAGTTTCGAGAGGACCTGCTGTTTCGCCTGAATGTGGTCGAGTTGGCGCTGCCGCCGCTGCGATCGCGATCGGACCGGCTGGCGCTCGCCGAGCATCTCCTGGCCTTCTTCGCCCGCCAGACCGGCAAGGCGATCGAGGGGTTCACGCCGGAGGCCCGCGAGGCCCTGGGCCGGTACAACTGGCCCGGCAACCTCCGCGAGCTGCGCAACGCAATGGAGCGCGCCGCGATTTTCGCCAAGGGGCGCGTCCTCGACCTGGAGGATCTGCCCGGGCGCATCCTGTCGGCGGCATCCCGGTCTGGTTCCCACTCCGATAACCCGATCGAGGTGGGTCAGCCGGTGACCCTCGAGCAACTCGAGGCCGAGCATATCCGGCTCATCCTCGCCCGATGCGCGAGCCGGGAGGACGCCGCACGCATCCTGGGCGTCGACCCGAGTACGCTCTATCGGAAGCGCAAGCAGCTCGGCCTCTGATCTCCGCCGGCGATAGGAATCGGAGCATTCCGTCATCGCTCCACCGGGATGCAATCTGCATGCTCGGGCCCCGGGATTCGTGCGATTTGCACGATGTGGTGGCCCGGCGACCGGGGTGCATGTCACGCGGGTCGCAAACCTTATGTTCATGGCTGACAAGCGATTGGAACGGGGACCGGCCGGCTGCCGCGCTGGTGGCACGACAATCGCGTCTTGGGTGGACAAGGGACGGAAAAAAAGATGAAGACGCTCCAAGCCAAGCTCTTGATAGGGCTCGTACCGACACTGGCGATCCTGGTGGCGCTTGGCCTCTGGGCCGTCGTCATGTTCTACCGCCTGGGGAATAACATCGATGTCATCCTCCGGGAGAACTACAGGAGCGTGCTGGCGGCCGAGGGGATGAAAGAGGCGATCGAGCGGATGGATTCCGGCCTGCTCTTCGAAGTGATCGAGCGGATGGATACGGGTCGTGCGTTCTCGGTCGACGGGCGGCACGATCGGGGGCGGGAGCAATTCAACGAGTATCGGCCGTTGTTCGAGAAGAACCTGGAGATCGAGCTGGGTAACATCACCGTGCCGGGAGAGCAGGAAGCCGCCGATGAATTGAGACGCCTGTTCGGCGAGTACAAGGCCGCGGCCGATCGCTTCTTCGCCCTGCCGGCGGAACCACCGTGGCGGAGGGCCGATGTCTACGCCCGCGAGCTGGAGCCGACCTTCGACACGATCCGCAAGAGTGCGGATCAGGTGCTGCGGCTCAATCAGGAGAATATGAAGGCGATGGACCGGCGTGCCCGGGAGAACGCCGCGACCTCGATCCGGCTGATGATCGTCGCGCTGATCGCCGCGGCGACCCTGACGGTGGGGGTCTCCCTGAGGTTGAGCCGGTCGATCCTGAACCCGATCCATGCGGTGACCGACGGGGCACGAGCGCTGGCGCGCGGGGAGCTCGACCAGATCGTGCCGGCGGCCTCGCGCGACGAGCTGGGGGACCTGGCCCAGGCGTTCAACGAGATGGCCCGGACCCTCCGCGACTACCGGCAAGCCGGTACGGCCCGGCTGCTCCGCGCGCAGAAGACGGCCCAGGCGACGATCGACTCGTTTCCCGACCCGGTGGTGGTGGTCGAGCTCGCCGGCTCGGTGGAGCAGGCCAATCCGGCGGCGCGTCGATTGCTGAGCGTCGTCCCGGCGGCGGAGCCCTCCGTCCCGTGGTATCCGATCGCGCCGCTGAAATCGCTGGTCAACGACGTGCTGGCCGGGCGGGGCGACTACCTGCCGCACTCGCTCGAACAGGCGATCCCGTTGTCCGACGGCGGGCAGGAACGATACTTCCTGCCACGCGTCGTCGCGATCCGGACGGCACCCGACGAGCTGATCGGCGCCGCGGTCGCCCTGCTGGACGTGACCAAGTTCCACCTGCTGGATCGCTTGAAGAGCGACATGGTCTCGACCGTGAGCCACGAGCTGAAGACCCCGCTGACCAGCGTGCAGATGGCCGTGCACCTGCTGCTGGAAGAGGTCGTCGGCCCGCTCACGCCCAAGCAGATCGAGCTGCTCCTGGCGGCGCGCCAGGATTCCGATCGCATCCTCGCCATGATCAACGACCTGCTCGACCTGACCCGGATCGAGCAGGGCCGCGTCAAGCTGGACCTCCAGCCGGTCCTCGTCAACGAGCTGGTCGAGGGTGCTGCCGCGCGGATGCAATCGCGGGCCGAGGATGCCTCCATCACGCTCGATACCGAGGTCGACGGCGAGCTCGCCTGCGTCATGGTCGATCGCGATCGGATCGAGCACGTCTTCGACAACCTGATCGTCAATGCGATCCAGCACACGCCGCGAGGGGGCTCGATCCGTGTCGAGGCCCAGCCGGAAGGAGACCTGATCCTATTCCGCGTCCGGGATACGGGCGAAGGCATCGCCCGCGAACATCTGCCGCGAATCTTCGAGAAATTCTACCGGATCCCCGGCAGTCACCAGGCCGCGGGCGTGGGTCTGGGCCTGGCGATCGTCCGCGAGATCCTCACCGCCCACGGGGGCCAGATCGAGGTCAGCAGCGAACCGGGAAAGGGTACGACGTTCGCGTTCACGCTCCCGGCTTGCCACGTTGCCCGCGATCCGTCCGACTCGAGAGGCCCAATCCTATGCTCCCCGCAAGATGTATCCTGATCGTCGACGACGAGCCGAACGTGCGGCTGATGCTGCGCACCGCGCTGGAATCCTCCGGCTATCAGGTGCGTGAGGCCGCGGACGGGGCCGGGTGTCTCGGCCACCTGCGCGCGTCGCCATGCGACCTCGTCGTGCTCGACCTGCGGATGCCCAAGATGGACGGCATGGAGACGCTCCGCCGCCTCCGCGCCGAGGGGAACGTCACGCCCGTCGTGATGCTGACCGCCCACGGCAGCATCCCCGACGCCGTCATGGCGATGAGGCTCGGCGCGATCGATTTCCTGACCAAGCCGATCACGCCGCACGCCCTTCGCGAGACCGTCGCCGACGTCATCCGCCGCCAGGTCGAACCGCCGCCGCCAAGGATGGAAGTCACGGAAAAGGCGTCGGATCGCTCCGAGGGGATCGCGTTCGACCTCGCTCGCGCCAAGCGCGCCGTGAATCGCGGCGAGTTCGAGGAAGCGGAGCGGCTGCTCCGGGACGTCATCGTACTCGATAGCCGGTCGGAGGAGGCCCACGAGCTTCTCGATCGCCTCCTGATCCTGAAGGAGAAGGAAGGGCAGGGCTCTTATGGGGTGTTGCGGGACTGGTTTCCGAGCGGCGCCGTCGCTCGGAAGAAACGTTAGAACGCTTCACGATTGGATTGCAGACCGTTGATACGAGCCCGAAGAGTGGATTGATGATCCCGGGCGGAATTCACTCGCTGGCGCGTCGGGCTCGAATCGGTTCGATGCGGTCATTCCGTAGGCAACCCAATCATCGAGCGCTCCGGCTGGGGAAGGCGCCGATTCCCTCTCCACTCGAATAAATTCAGAAATGCGAACTCGTTTGTTTCATTCGCCATACCGGTCGATTTCCTTCCACGAAAGGACGATTCTCATGATGTCCCTTGCAACGCTCGCGCTGGGCCTGGTGTTCTTCGGGCTCTTCTATGCCCTGGTTGAGGGCTGCGACCGCCTCTGATCGGAGGAAGCCGCAAGCAGGGAAGGCGGATCCATGAGGTCGCGCTTCATGCACTTTGCAATCCCACCGGGGCGGACGATCGTGCAGATTGCACGGCGCAGCCCGTGCGGCCCGGCTCGCTTCGGGAAACGACGGCCATAATCCCAGGCTGCGTATGGAGTTGGATTCGGACCTCCGAGTATGGCACGCGCGATGCTAAAGGAGTTACTCCGGCTCACTTTTTTTTACGACCCTGGAGTGGAAGGTATCGAAAAGTCGGGGGCAAACGTGAGAACCGGAGTTGATCGTCATGGGATGAACCGGCTCAGGCCGGAGTGGTTCGAGGGAAGCCAGGAAACGATCCGCAGGGGAGAGTCCTCACGGATCCTGATCGCCGACGACGAGGCCAATTGTCGGCTCGGATTCCGCGTGGCGTTGGAGACCGCCGGTTATGTCGTGATCGAGGCGCAGGACGGCGAGGAAGCCCTAGAGTTTCTCCGGGACGACCCGGCCGACCTCGCCCTCATCGACCTGCGGATGCCCATCCTCGACGGGATGGAGACGCTCCGACGTCTCAGGGACGAGGGGATCGATGTGCCGGTCGTGATCCTCACGGCGCATGGGAGCGTCCCGAGTGCCCTGCGTGCGATGGATCTGGGCGCCATCGACTTCCTGGCGAAGCCGGTCGAGCCGGCCACCTTGCGTCAGACGGTATTCCAGGCGCTGATACCGCGCACCGGGGTCGGGACCGAGCCCTACCGCCCCGCGCCGAGTTCGCTCGCCGCCTCGGCCCATCGGTTCGCCGAGACCCTGGCCCTGGCCGACCGAGCCTTGAGGCATGGGCAATACGCCCTGGCCGAGGAACTCGTGAGCCGGGCGATCGACCTCGATCCCTGCTCGATCGAGGCGCAGACACTGCTGGGCGCGCTTCGCGAGGGCCTGGGTGAGCACCATGCCGCGTACCACGCCTACCGCAAGGCCTTGACCGGGGACCCTCACCATGGACTGGCGCTGGACGGCATGAGACGATATTGCCAGCGGTTCGGCCTCGACGCGAATAGCAAGCTCATCAACCCGGGGGCACCTTGACGGACTCGCCGCATCGATTCTCGAGAAAGGGAGGAGCTCGTGTCCTTCGTCACATGCGTCCTCGGTCTGGGTATGTTTGCCTCGTTCTTCGGCCTGGTCGCGGCCTGCGACCACCTCTGATCGAAGGAAGCCTCGTATGATCTACCTGACAGGCTTGTTGACCGTGGCGGCCCTGATCTATCTCGGCTACGTGATGATCCGGCCGGAACGATTCTGATACTACTCGACCCGGAGATTGTTCAGTGGATTGGTCACTCTTGCATCCGTTCTGGGCGATCGGCCTGCCGGTAGCGGGCTCGCTGCCCCTAGGCTGGTGGATGGCCCGCGCCCTGGATCCCGCGCCGGAGCGGGTGGGCAAGGGGATCGACGCCGTACCGATGGCGTTGCTCCGCGCGTTCGGGCACCGCGAGCCGTCGCAGATGGACTGGAAACGCTACGCGCTGGCGATGCTCGCGTTCAACACCGTGCTGTTCGTGCTCTCGTTCGGGATCCTGCTGGCCCAGAGCCAGTTGCCCCTGAACCCGGACGGCAAAGGGCCGTTGACGGCGCTCGGCTACAAGGACGCCGCCGGTATCGACCATCCCGGGGCCGACACGGCCGTGATCTTCAACACGGTCTGCTCGTTCGTGACCAACACGAACTTGCAGCATTACTCGGGCGAACAGCACCTGTCGTACTTCAGCCAGCTCGGCGGGGTCGTCTGGCTCCAGTTCGTCACGCCGGCTTGCGGGCTGGCCGTGATGCTGGCGGTCATCCGCGGGCTGCGCGGCGACCGTCACCTGGGCGACTTCTACCTCGATACGGCGCGGAGCCTGGTGCTGGTGCTGGTCCCGCTGTCGCTCCTCGCCGCCGTGCTGCTTGTGGCGGCCGGGATGCCGATGACATTCCAGGGGGCCGCGAAGGCGAGCACGCTCGAGTCGGGCTCGCAGGTCATCTCGATGGGGCCGGTGGCGGCCGAGGTCGCGATCAAGCAGCTCGGCACCAACGGCGGCGGCTTCTTCGGCCCGAACTCGGCCCATCCCTACGAGAATCCGAGCCCCTGGAGCAACCTCCTGGAAGTCGTCTCGATCATCATCATCCCGATGGCCTCGATCGTGATGTTCGGGAGGATGATCAAGGACCGCGCCCACGCCGCAGTCATCTTCGGGGTCATGATGCTCCTGCTGCTGGTCGGGTTGATCATCGCGATCGGGTCGGAGGTCCAGCCGAGCGCCGCGACCGAGGGCCTGCCGGTAGCCGCCTCGGGGGGCAACATGGAAGGCAAGGAGGTTCGGCACGGGCCGGTCGCCTCGGCGACCTGGGCCGCGATGACGACCGCAACCTCGAACGGGTCGGTCAACTCGATGCACGACAGCTTCCGGCCGCTGGGCGGGGTCGTCCCGATGGCCCTGATGATGCTGAACGTCGACTTCAGCGGGATCGGGGCCGGGTTCCTGAACATGCTGATGTATGTCATCGTCGCCGTGTTCCTCGCCGGGCTGATGGTCGGGCGGACGCCCGAGTATCTGGGCAAGAAGGTCGAGGCGCGCGAGGTCAAGCTGGCCATGGTCGCCATGCTGATCCATCCGCTGCTGATCTGCTGCGGCGCCGCGATGTTCGCGGCGACGGATTGGGGACGCACGACGGTCCTGAATCCCGGCCCGCACGGATTCAGCGAGATCCTCTACGAGTTCACCTCCGCCTCGGCCAACAACGGGTCGGGCTTCGAAGGCCTCGGGGATAACAATCCCCCGTGGAACATCGCGACCGGCGTCGTCCTGCTGCTGGGCCGATATCCCGCGCTGGTGCTGCCGATCGCGATCGCCGGCTTCCTCTCGCAGAAGAAGCGGGTGCCGCCGTCGTCAGGGACGCTTCTGACCAACGACCTGACCTTCGGCGTGATGCTGCTGGGCACCGTGCTCCTGGTGGGGGCGCTGTCGTTCATGCCGGCCGTCGTGCTGGGCCCCATCGCCGACCATCTATCCACGACCGCGGCCGTGCCCTGACGCCGCCCGGGAATAAGGCGACAGGCATTACGGAATCCTGAACACGGAATACTGAACACTTGAGGACATGATGAGCCTTGCCACTCCCACTCAGGTCCCCGAGCGGACCCCATCGGATGCCCGGGCGCTGAAGCTGCAGAGGCGGCAGACGCGCCGACTCAAGCTCTTCGAGCCCGCGCTGGTCCGGATGGCCACGATCCGGTCGTTCGCGATGCTCGATCCGCGTAACATGGCGCGCAATCCCGTCATGTTCCTGGTCGAGGTCGGTTGGGTGCTGACGACGATCATCGCCATCGATTCGATCGTCCGGGGCGCCGGCGTGGGACTGATCGTCTACCAGTCCGCGCTCGCGATCCTCCTGCTGTTGACCGTGCTGTTCGCCAACTTCGCCGAGGCGCTGGCCGAGGCGCGGGGCAAGGCCCAGGCGCAGAGCCTGCGGGCGACGCGGCAGGATACGATCGCATTTCGCCTGGAGGCGACGGGCGAGATCGTCGAGGTCTCCTCGACGCTGCTCAAGATGGGGGACCGCGTCGTCGTCGAGGTCGGTCAGGTCATCCCGACCGACGGCGAAATCGTGGAGGGCCTGGCGTCGGTGGACGAGTCGGCGATCACCGGCGAGAGCGCGCCGGTGATCCGCGAGGCGGGGGGCGACCACTCGGGCGTTACGGGCGGGACAAGGGTCCTATCCGATCGCATCGTCGTCGAGGTTACCGCCGGCGCCGGCGAGAGCTTCCTCGACCGGATGATCGCCCTGGTGGAAGGGGCCTCGCGCCAGAAAACGCCCAACGAGATCGCCTTGACCATCATCCTCGCCGCGTTCTCGATCATCTTCCTGATCGTGACGGCGACCCTCTACCCGATGGCCCTGTATTACGGCATCACCCTCGACATCCCGACCCTGATCGCGCTGCTGGTCTGCCTGATCCCGACGACGATCGGGGCCCTGCTGGCAGCGATCGGCATCGCGGGGATGGACCGCGCGCTGGCCGCCAACCTGATCGCCAAGAGCGGGAAGGCGGTGGAGGTCGCCGGCGACATCGACACCCTGCTCCTGGACAAGACCGGGACGATCACGCTGGGGAACCGCAAGGCGACCCTGTTCGTGCCCATGGGCGGGACGACCGATCGCGACCTGGCTCGCATGGCGGCGATCGCCTCGCTGGCCGATACCACCCCCGAGGGCAAGAGCATCGTCGAACTGGCCCGCCGCGAGTACACCATGGAACTCGAGGCGCCCAACGGCAGCCGATTCGTCGAGTTCACCGCCCAGACCCGCATGAGCGGCATCGACCTGCCCGACGGCACGCGGATTCGCAAGGGGGCCCCGGATACGATCGCCAAGATGGCCAGGGAGCGAGGGGGCTCGGTGCCCGACGGATACCAGGACACCGTCGACTCGATCGCCTCGAAGGGGGCGACGCCGCTGGCCGTGACCTCCGGCGACGATATCGTCGGCCTGATCAAGCTCGATGACATCCTCAAGCCGGGCATCCGCGAGCGGTTCGCCCGTCTCCGCCAGATGGGGCTGCGGGTCGTGATGGTCACCGGCGACAATCCCCTCACGGCCAAGTCGATCGCCGAGGAGGCCGGGGTCGATGACTACATCGCCCAGGCCACGCCCGAGGCCAAGCTGGCCTACATCCGCAAGGAGCAGACCGGCGGCAAGCTCGTCGCCATGATGGGCGACGGGACCAACGACGCCCCGGCGCTGGCCCAGGCGGATATCGGCGTGGCGATGAACTCCGGCACCCAGGCCGCCAAGGAGGCCGGCAACATGGTCGACCTCGACAGCGATCCCACCAAGCTCATCGAGGTGGTGGAGATCGGCAAGCAACTGCTTATAACGCGCGGGGCACTGACGACGTTTTCTGTCGCCAACGACGTGGCCAAGTATTTTGCCATCGTCCCGGCGATGTTCGCCGCGACGCTGCCCTGGTTGAAGCCGCTGGACATTATGGGCCTTCATTCCGCCACCTCGGCGATCCTCTCGGCAGTGATCTTCAACGCCATCATTATTCCGCTGCTGATCCCGATCGCGCTGAAAGGGGTCAAATATCGCCCCGTGGGGGCGGATGCCCTGCTCCGCCGCAACCTGCTGATCTGGGGGCTGGGCGGTGTCATCACGCCGTTCCTCGGCATCAAGTTGATCGACCTGGTCCTGGTCGCGCTGCACATCATTGCATAACAAGGAGTTGGAAGTTAGGAGTTAGAAGTTGACATGCACACCGCTCCGGGATTCTAACTTCTACATTCTTCAAGGAACCATGCCATGCTCGCCCATCTCCGTGCCAACCTTTGGTTGCTGGTCCTCACCGTGCTCCTCTGCTCGGTGCTGTACCCGCTCGTGCTGTGGGGCATTGGCCAAACGGTGTTCCATGACAAGGCCCAGGGAAGCCTGCTGACCGATGGGCAAGGCCATCCCATAGGCTCACAACTCATCGCTCAGCCGTTCACGGCCGACGAGTATTTCCAACCCCGGCCTTCGGCGGCGTCGTACAACGCTGCCGCCTCCGGCGCTTCCAACTGGGCCGCCAGCAACTGCCTGCTCCGCGACCGCGTGGCCCGGCAACTCGGCCCGATTGTGACGTACCGCAGCGGCCCGAAAACGGGCCAGCTCGTTGCCCCGGATATCGAAAGCTGGTTCCAGAAAGACCAGTTCCAAGGAAAGCCGGGGATCGTGGAGCAATGGGCGACGCTCTATCCGACCACCGCCGGGACGTGGTTCCAGAATTGGGTCAAGGCCGACAAACTCAACGCCGCGTACCTGGCCGACTGGGCGAAGACACACCCCGCGGATGTCAAAAAGTGGCAGGCCGACAACCCCGATAACCCGGAGCCGAAGCCCGAAGATATGGCCCCCGGATTGGCCGGGCCGTTCTTCACCAGCTTCTCCAAGGACCACCCAGGCACGTTCCTCGGCGCCGTCGAGCACAAGACCAAGGACGGCAAGACGGAGAAGCGCATCGAGCCGGTCAAGGAAGGGTCCGATATCCAGGCCGGCTTCTTCGACATGTGGCTGACCGACCACCCCGGCGTCGAGCTGGAGTTGGTTCCCGCCGACGCGGTGACGACCTCCGGCTCGGGCCTGGACCCGGACATCACCTACAAGAACGCGCTCTGGCAGTTGGACCGCGTGGCCGCCGCGTGGGCGAAGAAGACGCACGGCGAAAAGGAGACGATCCGTGGAGACATCCAGAAGCTGATCGATCAGAAGAGCTATTCGCCGCTGGGCGGACTGGTGGGCGAACCCCTGGTAAACGTATTGGAGATTAACCTGGCGCTGCGGGACACCTTTTCCAAGTAGCCCGCACACGCCGCATGCCGGATACGATTGTTGCAACTACCTCGTTTCCTCGCTCGGCCCCCATCCGATTTCTGCTCGGCTGCACACCGGGTGCGGGGCCCGAGCGAGGTTTTTTGTTGAACCTGGCAGAGATTCCTCCCCTCTCCCGCCGGGAGAGGGGGTTGGGATGAGGGTCTGGGGGAAACGCGCGAGCAGTTTACGGGGTTGCCTCGGCGACCGCCCTCACCCTGGCCCTCTCCCGGAGGGAGAGGGGACGAGACGCGTAAGTTATGCTTTAG
>JBKQHM010000461.1:0-22188 GCA_052148775.1 Isosphaeraceae bacterium | reverse complement strand
GTTTTTGACTCTCATAATCGGCGATTCGGGCGTACACCTGGGGGTGCAGCTCGACCCGTCCAAACACGAGATCGTGGCGTCCCTAGGTCGATGCACCTACCGATTCTGAGAGTCAAAACTCATTAGGCGGCCTCTGTGAGGCTGCGGGTTCGATCGCGGGGTCATAGACCCCGCCTACAGCTTGTGGTTCATCACACACTCTGGGCCAGGCCGGCTCCCTGCTCCCAGATTGTGATCGGGCGCGAGAGAACGCACAATAGAGCGACTCTTTACCGGAGGGGCAATCCATGAGAACGACCCGTGTGGCCGCGGTGAGCATGAACGGATTCCTCGGCGAACCCGAACGGGTCCTGAATGGCATCGATGCCTGGTGCGCCAAGGCCGCGGCGGAGGGCGCGGAACTGGTCCTGTTCCCCGAGCTGGTCATCCACGGCCACTGCACTCCGAACACCTGGGAACTGGCCGAGCCGGTCCCTGATGGGCCGAGCGTCCGCCGGCTGGAAGAGATCGCCGGCCGCCACCGCCTGACCCTGTGCGCCGGCTTGAGCGAGAAGGAACGCGACATCGTCTTCAATACACAGGTCCTGATCGGCCCGGGCGGCTACATCGGCAAGCAACGGAAGCTGCACCTGTCCCGGGACGAGGTGTTCTACTACAAGGGTGGCCGCGAGATCTCCGTCTTCGACATCGGCCCGTGCAAGGTCGGCATCGTCATCTGCTACGACAACCAGTTCCCCGAGGTCGCCCGCGTGCTGGCCCTCCGCGGCGCCGAGGTCATCCTGATGCCGCATGCCGGCCGCTTCAAGCTCTGGGACGACACGCCCGAGAGCGAGGCCCGCGCTCGCCGATACTCCCATGACTTCCTCAGGAAGTACGCCCTCCGGGCCCGCGAAAACGCCTGCTTCGCGATCCTGGCGGACCAGGTCGGCCGCGCGGGATACGTCGATCTCTGGCCGAGGGACAGCGAGAATCAGCCGCACCACGCCGGCGCCGCCCTGATCTGGGGACCCGACGGCGAGCTGATCGCCGTCACGCAGCAGGAGCGCATCCGCGAGGAGATGCTCGTGGCGACATGCGATGCGGCCCTGATCGCCCGCGAGCGCGCCCTTGCCAACTACATGCTACGGACGCGACGGCCGGAGCTATTCGAAGAGCTCGTGCGCGAGCAGATCAGTCATTAAGCTTCAGTCTTTGCGGCGGCCGGCTCGCTCCGGAGCCGGTGCCTTGCCGACCTCCACGACGCTGTTGTGGTAGAAGCCGCCCCCCTTGCTGAGGTTGGAGGGATCCTGTCGCCATCGAGTGCCGTCGAGGACGAACTTGTACTCGTGTACGCCCGCCGCGAGGACCAGCTTCGCCCGGTAAAGGCCCAAGGCGTCGGGGCCGTCCATCTTCATCGCGGTCGGCTTCCAGTCGTTGAAGCTGCCGGCCAGGTAGACCGCCTTGGGACCGGCGGGAGGCTGGTATCGGAACGTCACCTCGTATCGGCCGTCGTCCATCGCCCGGATCGACGGACCGGGCAGGCTCAGGTCCTGGTCGGCCGATGCGACCTCGACGTAGCCGACCAGCATCTCGTCGCGCGTCTGTTCGCCCCAGGTGACAGTCGCCTTCGGGTCGGGATTCGAGGGGTTGTCGGCCGAGTTGTCGTATCGGGCGAGGCATCGCAGCACGCTCCCCTCGGGCATGAGCATCGCCCGGGAGAGCACATAGACGTTCTGCCACTCGAACTCATACCGGGGGACGTCGAGCAAGACCTCGCGACGGCCGTCGGGGAAGACGGCCTCGAACCGGAACGACTTGCCGCGCAGGTGCATATGGGGCAGGAGCGAGTAGAGGATCGTGTCCTGGTCGAAGCGATGCGCGGCCTCGGCGGCATAGTCGGCGTCCCCCGGCGGGATGCTGAGCTTCATGTTGATCGCGGCGATCGCGGTCATCTCCTTGCGGATCGTCGAGGGGTCGGCGAAGACCAGTCCGATCTCGCTGCGATCGGTCTGGGGGATCCCGCGCGGGGTGTAATGGACCTGGAACATCAGCCGGGAGCCGGCGGGGACGAGGCGGCCCGTCCCCTCGGGCAGGATGCGCGGGGGCATCCCGGGGGCGTAGGCGGCCAGGAAATCGACCCGGGTCTCCGAGCCTCGGCTACCCGGCGGGAGCACGAAGACGACCAGGTGATGGACCACCGACGGGTTCCCCGGGCGCACCTGCGACGCCTTTACCCAGACGTCCTTCTTGAGCTTGGGGTCGACCAGGAAGTTCTGGTAGGGCATCGTGCCATCGGCGGGGATCTTGACGGACTTCGGCAAGGCGATGACCAGGTCGGGGGCGGGGATGCGCCAGCCTTCGACGTAATGAGCCGGCTCGGGTAGGTCGCGAGGGTCGCCCTCGGGTGCGCCCCCGGCAACCCAGGCGGCGATCGTTTGCTTCTCCTCGGGGCTGAGCCGGGCCTCGTTCGAGAACGAGCCGTGCTCGGGACTGGCGTGCCAAGGAGGCATGCGACGGGACTGCACGACCTCGTCGATCATCTCGGCCCAGCCGGCGGCCTGGCCGTAGGTCGACAGCGAGAACGGGGCGATTTCCCCATCGCGGTGGCAGGCCACGCAGCGATCGCGGAGGATCCGCGCCACCTGTCGGGAATAGGTGATGTCGCCGGCCCCCTTGGACTTGGCGATCCGGCCGATCCGGCAGCCGACGGGCTCGGTCTTCGGCGTGGCTACCGGTCGGCCGGCGAGCATTGCGTCGAGCGCCTCGGCGAGGTCGCGACGGGTCGGGGCCGGGCGGTGGACCCCGAAGCCGTACTGGTCGTCCACCCGGCCGCGATAGCGCACGACCCGGCCCGCGTCCAGGACGAAGACCTCCGGCGTCCGATCGACGCCGAGCCGGTCCGCCAGCTCGTTCCCCACGTCCTTCAGGAACGGGAACGTCAGGCCATGCTCCTGGGCGAACCGCGACAGTGACGAGGGGGCATCCTGCTGGTTGGCGTCGACCCCGAAGAACGCCACCCCCTTCTTCTCGTAACCCCGGGCAAGCTCGGCGAGCCTCGGGGCGTAGAGGCTCGCCATCGGGCAGTCGACCCCCAGGAAGGCGATCACGACGGCCTTGCCCTCGCGCACATCCTCGAGACGATGCCACGCCCCGCGGAAGTCCTGGAGCTTGAAGGCGACCGGGGCGGCCTCGGGGGACGCGCCCGGGGGCGACCAGGCGAGCATCGCCGTGAGAAGGATCGAGACGCAGCCGGAGGTCAACATCGTCGGGCCTCGCGTATTGGGATGGGGGGCCATCAGGGAGCCACGCTCCCGTCCGGCCCATCCTATCACAAAAGTCGTAGAGGCCCCAAGAGCCTACTCTTCCGGAGGCCATACCACGGCATTCCGGAAGATGGCCGCGTCAGGAGATGTCACTTCTTGATCTTTGCATGGAAGCCGGCTTCGTGCAGGGCATGGATCAGCCTGGTCGCGTCGTAGTCGCCGGTAACCTCGAAGGTCTCGGACTTGGCCTTGGCGGTATCGCCGGTGACGCCGGAGACCGATTTGACGGCCTTCTTGATGGCGTTGTTGCAGGACCCGCAGCAGTTGTGGATGCCGGTCACGGTCAGGCTCTTGACCTTGCCCACGGTCGCGCCGCTGTCGGTCGGGAACTTCACCGCTTTGGTGTCGAGCTCGCCGTGGTACCCGGCGGCGGCCAGGGCATCGATGCCCTTCTGGGCCGCGGCTTCATCCGCGGCCGTGAGCGTCACGGTCTTGGCCTTCCTGTCGCAAGCGCCCTTGACTCCTTCGACATCCTTCAGCGCCGCCCCGACGCCCTTGACGCAGGCCGGGCAGCAGAGATGGACGCCCTTGACCTCGACCTTGGTCTCGGCCAGCCCGGCCGCGCCCAGCATACCGGCCGCTCCCAGCAGCATCAGACCCACACGCAGAGGCTTCATCATTCGTTCCTTTCCTGGAAAGAGTGCGAACCCGCGAGGGAGGGCCCGGTCGAGCCCACGCTCGATGCCCTCCGAAAGGACCCCCGCGCCCGGATGACGGATCGGCCGCGGCGGGGGAATTCCATTCCACAATTGTTCAACGGAACCGGGCCGCATGCAAGAGGCATGTGACCCGCGCCCCGGCCCGGTCCGGCGGTCCCCCGGCCCCGGGATTACCGCTTCGGCCGCTTCTTCGACTTCTTCGCCCCGGCCACGGATTCCCCCTGGACGATGATCCCATGGGCCCGGAGCTTGTTGCGATCGGTCGTGGTCATTTTCTTCTGGTCGATGGCGACCAGGGTCTCGTTGACGCGATCGGCCTGGCGCCTCAAGGCGCCCATGACGCGATCGGCCGTGTCCCGGTCGGGGCATTGGAGCACGGTCAGCGTCGCGGTGGTGACCCGGCGGACCCAGTTCGACCAGTCCCGGACCTCCCGCAGCACATTGGCGGGCACCCCGTTGCTGGCATGTCGTTCGAGTCGGGCCACGACCTCCTCGGGTTTCAGGCCGTGGCTCACCGCCTTGACCACCGACTCGCGGGTGATCTTCAAGATCAACGCCCCCTGCGTGCCCCCCCGCGTGGTCCGCTCGCAGAACGGCGCCAGCTCGGCGGCGGGGGCCGGATTCAGGCCGATGATGATGATGCTGAAATCCGGCTGCACCACCACCCGCGCCGCCGCCTCCGGGGTTGTAGCCCGTTCCGCCAGGGCCACCTCGCGGCCGAAATAGGCGTCGAGGAGCGGCTCGCGCGCGACGCAGATCTTCCCTTCGTCGTCGGTCGCCGCCCGGACCGCGCCGAGCGGGATCAGCCGTCGGCGCACGAAGGCATCGATCAAGAGCCGGCCAGTCTCCTCACGCTGCTCTTCCAGGGGGGGTACCATCCGATCCATCCAGTAGACGGCGACCTCTTTCGGATCGACCCCCAGGTTCAAGGGGTTGTAATCCCCGAAGGCGAGGTGCGAGGCGATGCTGTCCAGCCGATAGAACACGCCTGGCTTCAACTCGCCCAACGCCCGATCGAGTGAGTCCCGCAGCGCCGCGAGCTCCTCGGGCTTGGCGTTCCAGTAGTAGGGCAATGGTTTCCCCTTCGCCACCTTTCGGACGAGCGCCTGCGCCCCGAGAAATCGCACGTCGCCGGGCTCGTAATGGCTGTAAACGTCGATACCGGGGAATAAGAATCTTTGATGTTGTGCATAGACATCATGGATCGTCGCATGTGTCATCAGGAATTTGTAAATCCTGGCGTATTGCTCGTCGAGGCCGCCGGCCAACCATTTCTCGCCCTTGGAACTGACCTGGAGCCGGACCTCATTCCCCTCCCGCTCATCCTTGACCAGTTGGAGCGTACGGGCCCACGACAACGCTTGGTCCAACCGCCCTTCGTCGGACGTTTCCAGGGCTCTCAAGAACCAGGATGGCAGGGGGTCCAGGGCGGACTGAAACCGATCGATCTCCTTCTGGAACAGGGCCTCGTCCTGTCGGAGGCGGGGCGGTTCGCTCGCGACCTCGAGGAGCACGGCGCGAAGATCGTTGACGATCGTGCCGCCGTCGGGGCCGATCTCCCTGGGCCGCTCGCGAGCCAGCAGCGGCGGTCGTTCGCGAGGACCGCCGGCGCGGATCAGCTCCTCGCGAACGGCCGGGAGGAAGCCCACCATCAAGTCCCAGGTCTCCGGATCCAGGTCCTCGACCAGTGCCAGATGACTGACCAGCTTGTCCAGGACCGCGCGGACCTCGTCCGGATTGGCCCCTTCGATCCGGCCGGGCAGCTCGGCCAGGGGGAGCGGACCCTTGGCTTCCTTCAAGACGTCGATGATCCGATCCGCCAGGGGGGTTTTCAGCGTCCGGGCGACCCAACCGGGCCATCGATGGTGCATCACGTAGCGTTCCAGGGCTTCCTCGATCTGAAAGCGATCCTCGATCCCGGCCTTGCGGATGATGTCGTGCAGGACTCCAATGAGCAGGCTGGGGACAAACGCGTGATCGACGTATCTCGCGAATTCGCTCGGCAGGTCGGCGGACAGGAGGTGCAGCCGCCGCACCGTTCGGAGTCGCGAGACGAAGTCATAGAGCGCGTCATGGGCGATCACGCGATCGCTGAAAGCCCGGGAACGGGCCGGTTGAACCTCGATGAATCCGGCGGCGGTCAGCTCCTCCAGGAGATGGGGCGGGAACGTGTCGGCCGACACGCTGGGCGGCATGGAAGTCGCCTTCTGCTGCCTGGCAGGCCCCTTGACCTCGTGCACGAAGACGTACCGGGCCTGGACCGATAACGCGTGCCACCTGGCATCCCACCGCGCCAGGTTCTGACGTCGATACGCCTTCGCGTCGAAGGCGACGGACTCGCGTTCTTTCGCCTTGCCCCAGTATCCGTAGCTCATACGCCAGCCTCATATCCGATCGATGTCCTAACGACTATTTCCCGGACCAGTCTACCGCCCAAATCCTTGCAATCCCATGGCTTGTACCAAGAAAGTTCCCACGAGAAAGCGACGTCTCCAGCGCGTAACGTGGAAGTGGCACGCGACTTGCAGGACGGAGAAGCGTGGCGTTCGGGCTTCGTGAATGGATTCCGCGGATCGGCGAGGAGGGCGCATCGAAGGCAGGTCCGACGGCGGCCCGATCTGGGTCGCGTCAGGTCTCTTTCCTTCGAGATCTCGTCATCCTAAATCGCGGTAAGGCGGATATGTTATGAAAAATATATCAATTATTGATACAAATTATTATATAATGTGTGCAAGTCGCTTGAGGAATGCGGTATTCTGCCCGGTTTGCGGGGAATCGTCGTGCTCCTGGGCGTGCTACCTGCGCCACCTCGCCCAGCATGCGAAGCTCTCCGGGCGCCCCGCGACCTATCCGGGCGAGGCCCGACGGAATGACCGGCAAGATGTGCGGGCAAGCCGAGAGCAGCCCGCGGCCGGCGGGGCCGAGCAGGCCCTCGATCCGAACGCCAACGATCTGGTCAATTGCAATCCCCCTGAATGAGGCGAATGCAGCCGCCATGAACGAGAGGAACGACGGCCGTCCGGTGCGGCGATGCGGGGCGATTGGGCATGGGGATGATTCGGTCCGGTGGCGGGTCTGGGCGCCCAAGGCGGAGCGGGAGAACCGCGACGGCGCCAACGACAACAATAGCTGGAACTGCGGCGCCGAGGGGCCGACCGACGACCCCGCGATCGTCGAGCTCCGCGAGCGGCAGAAGTGCAACCTCATGTCCACCCTGATGCTCTCCATCGGGGTGCCGATGATCCTGGGCGGCGATGAGCTCTCCCACAGCCAGAATGGCAACAACAACGCCTACTGCCAGGACAACGAGCTCACCTGGCTCAACTGGGAGCTGGACGCTCGGCAGAAGTCGTTCCTGGAATTCACCAAGAAGCTGCTCTTCATCTGGAGGAGCCAGCCGGTCCTCCAGCGGGTAAAGCTTCGACTAACCCGTATGTGCAGTAATTGCACTTGATGTAAATCCTTATTTTTCGGTCAAGGCAGGCAAATCTGGCAATTTATGGCGAGATCAAAAACGGGTTCGGCGAATATTTACGTCCCGCGCCTCGTAGCGGGCCTGACCTCCGACCCGGACCGGGCGCCGCTGGGCCCCGAGGTCTGGCAGGACACCCGGCTGATCCTCGCGGGCGTCGCCCAGGCCACGCGTTGGCGCAACCTCTTCACCGGCGAGGTCCTGACCGCCGAGGATCGCGATGGGCAGCCCTCCCTGGCCGCGGCCGACATCTTCGCCGGCTTCCCCGTCGCCCTGCTCATCGCCGAGCGCGACGGTTGATTCGATCAACGTGTTGGCGCATGTGGCTTATCGCGCGGTCGGGCCGTCAACTGGGCATGCTCACGTATGGCGCCCGAGCTCGGATTCTTACTCCACCGAGAATCCGGTAGGACCAGAACGACTTGAACAATTTTGGTTGTATTGCATCGCACTCGGGCATTCTGCTATTTTGTGGAAACCCTGCGGACGTCATTCCCTTTGCTTCAACCGCTGATGTCCGAGCGACTGCACCGGCAGCGGGCCGGTTGGGAAGCTGTGTCCAGGGCCCCTGCGGCTTGAGTCTCGTGTCCCAGATCACGGGCCTTTCCCGAACCACTCTATCTGGGCCAGCCGGCGCGAATTGCGGCGACGGTCGGACCGGCCTGAGGCGGACTCGGCGCTCGAGCGTGTTCGGGCTCGTGTATTGGGAGTCCATCCCATGATGCTGAAAGCTGGGTGCCAGCCGGGATCGTTGGGAGAGCAGCGGCCGTTTTCGAGCATTCCCAGAGACAAGGCGGATGAAGGCTATGCATGCGGACGTGGTCTGGCTCTGGGGGGTTCCCTTCGCCTCGCTGACTTTGGCCGGGACGACGACCGCGATCGCCGAGCTGGTGGAAGCCGGCCGGCCGAGCCTGATCATCACGGCCAACACGCACTACGTCATGATCACCGAAGAGCATCCCGAACTCCGCGAGATCAACGCCGCCGCGGCCCTGATCCTGGCCGACGGCGCCCCGGTGGTCTGGGCCTCCCGATGGGCCGGGACGCCCCTGCCCGAGCGCGTGGCCGGCTCCGACCTGATCTTCGAGCTGAGCCGGATGGCGGCCGCCCGGGGGTATCGCCTGTTCTTCCTGGGGGGAGCCGAAGGGATCGCCGATGAGGCGGCGCGACGACTCGCCGCGCGCTACCCGGGCCTTCAAGTCGTGGGCACCCTGTGTCCGCCATTCGGGGAATGGACCCCCGAGGAGGAGCAGGAAATCATCGGCCGCATCCGTTCGTCGGGCGCGGATATCTTGATGACCGCCTTCACGATGCCGCGAGGGGAGCGCTGGCTCTCGGCGCGGCGCGATGCCTTGGGGGTACCCGTCGTGATCAACGTCGGGGCCGCCCTGGACTTCGCCGCGGGGCGGATCCGGAGGGCCCCTCGGTGGATGCAGAAGATCGGCCTGGAATGGGCGTTCCGCCTGGGGCTGGAGCCGAGGCGGCTCTTCCGTCGATATGCCCGCAATGGCTGGTTCCTCGCCCGGAGTGCGGCCAAGGCGCTGCGCCAAACCCCCGGCCAGGGGCCCACGGCCCATCGCCGCAAGTAAGCGCACAGGCAGTCCAGTCTTGCCACGGCTGTCATTCTGCCGGGTTGGTCCCCCTTCTCCAAACCAGGGGCCGGTTCATGGCACGCCCCAGAGACTCCAATCGCGAATGCGCCTGGCGGCAACGCCTCCGATGACGGACCTCCAGTGGCTCATCGATCACCGCGTCCTGCGCACGCGAGTGGGTAGTCGACACACAAATCGATTCGCAAGTCTCTTTTTCGGGGCTTCGTGCCCATGAACGATGGGTTCGCTCCGCGCCCGCAGTTCGACGTCCCGTGGCGGGACTGACTCCCGCCCCGGCCCGGCCGCCGCTGGGCCCCGAGGTCCGGCGGGATACCCGGCCGATGGTGAAAGGCGTCGCCACGGGTACGCGGTGTCGCACCCTCTTCACCAGAGACGTCCTGAGCGCCGAGGATCGCGAGGGGTAGCCTTCTCCAGCCGCGGACGACGTGCTCGCCGCCGAGCTCCTGGCCAGCGACGTCTACGGCAGCACCGCCGAGCGGGCCAATGCGTTCGGCGATCGGGGGGAGGGTGCCCCGTCAATCCCAAGCCCGGCCAGTGCCGGCCAAGCGGTATAAGGGGGCACGTACGGCTGACATTGTGAAGATCGGCGGCGCCCCTGCCACACCCTGTTCCCGATTGGCCCCGACTCGGTGCTAGATTATAGAGGCGAATATCGCCTTGGAAACGCGATTTCTAAAGCCAGACGAGGTTCAGCCATGAATGCACCAAGTAAGACGATTTCCCGCGCGGCTTCCAAACAGCGGTCTTTGCTTTGGGTTCCCATTGTTCACACCAAGCAGGACATGGGTAGTCTGGGTGATTCGGTCGCAAGGCTCTCGACGCGACGGCTGGGCAAGGCAAAGTGGGACGCCCATTTGCGCGACGTGGACGCACTGTGGAAAGAAATCCGCCGGATGATCGACGACCTCGGCCTGGAGTATCCACGCGTACGGCTCTACCAGGATGGTCTACCCATCTGTGACCATGAGGAGAAAATCGTCCGTGAACTGGCCCTCGCGGGTAGTGCCAATCATCGCCTACTTGTCGATCTCATCGAACGAGGCGCACGGCTCACAGGCACGGAATCGCCCCCGCTCCTTGTCAAGGAATACGAGTTTCATCGATCTCTTCTGAGCGCGGACGAATCCCGTGGACCTTCCTCGATCGGGGCGACGGCGATCGAGGAACAGGCCCGGCAACTGCTCGAGGCGAGGGACGGATTCATCGCCTCGCGAATCGCCACGACTCTCGAGCCGGGCGATCAGGGGCTGATTTTTCTCGGCAAGCTGCACTCGCTCCAAGGCCGTCTTCCTGACGATATCCTCCTCACAATGCTTCAGCTTGGCCAACGAACGGCACCTCCCGAACGCCCGAGGCACTGACCTGATGCCACGGGTTTGAATCGATTGCGCGCGTATGATCGGTGACGGTGTCCTGTGTTCTCTGATAGTCGGCGTCGTCGCCGTCAACAGCATCGGAGGCGATAACCCAATGTGACGGCATCTGAATCGACCGCACGCGCATTTTCGAAGAGGATGTCCTATGTTTTCAGGCAGTCGGCGTTCTCGCTGATCAGTTCGCCCTCAAGAGCATCGGATTGCCCTCCTTCCAACCCTATGAAAGGCATCTCAACATGACGAAGTCCAAGACGCCCCCGGAATCGAGCGCCGGCGATCTCGGCGGTTTTCTGGGTGGCCTCACCAATCTGATCGAGAAACTGGGCGATTTAGCGGAGAAGGGTAAAGAACTCCAAGAAACTAAGCAGTTCGGGGATCCAGGGGGTATTCAGGGGGTCTACGGCTTTCGCATTCGCACCGGGATCGGCGGGGAGCAGAGTGGTGGGGTCAAGGTCGAGCCATTCGGCAACGTCCGTAAGGACGAACGGACAGGGCGAGCGACGGTCCAGGAAGTCATGGAGCCACTGGTCGACGTCTTCGAAGAGTCCGATCACGTGCTCGTGGTCGCGGAGCTGCCCGGAGTGAGCGATGAGAACATTAAGGTGGAACTGGACGACGACATCCTGACCATCACGGCCGCGCGTGGCCCGAAGAAGTATCGCAAGGAAGTGCTGTTGCCGGCGAGCTTCGCGGAGGAGTCGATGTCGCGGACGTGCCGCAACGGCATCTTGGAAGTCAAGCTGTCACGCTAGATCGCCTCACCCCCCCCAAGCTCGCACCAAGGGCGGATTTCCAGGGAGATGCACTCATGGCCACGGCGGAAGAGACCGCTCTGAAACTCAAGGTCGCGGAGGCCCTGCCCAAGGACCTGGGCCGGGGCCTGGCACGACTCGATCCGGCCGATCTGACTCGTTTGGGTGTCGGAGTCGGGGACGTCGTGAAGGTGGTCGGCAAGCGTGTGACGGCCGTGAAAGCGATGCCTTCTTATAAGGAACATCGGGGGCAGTCGCGCGTGCAAGTCGATGGCGTCACACGCGAGAACGCCGGCGCGGCGATCGACCAGGCCGTGGAAATCCAGCGGGCCGACGCCAAGGCGGCCAAGTGCGTCGTCCTGGAACCGTTGGGGATTTTGCCAGCCGAACGCGACCTG
This sequence comes from Isosphaeraceae bacterium, assembly GCA_052148775.1. Lineage (GTDB taxonomy): Bacteria > Planctomycetota > Planctomycetia > Isosphaerales > Isosphaeraceae > CAVZRC01. The sequence goes on along the minus strand of JBKQHM010000461.1, from coordinate 10,616 downwards.
AAATACATCGGCAGCCTGTTCGACGGCTTGCCGGTGATGGCGGGCGACCGGGTCCGGGCCCAGCTCTTCGGCAACAAGTCGGCCGAATTCAAGGTCGTCTCCACGTTGCCCACCGGCGTGGTCGTCATGAACCCGACCACCGAGCTGGAAGTCGTTCGAGCCCGGAAGGGCAAGGAAGGGGCCGGCTCCGAGCGTGAATCCACCCGGCGGTTGTCCTACGAAGACATCGGCGGATTGAAACGGGAACTGCACCGCATCCGCGAGATCATCGAGCTGCCGCTCCGCTATCCGGAGGTTTTCGAGCGGCTGGGGATCGACCCGCCCAAGGGGGTCTTGCTGCACGGTCCGCCAGGATGCGGCAAGACCTTGATCGCGCGCGCCGTCGCCCATGAGACGGAGGCGAAGTTCTTTTCGATCAACGGACCGGAGATCATTCACAAGTTCTACGGCGAGAGCGAGGCGCACCTTCGCAAGATTTTCGACGAGGCGGCGCGACAGGCGCCCAGCATCATCTTTCTCGACGAGATCGACGCCATCGCGCCACCGCGCGAGCGGGTGGTCGGAGACGTGGAGAAGCGGGTGGTGGCGCAGTTGCTCGCCCTGCTCGACGGGCTGGATCGCCGTCGCAACGTGATCGTGCTCGCGGCGACCAACTTGCCCAATGCGCTCGATCCGGCCCTGCGGCGGCCCGGGCGGTTCGACCGCGAGATCGCCATCTCGATCCCGGATCGAGACGGCCGCGCGGAGATCCTGGAAATTCACAGCCGGGGGATGCCGCTGGCGGCCGACGTCGATCTGGCCCACTTGGCCGCGATCACGCACGGCTTCGTCGGCGCCGATCTCGAGTCGCTCTGCCGCGAGGCGGCCATGCTCTGTTTGCGCCGGTTCTTGCCCGCGATTGATTTCTCGTCGGGACAGATCCCGTATGAGACCCTCAAAACCCTGGAAGTCCGCATGGCCGACTTCGAGGCTGCCCTGTGCGAAGTCGAGCCCTCGGCGACCCGCGAGGTGTTCGTGGAGATCCCGGATGTCGGCTGGAACGACGTCGGCGGCCTGGACGAGGTCAAGAAGCGGTTGATCGAGTCGGTCGAGTGGCCGCTCCAGCACGCGGAACTCTTCACGCGCGCCGGCGTTCGGCCTCCCAAGGGGATCTTGCTCTCCGGTCCCCCGGGCTGCGGGAAGACCTTGCTGGCCAAGGCGGTCGCCAGTCAGACCCAGGTCAACTTCATCTCGGTCAAGGGGCCGGCGCTCTTGTCCAAGTACGTCGGTGAATCCGAGCGCGGCGTTCGCGAGGTTTTCCGAAAGGCCAAACAGGCAGCCCCCTGCATCGTCTTCTTCGACGAGATCGACGCACTGGTGCCGACGCGAGGAGGAGGCGGCGGCGACTCCCACGTGACCGAGCGGGTCATCGGTCAATTCCTTTCCGAGCTCGACGGCGTTGAAGAGCTCAACGGCGTGTTGATCCTCGGCGCCACCAATCGTCCCGACATCCTCGACCCGGCCCTGTTGCGCCCGGGCCGATTCGACCTCCAACTCGAAATTGGCTTGCCCGATCTCGCCTCGCGAAAAGAAATCCTGCGGATCGGACTGCGCGACAAGCCCGTGATCGGAGAGATCCCGATCGAAGCGCTGGCCGAACAGTCGGAGGGATTGAACGGAGCCGAGATCCGTTCGATCTGCACGCGCGCGGCCTGGGCCGCCGTCCGTGAAGCGCTCGCGGGGCGAGACTCCCATGATGTTACGCCCGAGGTCCACCTCACCGCGGAGCATCTGCGCCGGGCGCTTCAAGAATTGAATCAGTCGCTTCAGGGTTGATCCCGTGTGTGCTCCGTTCCAGGGAACAAAAGAAACCAAATGAGTCGACCTGCAACATACCTTTACTGCGTCGCAAGATCCGGGGCGGAGATCCCGGACGGCCTCTCGGGTATCGAAGAACAAGTGCCGGTCCAGATCCTGGAATGCGCGGAATTGGCCGTCGTGACCAGTGTCGTCGAGCGGGATGTTTTCGAGTCGGACGCGCCTTCGGACCCCGAATGGGTTGTCCCAAGGGCGCTTCGGCACGAGCGCGTCGTCGAAACGGTGCTCAGCCGTGGACCGATCTTGCCGGTGCGCTTCGGGGCTCTCTTCGCGACGAGGCAGGCACTCATGGCCTGGGTGGCCGCCAATCGCGCAGCGATTTCCGGTTTCCTCGACCATGTTTCCGACAAGGAGGAGTGGACGGTCAGGATTCATGTCGAGCTGGGCACGGCCCTCGACATACTCATGGCGCGCGAGCCGGACTGGATCGCTCGCGCTCGCGCTCTCCCGTCGTCACCCGGTACTCGTTATTTCCAGGAGAAAAAACTGCGTGCCGACGCGCAGCGCCATGTCCGGCAAACGGCGCGCGTCGCGACCGAACGATTCAGAGCAGAGGCTCGCAAGCTCGCCGGGGAGTGTCTCCTCTCGCTCCGGAAATCTGAGCGTCCGGACATCGAGCCAGTCCTGCACTCGGCGTACCTCGTTCCTCGTCGGTCGGTCCCGACATTCCTCGAATTGATCAACCAGGCGGGAAAAAAGACGGCGTGCCTGCGGCTGGAGTCCACCGGACCCTGGCCGCCGTCCCACTTTTGTCCGCGATTAGACCTTAACGGTAGCGTCACGCAATCCTTATGCAGTTTTGTCACCTAACTTTTGTGAGTGTCCTCCAGGTAGTGAATGTGAATGAATCGGTCCGGTCGACCATTTCGCGCTCGCAGATGTTTGCTAATGCGACCTTTGGTCGCGCGTTCGTCGGGATCATCGCTGTTGTCCAAGTTCGAGTTTCGCAATTTTGAGGAAGGGATATTGATCAAAAATATGTAGGTTTCATTGACATTTATTGGCTACTTGTCTGGGTTAGCACGACTCGACAAGGCACCAAGCACAAGGAAACCGATCCATGGAACTTACCTCCTCATTCCTCGACCCGCTAAAGCAATTCTCCCCGGTTTTCACCTCGCCGACCTACCGAACCTTCGCCTGGATCGTCTCGGGCTGGGTCCTCTCTCAGCGACAAAGTTTCATCACCGAAGTCATCTTCTCCAGCGGCCATGTCGGCAACAGACACTGGTCGCGGTTCCATCGCTTCTTCAGTCATGCTGCCTGGGACATCGACACCTTCTCCCTCTTCCTGGCCAAGCTGGTCATGACGATCCTCGCCCCGGGTAGCCCGTCTACTGGGCGGTCGACGACACCCTGTGTCGCACGCGCGGGTTGACCCTCTATGGGGCCGGCATGCATTACGACCCGCTGATCTCCAGTCGCTCGAAGAAACTGGTCAGTTGGGGGCACGACTGGGTCGTCCTCGGCATTATCGTCGTCCCTCCCTTCTGGGCACCCACCTAGGTCTTCGTCTTGCCGATCGCCGCCCGGCTCTACATCAACCGCCAGGGACTCACCAAGGGAAAGAAAGGCAATGGGAAATCGCCCAAGGCCAAGGCCGCGCTCAAGGCAAAGGCCGATCCCGATCATCGCACCCGGCCGGAATTGGCCCTCGAACTCATCCTTCTGGCGGCCCGCTGGTTCCCCGATGATGAGATCCTCATGCTCGGCGATAGCGCCTAGTGTCGTTGGACACAATAACTGCAAGAAAATCGGACTCGGCGTTCAATGAAACACACCAGCAATACTAGACATATGGCGTGGGCGCTGCCTGAAACCGGACGCTCCGAAGCAATTCATTCCGATCTGAGTTCAGAAGTCCTGAGAACCGTCCGGGAATTTCTTGCAGTTATTGTGTTCAACGACACTAGGGCGGTCGAAGCGTCTTGCTGCACCTGCCCCCCAATGTCCATCTCATCAGCCGGGTCCATCCCAAGGCGGCGCTCTACGAACCGGCACCTCCCAAGATCAAAGGGACCAAAGGTCGGCCCCGCAAGAAAGGGGACCGTCTCCCGGGCGTGGCCGAGTGGGCCGCTGACACCGAGCAGCTTTGGACGCAACTCGACTTCAACCAGTTCGGCTTGCACGCCTCGCTAGAGGTCAAGACCCAGAGGGCCTTTTACTACAAATCGGGCCGGGATCACCTCATAACCATCGTCCTGGTGCACGACCGGGAATTGGAGATGTCCGATCATATGTTCTATTTTACGAATATCGAATCGACGGCGCGGGAGATCTTCTCGGTGTATTCTTGTCGTTTATCAATCGAGTGTGAATTCTAAGAATGAAAGCAATTATTGTGGTTGGAGGACCCGGCCAATCGCCTCCCCAAGGCGGTTGAGCGGACGGCCCCGATGGCCTTGTTCATGTACACGATCGTGGTGGTGTGGTGTTCCATCGGACGGGCCATCAATCCGTGGAGTTCCCCTTCCGTCCTTGGTATCGAAAGAAGGTGGAACCGTCATTCGCCGACATGTTGACGATCCTGAGACGGCTGAGTTGCGAAGAGAAAACCGTGAGATTGCTCGGCAAACAGACCCGATTGAATACCTGGATTGCCTAGCTCGCCTAGCTTCACATTTGAACGTAAAAAATTAATGTGCTGTCGAATTGCAAACAGGTGGTTCGAGTTCTAGTGTCTCATTGGAGTAGCGACGAGGTCGCTGCCCACTCACTCGGAGTACGAGTGGATGAATGGCCGAACACCTAAAGATTGAGGAGATTGAGAAATGGCGAAGGTGATGAAGTCCACGGACAGCTCGAGCCTGGCCGAGGTCGTCGACCGCATCTTGGACAAAGGCATCGTGATCGATGTTTGGGCCAAGGTGTCGCTGGTCGGCATCGAGCTGTTGTCGGTCGAGGCCCGCGTGGTCATCGCGTCGGTTGAGACGTACCTGAAGTATGCCGAGGCGATCGGCCTGACCTCGTCCGCCGCGGCACCGGCCTGACCCATGGCATCGCTCCGAGCCCCCCGAGGAGAGTGACTCATCGCGGGACTCGGGGTGTCGGCCCCGGGGCTCCGGGTCTGTTGAAGGCAGGTCCGGAACCCCTGGCCTGTCGAAATCGGGCCCGGGGCCTCTCTGTGTTGGGTCACAGAGAACCGCCCCACCCCACGGCAGGTTGTCTCGGTAAATCGCCTGACGATTGCTGAGCCGACGAAATCACTTCAGCAGGAGATCACGGACCATGGCGGAATTCGCCGATCGAATGAAGTCGTTCACGGACCACCTCCGCAGTTCGATCACAATGCGGAACGAGGCCCTTGCCCAGGTACGCTCGGAGACGGAAGACCTGCGTGACCGCGCCCAATCCTTCATGGAACAGGTGGCGAACGAGCATCGTAACCGAGCCGAGGAGTTGCACACGACGTTGGCGACGCACCGCGAGGAATGTCGTCAAAAGGCCGCGGAACTCAGGAACAACCAACAAGAATCGCTTCGGAAAACCCGGGCCGATCTGCAGCACATGCTGTCCGAGACGCGCAAGTCGCGTCAGGACACCGCCGAGGAGCTGCGTCAAACGTTTCAGCAGGCTCGTAGCGAGCTGGCCTCGGATCTGTCCCAGGCGGCAGCTGCGTGGCATGCATTCACCGCGAGGCAGGATGAGCCCGTCACGTCATCCGCTCCCGTGTCCGCGAAACGGTCGGAGCGCAAACCCACGAAGGGTGGCAAACATCGCACGGAAGCCCATCACGCCTGATGATGGGCCCCTTGTGTCAATGGATCCGGCACGCTCATGGATAATTCGTCTTGGACCCACGCCGGGCCTCAAACGCCTTGCTTGAGTTCACCGCGATCCGAACGAGCCTTGTTTTCAACGACGCCGCCGGACCGTTCCCTCGGCCTCGGCGGCCAATTACGTGGCAGCAGCCCATCCCGTCTACTTTTGTCGCGGATTCTCGACCCGTGACCCACTGGAGCCCGGACCACCGTGAACTCATTGCCCGATGACCTGAACGTCCTCTCGCTCAAGCAGAAGCCGGATTTCGTGCAGACCGCCTGCGTCCAGAGCCTCGCCGAGCGCGCCATGTGTTACCTCCAAGCCGGCTATCCCATCCACTTCTCCGGACCGGCCGGCACCGGGAAGACGACCCTGGCCATGCACGTGGCCGCCCAACTCGGGCGCCCCGTCCTGTTGATCCATGGCGACGATGAGTTCGGCAGCTCCGACCTGATCGGAGGCCAGCTCGGCTATCGCTCGACCCGAGTCGTCGACAACTATATCCACTCGGTGATGAAGACCGAGGAGAACGTGTCCAAGACGTGGGTCGACCACCGTCTGACCAATGCCTGCAAGTACGGTTTCACCGTGATCTACGACGAGTTCAACCGTTCGCGACCCGAGGCGAACAACGTCCTCCTTGGAGTTCTGGAAGAACGGCTGCTGGAGCTGCCCGTCGGGCGCGTCAGTGAGGGATACCTCCAGGTTCATTCTTCCTTCAGGGCCATCTTCACCAGTAACCCGGAGGAATATGCGGGCGTGCACAAAACGCAGGATGCGCTGGTGGATCGCATGATCACGATCACGGTCGGCCAGTACGATCGGGAGACGGAAATCCGGATCACCGCGGCCAAGTCCGGGCTTGACGAGGAGGATTCCGCGCGGATCGTCGATATCGTGCGGGAATTCCGCGAAATGGGCGTGCTGCCGTTGTCGCCGACCGTCCGCGCTTGCATCATGATCGGCAAGGTCAGCGCCTTGCGGGGAGCATCGGTGAACTGCGACGACCGGATCTTCCTCGAAACCTGCCGGGACGTGTTGCGGGTCGACTCGGTCAAGATCACGCGAGGAGGCGTATCGGCCAGTGGCACCTGGCTCGACGACGTTATCGGGAAGTTCTGCCCGCCACGCCCGAGACATTCCCCCCGGCTCAAGGCCAACAATCAGAACGCGGCGGCGAACGGTCTTCACGCCGTTAACCCATCACCACACGATCAAGTTATTCCCCACGGTATCAGACAGGCCGAGGCCGTTTGAAGGAGGTGATCGCCGTGCTTACCGAGCAGAGAGGGGTTAGAAGCATCCGGACGATGGGAGCCCTGGTGGATTCCCGTCGCACCAGAACGGCCGCAGGCGCGCTCTTGGAGCTGTCGGCAATCGCCAACGAAAAGCTCTTGATTCAGAAGGAGCTGGAACGCTGGACCCGCCGCCATTCCGAGATCCAGACACGACTCGGCGAGATCGCCTCGAAGGAAGCTCGCTTGATGGCGCTCGTTCAGAAAGAGAACAACGCGTCCTTACCCGTCGAGACGGCCTCGTCATTCAGCAGCAACTCCGTGGGACAGAGGGTGAAAATCAAGGAATTCTCCTATTGAAAGGGAGGTGATTCATGGAACTCCTGACTCTCGAACCTCAGACCGGCCAGACTGTGTCGCAAGCTCGGGGACGATATCTCTATGCGATCATCGACGGTGACGTCGATCAAGAGTTGTACGGATCGACCGGACTCGAAAACGGTGAGGTTTACGGCATCGGCGAGGATGGGATCGTGGCAGTCGTCAGCGATATCGTCGACAAGAAGGTCCGGCCCGAGCGCAGGCGACTGGCCGCTCATCACAACGTCTTGAAGAAGTTGATGAACGATCACACCGTATTGCCGATGGTGTTCGGCGTGATCGCGGACGGACCTGAGTCGATCCGCCGCATCCTTCGAATCAATCGCGGCGTTTTCCAGGAGCAGCTCGACCGTCTTCGCGGCAAGGTCGAGATGGGCCTGCGGGTCACCTGGGACGTCCCCAATATTTTCGAGCACGTGCTGGCGATCCACCCGGAGCTGGCCGCCTACCGCGACCAGGTATTCCGGGGCGGCCGAGAGCCGGGACAGGACGAGAAAATTGAGCTCGGCCGTTCTTTCGATCGTTTCTTGAACACGGATCGTGAGCACTGCATCGACCGCGTCGTTCATACCCTTGAGCCGCGTTGCGCCGCCGAGATCGTGGTCAATAAGCCGAGGGATGAACGCGATGTGATGAACCTGGCATGTCTTGTCGAGCGCACGCGAGTCAAGGACTTCGAGGCTGGAGTCATCGAAGCGGCCCGTCGATTCAACAACGATTTCGCCTTCGACTTCAACGGTCCCTGGCCGCCGCACAACTTCGTCGACATGGAGCTGAAGTTGTCGTAGGCCCGGGTCGCGGAGGTTGAAGATGCTGCTCATCGACGACGTGCTGTTCTTTCCGTTCAAGTCGATTCTCTCGGTGTTCCGAGAGATTTACAACGCCGCGATCGAGGATATCGCGGCCGAGTCCGGCGCCATCCGCGCCGAGCTGAGTCAGCTTTATCTCGCCCTCGAAGCGGGGACCCTGAGCGAGGATGCCTTCGATGTCCGCGAACGCGAACTACTCGACCGGCTTGACGCCATTGAGGATCGCGGCTCGATCGATGACGACGACGAGGACGAGGACGACGATGAGGAAGAGGATGAGGACGAGACCGGTGAGGAGCAGGACGAATGGGACAGCGAGGACATCTAGATGTGGAACAAGAATGCTTTGTCCATAGTGGGAGTGGGGCGGCTGCGCCTCACTTCGGAGGTCTCGGGAAAGTCCTGGATCTTCCTGGCCGGTCCCGCGAAACGAGTCGATCTCAAATCATTTCAGCACAGGAGAACCCAGACGTGAGCACGTTGATTCTTGACGATAATTCCTCGTCGACTATGCTTGTTGACGAGCTGAACGGTGAGAACGGGTTTGATTGGAGCGCCCCGTCCCCGATGATGTCACCGCCGGCGCGGCCCGAGCCGGACGATGCCGCCGCGATCGCCGAGGCGGCGAACCGCTCGCGGGTTCTGACTCGCCTGCTGGGGATGGCCGATACCTACCGCGCCACCGGATCGCTGCGGCAGGCGGTCGAAATGTACTTCGAGTTGGTCAGGCAGCACGCCGAGTCGCCTCAGGCGCTCCAGGCCGAGGAGCGACTGCTTGAGGTCGCCCAGAATTACGAAAAAGCGGGTGAACTGAGGCAGGCGCGGGGGATCTATGAGCAATTACTCTGAGCATACCGCTCTGGAGCCGGCGGATTCCTCGACCGATCTCGACGACCACCACCAACCGGTTTCTCTTTGTGAGACCCTCGACCGCATTTTGAACACGGGCGTGGTTTTGGCCGGTGAGATCGTGATCTCGGTCGCCGGCGTCGACCTGATCTACCTCAACCTTCAGGTCTTGCTGTCCTCCATCGAAACGGCCAGTCGTGGCGTTCGGCGAACGGCGGCGACGACAATCGCGAAACCCGCGTGCGAACCATGAACGGGAGTAAACCGTGACCTCCGTCGAATGTCCCGCGCCGACCGATTTCGCGCGCATCCTCACCGAGGCGCCGTTCGCCTCGACGACCGCTGGCGAACCACCTGGCATGCGCATCGCCCTCAATCCCAACGACGTGAGGAAGGGCCTGGGACGACTCGTCCTGACTCTGGTCGAGTTGCTCCGTGATCTGCTGGAACGTCAGGCGATGCATCGCATCGAGGCCGGCTCCTTGACGGATGGCGAGATCGAACGATTGGGTGCGACGTTCCTTCAGCTCTCTGAACAAATGGTGTTCCTCAAGAACGTATTCGGTCTTGAGGGCGAAGACTTGAACCTTGACCTCGGCCCGCTTGGCAAGCTCCTAGACGACGTGTAAACATCATGCCGCGCCGCTTTCCGCGCGGCGAGCAATCATGCAAATGCACGTCCGCGAATAGCGTGAGTTAGGTGACGTTGTTGAATGGAAATCTTTTGCACACGTTCCGGCGGCGTGAATCGTGAAACATTCGCTGTGCGCGGCCGCCGGGCGGAGTGGGGATCGGATCCATGAACACAGTAGAGCAAGAGACGACCGGTTCGGAAATACGTGAGGAGATCCCCTGCGCCTTCTGCCACGGGCAGGGGAACGACCCGTACGGCCTGCTCTCCGAGCGGTCTGTCTGTGGCGCGTGCGGCGGCCGGGGCCTGGTCCGGGTGGCCGTACCCCATATCTGCTGCGCCTTCTGTGGGGGCTCCGGCAGCTACAAAACCTTCCGCTGTCCGGTCTGTGATGGGGCGGGCGTAATCCCGACGCCGCAAGGGCCGACCAAGGCATGCCCGTCTTGCGCCGGTCTCGCTTTTGAAAGCTCGAGCGGCATGGTCTGTCTGACCTGCCGGGGACGCGGTTTCCTGCGAGTCTCAGCACCCCAGTAAGAAAGCGGATATGTCAATCCAAGCGCCTAACCGGACGGCCCACTCAATCCACAGCTCTACCCTGGCCGACGTCCTCGAGCGAGTCCTTGACAAGGGACTGGTGATCGCCGGCGACGTCAAGATCAAGCTGGTCGACATCGAGTTATTGACGATCCAGATCCGGCTGGTCGTGGCTTCCGTCGACAAGGCCCGCGAGATGGGCATCGACTGGTGGTCCACGAATCCGGACTTCCGGGCCGTCGTCGAAGATTCAGACGCCGAAGCCGAGCGCGCCGAGCTCGAACAACGCCTCCAGCGCTTGGAGGCCCAGTTCGCCCGGGAGCGGGTCGCCGTCGAACCACGGTGATCGGTCCTGGCCAATGTGGCGATAACACGACCGTCGTCATGCTGGCGCGCTCCCGTGTCCGGCAGGAAAGCCTGAGCGCCGCATTGGCCGTGCCGTAGCTCAGGCTTTCTTGCCGGACTTCTAAGTTCAAGTTTCGCACTTTTGAGAGAGGATACCTGATCAAAAAGATACGTCGGTTTCCTTGCGGTTTATTGGTTACTTGTCCAGGTTAC
>JBKQHM010000460.1:0-18169 GCA_052148775.1 Isosphaeraceae bacterium | reverse complement strand
CCGAACCCAAGGCCCGCGCCGCGGCGACGCGCGTCCTCTGCTACTGGCGCGACCGCGTGGAGAACCCGCTCGAATTGCTCCAGAAGCAGGTCAACGACGAGCATCCCCGGGTCCGGCTCGAAGCCGTCCGTGCCCTGAGCTTCTTCGACGGCGACCAGGCCGCCAAGGCCCAGGAGATCGTGCTGGAATCGCTCGTCCTTCCGCAGGATTATTACCTCGAATACACCCTCAACGAGACCACGAAGACCCTCGACCAGCGGATCAAGACCCAATCCAAGTCCAAGTAGACCCCGGGTTGATTTTATGAGGATGACTGTTTTGGGCTCCTGGAGCCGCTACGTTCCCATCTTGCTCGTCGCCGCCGGGATGATCGGCGTCGCGTCGGCGGCGGGTGCCGAAGACCCCGCGCCGGCCGATGGACCGCTCGTCAAGCTGCTCAAGAGCGGCCGCCTCCCCGAGGCTCGTCTAGGCACGGTCATCGAGATGATCGGCAAGCGGGGCACCGTCGGCGAGCTGGACTACATCTATCAGCAAGCCATGGCGGGCCGATTCGCACCCGCGATGCGAATCAAGGTCCTTGAGGCTCTGGCCGAGGCCGCGCTCACTCGCGACACGAAGCCGGACCGTGATCGCGAGAAGCTCATCGGGCTGCTCCAGGGGGCTGAGAATCGGAAAGATGCTGGGCTGGAGGGCGCGGCGGTCCGGCTGGCGGGACTCTGGAAGTTGGAGGCGGCGGCCGACGTGCTACGATCGATGGCCCTGGCCGCGACGACGGATCAGGATTTGAGAACGTCGACCATCGAGGCCCTGACCGCGATCGGAGGGCGAGTCGGTCGGACCCGGATCGAGGAGCTCGGTGGGCCGAGCTCGCCCACGAAGGTGCGGGTGCTGGCCGTCGCCGCGCTGGCCCGTCTGGACGTGGACGCCGCCGCGGCCCGCGCCGTCGAATTGATCCCGAAGGCCGCCGCGGACGCGGTTGATCTCAAACCCCTCATGGCGGCGTTCCTCAACCGGCAAGGGGCCGGCGCGATCCTGGCCGGCGCGATCGAACGGCGCGCGATCCCGGCCGATGCGGCCAAGCTCTGCCTGCGCGCCATCTATGCGCTCAGCCTGGCCGACCCGGCCCTGGTGGGGGTCCTGGGCCGCGCCGCGGGCATCACGACCGAGGTCAAGCCGCCGACGCCCGAGGAGCTCAGCGGCCTGGTCGCCGAGGTCGCCGCCAAGGGCGATCCGGTCCGAGGCGAGGCGGTCTTCCGCCGCAAGGACCTGAACTGCATGACCTGCCATGCCGTCAGCAAGGCCGGCGGCGACGTCGGGCCGGACCTCAGCTCCATCGGCCAGAGCTCGCCCCCCGACTATATCATCCTGTCGATCTTCGTACCCGACCAGTCCATCAAGGAGCAGTATCACACGCTCGTCATGCTGACCACCGATGGCCAGGTCTATCAGGGGATCGTCGCCGACAAGGACAATCAGCGGATCGTGCTCAAGGAGTCGACCGGCGCCCTTCGCGTCGTGCCGGTGTCCTCGATCGAGGAGCAGAAGCCGGGAGGCTCACTGATGCCCAAGGGCCTGGTCAGCCTGATGACCCGCGCCGAGTTCGTCGACCTGGTCCGCTTCCTCTCCGAGCTGGGCCGGCCCGGCCCGTATGAGATCCGGGCGACGCCGAGCATCCAGCGATGGCGCGCTCTCAAGGAGGTCCCTCCCCCTCTCGCCGACGATGTCCCCACGCCGGAGGTCCTCAGCAAGCAGGTCCTCGACGCCCCGGCCGACCGATGGACCACGGCGTATGCCAAGGTCGGTGGCTCACTTCCCCTGGACGAGCTGGAGGTCGACACGCACGCCAAGATCCACTACCTCCAGGGCGAGCTGAGCGTCTCGGCCGGCGGGAGGGTCCGGGTCCGGCCGGATTCGCCGGAAGGGATCCGCTTCTGGGTCGATGAAGTCCCCGCGCCGATCGGTACGCGCGAGTTCATCTCGTCCGTGACGCCCGGCCGTCATACGGTGACCGTCCGCGTTGAGATGGCGGATCGCCGCTCGCACGAGGTCAAGTTCGACGTCGATAAGCCGGTCGGATCCGTCGCCGAATTCACGGTCGTCGGCGGGAAGTGAGCTCGCCGGGCTCTTGCTCCCGCCGGAGGGGAAAGCCACAAATGCCTCGGGCCAACAAGTCTTTGCCCTCACCCTCTCCGAAGAAGAAGCCCGGAGCCGTGGGCCAGCCCCCGCGAAAGGGGAGGAAGGCCGTCGCGAAAACGGAACCCGTCGCAGCCGCGTCGTCTCCCAAGCTGATCAGCCCCTCGCGGATCGCGCGGTATTTCTTCCAGGAGTGCCCGAGATACCTCCGCTATACCAGCACGCCCAAGGATCTCTGGGCGGCCGAGGGCGTGCCCGAGCCGCCTTTCGACCACAGCCCCGTCACCACGGCGATCCTCGAAGGGGGCTACACCTGGGAAGAGGAGGTCGTGGCGAACCGCCTCCGAGGCCGGCTCTTCATCGCCGGGGCGAAGGCGGACACGCGGTTGAAGGACCGCGTCTGGGGTGCCTCGGAGACACGGCGCATCCTGGCCGGCCTGAAGCCGGGCGAGGCGATCTACCAGCCGACCTTGATCACGCCGCCGTCCTTCTACAAGCGGTATGGGATCGATGGCGCGATCGTCGAGATGACCGATTGCCGCCCCGACCTGATCGTCTGCGAAGCCTCGGAAGACGGCCCGTTCCTCCGGATCGTCGACATCAAGGCCAGCCCCGGGCTGAAGTTGTCGCATCGCATCCAGGCCGCGCTCTATACCCTGATCCTGCGCCACGTCATGGAGGACTGGGGCGATGATCGGCTCCGGATCGATGACCGGGCCGGGATCTGGCTGGCCCAGGCCGACGAGTCCGAGGTCTTCGACACCCGGTCGATCCGGCCGCCCCTGGAGAACTTCCTGGAGCGCGAGGTGCAGCCGCTGCTGGAACGACCGGCCGACCAGGCTCCCTGGCATGTTTACTACCGATGTGAATGGTGTCCATTCTTCGACCACTGCCGCACCGAGATGGCCCGGACGGACGACGTCTCGCGCGTGCCCTACCTCTCCACATACGCCAAGCAATTCCTGAACTCGCTCGATCCCCCGGTGCGGACGCTCGCCGATTTCGAGAAGGTCCTCGACGATCCCGAACGCCTGCCGGTCCTGAACGATTGCGCCTCGCTCCGCGGCCGGGCGGACCGCCTGCGGCTCCAGGCCCGGGCCATGCGCGACGGCCGGGTCCGGGTCCACGAAGGGGCCACGCTCGCCATGCCGCGGGGCGAGAACATCCGCCTGGTCATCACGGTCCAGGCCGAGCCGGTCTCGGGGCAGGTTTATGCCTACGGGATCGTGGCCCAGGGGCTCCGCGAGGTCCTCGGCGAGAACCCGAAGCCCATGGTCAACGTGGCGCGCTCGCCACATCCCGAGTGCTCCGCGGAGCTGGAACGCGAGTTCGTCCGGGCGTTGTACGGGTTGCTCAGGCCGGTCCACGACTTCAACGCCAGTGCCCACGAATGGAACTTGCAGAAGAGCCTCCAGGCCTATACCTACGACACCTACGAGCGCGATCGGCTCAGCGAAGTCTTGCTCCGCCGCGTGGCCGACCCCGCGGTCGCCGAGGAAGCCCTCCAGGTCTTCTTCCACTTCCAGCGACCCGAGCTGATCCAGACGCAGAATCAGCCCTCCGACGAGGTCGTGTTCCCGGTCGTCGTCCTGGTGGACGTCCTCCGCGACCGCATGGCCCTGCCCCTGGATATCACCTACCGATTCCCGGACGCGGCCCGGCTTCTGATGCCAAAACAGTTCGGCTTCGCCTACCAGGAGAATGATTACTTCTCGTTCGCGCTCTCCAACCAGATGCGGTCCGATGCGATCTTCGCCGTCTGGCATCAGGGCAAAGACGAGTATGTGGAGCGGATCGAACGAGAGCTGCGGAACCGAATCTCGGCCACCGGCGCCCTGATCAACGGGATTCGTGAACGTCTGACCGAGTCGGGCAACTCGCTGTTCGCCTGGCCACCGAAATTCAAGCTGCCGTCGGCCTTCGATTACCGGCATCCCTCGCTCTCGCGGCTGGCGTTCATCGCCCGACATGAGTCGATCCTCAGCTACCTGGGCGTGCGAGAGCTTCGGATGGCCCCGCTGGCCGAACGGTTGCAGGACGCCGAGACGCTCCGCCTCACCTACCTCGGCGATGACCGCTTCCGGCTCGATCCTTCCCAGAAGGACGCGAGCATCGAGGAGGACTCATTCCCCAACTGGATCTTGACCGAGGAGACGGGGGCCGGGAACGTCGCCCGGCTCAGTTTCGACGACTACGCATGGAAGGATCGACTCTACGCGCCGAGTAATCTACCCATCGCGCTGGCTGGCATCAGGGGCGTCGGGGATCCGGAGGATGCCTCGCGGGACGTGCTCCGCCTGGAGGTGAAGCCCGGCCGGCAGTTCCCGCCGTTGCGGCCGGAGAGCCGGTACCTGCTGGAGCAGAGGTTCACGGACTTCACGATCGATAAGGTCCTCGCCCACCTGGCCGAGCTCGACCGTCAGACCGACGATCGGTTCGTGGGCCTGATCGAGCGCCCGCACGAGGCTGGCCGACCGCTCGACGTGCCCGCGGCCATCCGAGGTCGCGCCCTGGAGCTCGCCCGGCTGCACGGCATGACGTCGAGCCAGCTCTCGGCGTTCGAGGGGATCCTCGACCATGGCCTCCGACTCGTCTGGGGTCCGCCCGGCACCGGGAAGACGCATTTCCTCGCGCTCTCGATCCTGTGCCTGGCCGAGGCCCATCGCGCGGCGGGGCGGCCCTTCCGCACGATGATGACGGCCTTCACCCACGCGGCCATCGACAACGCCCTGCGCAAGGCGTTCGAACTCCAGGGCCGGCTCCGGATCGTGCGCGGCGATTTCCCGATCCACAAGCTGGATAAGTCCAAGTCCCGGCTGGCCGGCATGGAGGGTGTCCTGGACCTCCCCGCCAAGGTGGGTAAGACCGGCTGGGGCTGGTCGGCCAAGGACCCGGTGAGCCTGTACGGGGGCACGGTCTGGTCGATCCACAAGGGCGAAGGTGCGGATCGCGCCGATCTCATCGTCGTGGACGAAGGCTCACAGTTGCGCGTCCCCGAGGCCGCGATCGTGCTGGGGCGTCTCGGGACCGGGACCCGCCTGCTGATCGCCGGCGACGACAAGCAGCTCCCGCCGATCATCCAGGCCGCCTACCCCGACCCGGAGGAAGGCGAGCCGATCCTGCACCGCTCGATCTTCGCCTGCTGGAAGGCACAGGCTCCGGACCGCCAGGACACGGCGACGCTCCTGGAGAACTGGCGGATGAGCCGAACGCTCTGCCTCTACCCGGCCGAGCAGATCTACACCTCCGATTACCGAAGCGCCGGCGCCGAGATCGCCTCGAGACGACTGGCACTGGCCAAGCCCTCGATCGCCGACAAGCTGGCCGACGACCTGCTCGACCCGGACTACCCGCTGGTGATCGCGGTCCTCGATGGGGTGCGGGCGACGGTCGAGAATCGGATCGAGGCGGACCTGGTGGCGCGCGCCGCCGTCCGGCTACGAGATCGGCTCCAGGCCGGCCCTCGCCGCCGATACCCCGACACCCTCGCGGGGGATGCCGCCTTCTGGAAGGACGGCCTGTTCGTCGTCAGTCCCCATCACATCCAGATCAAGGCGATCCGCCGCGCCCTGAAGACCGCGCGATCCTGGCACGGGGCCCCGTTCGTCGAGACCGTCGACCGGATGCAGGGCCAGGAATGCGAGGTCGTCATCGTGAGTTACGGCGTCTCGGACGTCGAGCACGCCTTGAACGAGAAGGAGTTCATCTACAGCCTCAACCGGCTGAACGTGTCGATCACCCGGGCGCGGACCAAGACGATCGTCTTCCTGCCCCGCCCGCTGATCGAGCCGCCGATGCAGGTCTACGAGGACGATCGCCTCTGCGAGGGCGTGGCCTTCATGCAAGGGCTGGTCCAGTTCGCCGAACACCGCGGCGAGGCGCTCCGCTACCCTCAACCGGAGGCCGGCGAGTTGAGGGTCTTCCGGGTGCGCTCGTCCTGAACCACGCGTCCGGGCGAGGATGGATTTCGTAGAACGGAATTCATTCCGTTGGAACGGGAAACGGAATGAATTCCGTTCTGCGGACGTCTGCAAAGTCGGGAAGTGATTCCCGGCCTGTTCCTCAGTCCTCACCCAGCGCCTGATCCATCTTGGTGATGTCGCCGATCAACGTGAAGTTTTCGAAGTTCGCCGAGAACGGCTGGGCGGAGATGTTCGATGCGCTCAATCCGATCCTGACCTTGGGAGGTAAGTCGAGCGCGAAGGCGCGAAACGCCAGGATCTGACCGCCCTGGTTCGGGCTGAACATACATCGGACCCGCCCCTTGCGACGCTCCAGGATGAGCAGGGTGTCTCCCTCGGGCACGTCCAGGTAGATGGGATTCATCGCGGGTTTCCCACTCTTCACGGCCTCGATGATCAGTCGGTGCACGGGCCGGAGCGTGTCGCTGAGGACGCTTCCCGCTCGCTCGAGTCTGAAGAAATTGTTCCTGTCCTGGTAGAGGATCAGGCCCGCGCTCTGGACCGTGAAGTGATAATCGCGGACCCGACGGTCCTGCGGCGGGGTCGCCCCCGGGTTGATATCCCCGGTGACCTCGACGATGGCCGCGAAGTCTCCCTCGACCTCGGCGAGAGTCATCGGAGCATTGTGAAGCGGTACGTTATTACGGGCGACGATCTCCGGCAACAGGGTGTGCAGCTTGCCCGGGATGTCGATCCTGCACCGGAGGCTCTGGTTATCCTTGTCGAGCCGGCAGTCCTTGGACGGGTCGATCAGGGGGCCGAGCAGGCTCAGGCTCTTGGGTCCGAGGGCCTTCATGAGGCGGGCCAGGTCGCCGGCCGGCCTGATCGGGCCGGGCTGGTCGGGGAGGAGCACTTCCTGGGGCCTGGAATAGAAGAGCCGGCCGCGCAGGTCGCGATGGGCGGCCTGGATCAGGATCCTCCGCGAGTTGACCCCGCTGCCGTTGAGCGCGACCTGGACCGGCCCGGAGGCGACCGGCGTACGCGGGTCGCGCTGGAGCTCGAACGCCTTGGTATTCGGCAACGGCGACCAGATACCGTCGCTGTTGGGGCTGAACTTGCCCATCGTCAAGGCGGGCGCGGCGTGGACGACCACGCCACCAACCCGCAAATGTGGGTCGACCAGCAGGGCCTTCACCTGGACGGTGGCGACCCCTTGCTGGCTGAGGGAGTCGAGCGTCAGATCGAACGAGCCGAACCGGCCGTTGAGGGCCCGGCGCACCTCGTCGGCCAAGACGATGAAGCCGATGGTATCGACCGCGCTAATTTTCGACACGGCCACTCCGAGGAGCTTGCCGGTCTTGTCGTCGATGATCGGGCCGCCGCTGTTGCCCGGCTGGATCGACCCGTCGACCTGCAACAACGCCAACTGGCCGTAGGCGTCCCGCCGCAATGCCGAGATCCGTCCGCCCGTGATCGTGACCGAGGGGTTGCCGCCCCCTTCGGCGACCTTGCCCAGGATGCCCCCCAGGGGAAATCCCGCGCCGATGTAGGGCATCCCTTCCGTTGGCGTGATCCGGGCCATCGGGTCGATCGGCCTCGGAGGCTGTTTCACGCCCTTGACGACCAGGAACGCCAGGTCGAACCGGTCTTCTTGCGAGAGATCCGCGGCGATGATCTCGGCCGGGAGCTCCTGCTCTTCCTTCCCCTGCCCGCTCCGGAAGACGGCCTCGATCGTCGGGCGGGTGCCCGGAGGGACGAGGCCCGGGGGGAGTTCCGAAAGGTCCGGGACCGCCACGTGGCGGTTGGTCGCCACGATGACTCGATCGCCGTCCGCCTCGATCACGAAGCCGCTTCCCATCGAGAACGTCCTGCCGGCGATCTTGTTCTTGAGATAAACCGCTGCGTCTTTGAGGCGGCGGACGATCTCCTGGGGATCGGAGGGCGCATCCGTGGTGGGGACCGAACTGGCCGTTGCCGGGACGGGCGAGGCGATGACGGGGGTGCCCGTCAGCCCCGTCTCGATCGCGTCGGAGGTCGCGGTCAGGCTCGTCGGCATGACGGCCGATCCGCTCGACCCCGTCGTCGGCATCGCGGGCTCTGGCGCGGGCGCGGCTGTGGGTGCGGGTACGATGGCGACCGGCTGTCCCATTCCTCCACCGCCCCGAGACAGGAGGATGACCACGATCAGTCCCAGCAGGACCACCGCCAGCCCGCTAGCGCCCAGCAAGGCGTACAGGAGCACGGGCTTCTCCGACGCCGACCCGAAGGCCGATGGCCGTCGGCCGGGCGATCCGCGGCCGACGGACGCGGCCGGAGCCTCGGATTCGACGCTCTCCAGGTCATCGAAGGCCGAGCTCGATGCGAACTCGGGCTGCGACGACGGCTTCCGCGCGCCGGCGGCCGGCGAAGCCCCCGATGGCCCCGCGTCTCCGCCGGCTTCGAAGACGAACCCGCACTTGGGACAGCGGATCCGCGCGACTTGCGCGTTGTCCGGGACGGCCCCTTTCGACTGGCATGACGGGCAGATCACGACCCTGGCCACGGCCCCCTCCTATCGAGTTGTCCGCGATGGGCGATCGAACGGCGACAGAATCGACAGAGATGTCCAATAATCCGAGAGGATCCGTCCCTAAAAGCGGTCCGATCGCCGGCTTCCTTGGCGTTCCTATTCTACACTCCGTCTCGATGGCGGCGTCTTCCCCGGAACCCAGTCACCGGGAGTCCCTCCAGGATCGGGGGTGGCTTTCCGGGATCGCCCCTCAGCCGCGGAACTTCGTCCGGGGCGTCGCTTCCATCAACTGGTGCATCGTGTTCATGATGTTGTAAGCCGAGAGCTCGCACAGCAGGTGGGTCATCTTCTCGTGGAGCTCGTCGTCGAGATCGGGCTCGACGGCCTTCATGAGGGCGACGACCCGGGCCTCCTGGTCCTTCAGCTCCTGGTCGTCGATCCGGCCGTCGGCCATGGCTTCGAGGAACGTCCCGAGCCGTTCCGCGTACTGGCCGATGAGCGGCGAGTCGGTCGTGGCATCCAGCCAATCGGTCCGAGCCTTCCCCGCGGTTTCCTTCTTCTTGCTCATGGTCTCAGCCTCGCATCTGGTTAACCTCACCTGGCATGTCTCGGCCGTTCATTCTTCGATCATCCGGCGGATCGCGGCCATCCGCTCCTGGAGCCTGGCCCTGCCGTCGGGCTCAGCGACGCGAGCCCGCCACTC
This sequence comes from Isosphaeraceae bacterium, assembly GCA_052148775.1. Lineage (GTDB taxonomy): Bacteria > Planctomycetota > Planctomycetia > Isosphaerales > Isosphaeraceae > CAVZRC01. The sequence continues at coordinate 8,922 of JBKQHM010000460.1, read as the reverse complement.
CTCGGGCAGGAATGACATCGACGTGCACTCCAGCACCGCCGCCAGCTCCTGCTTCTCCTTCTCGAGCCCCTGCGCCGAGGGGATGAAATCGTCGAGGGCGCCGGCGAGGTCCTCGCGGGAGATCGGCTCGCGACCTTGCGTGAGGGCCCGACGCTTGGCGGCCAGTACGATGCTCTCGATGTCCGACCCGCTCAGGCCGCGGCCCGACAGGTTATCGGGGATGGCGTTCGTCGCCAGGGTGGTCTTATTCTTCCGGGCCATCGCCCGGATCATGAATCGGACCTCTTCCTCCCCCTGCGGGCTGAACAGGGGCAGGTGGATCTCGGCGCGGCCCTGACGTTTCAGGTCGATCGGCAACAGGTCGGGCCGGCTGGTCAGGAGCATCCAGATCAACTTGCCCCGGTATCGGGTGTCCCCCATCTGGCCGGCGATCATCGAGAAGACACGGCTGGACGTCCCGGAGTCGCCGCCCCCCTCGCGGTTCCCCAGCGCCGCGTCGGCCTCGTCGATCACGATCACGACCGGACCCATGGCGCGGAGCACCGTGAGGATCTGCTCGAGGTTCCCCTCGGTCTCGCCCACGTATTTCGACCGGAAGTTGCGGAGCTTGACGCAAGGGATGCCGACGGAGCCGGCGAAGCATTCGGCCAGGTAGGTCTTCCCAGTGCCCACGGGCCCGCAGATCAGGTATCCCATGGGGGCGGCGTCGAGTCGGCCCCCGGCCAGGAGCTCGGCATCCTCGGTCATCCGACGCTTGATGGCGTCGTTGCCGACGAAGTCCGCGAGGGTGTGCGACGGCTCGACGAACTCGACCAGCCCGCGCGCCTGGCGCTCGATCAGCCCTTTCTTGAGCTGCTTGAGCCCGCCTGCATCGAGCTTCCGCCCCGACTGGGCCGCCGCGGCCAGTAGCCGCTCGAGGTTCGTCAGGTTCAGCCCGCTGGTCAACTCGGCCAGTTGGGCCGGCGTGAAGTCGGCGAGGTTCCCCCGGGTCCCGTCGCGATCGTCGTATCGGGCCACGAACTGCTCCCGGGCCGGGGTGTCCGGCATCGGGACTTCGAGGTTCGCCACGTGGGCGCTGCCGATCAGCCGATCGTTGATCTCGGCCACCTGGTCGCAGAGCAGGCAGAACGCGATGTTGTGCTGCTTGATGTAGGGGTTCTGGGCCCAGGACAGGAGCCGGACCAGGCGCGTGCCCTGGGGGCCGACCATCTGGCCGAGCTCGGCGGAAGGGACCAGGTACTGGGCGTATTCGAAGATCACCCCCACGCTGATCTGCTTCGTCCGATCCTCTTCCATCAGGATCTGGCGGACGAGCTGATCGAGCAGGGCGAGGACGGCGTCGGGATCCCTCGGCCAGGACTTCGGCTCGCCGATCCGCTCGCCGACCCTGGCGATCATCCGGCGCAGGCGGTCGGCATCCGCCCCCGCATAGACGCGGAGCCCCTGGCTCAGGTCATACCGCAACACAACGTCCCACGATCCGAAGAGCTGCGTCGCCAGGAACTCCGGCAGGTCTCCGTAACCCATGCCATCGGCCTCGCCCCTCGGTACGAGGTCGTGGACGTTCCCATGGATCACGAAAACGCAGGTCGTCCCGGCGAAATAAAGCTGGGCGAATTCGCGCGCCCACCCCGGATACCACGCGGGGACGGCGCGCGCGGGCTGACCCGGCAACATCGTCGTCGGCGCCGTCGGGGGAGGCTCGGTCGGCTTCGGAGAGGTCGCCACGGACTCCGCTCCTTTCCCGGGCGATAGGGGTCCGTCTCGTCCCACTACCCATCACCCACCACCCACCACCCGATTCAAACTTCGGGGAGAGGGTCGAGCGTCCGGGTCGCCGGACCCAGCTCCTTGGCCGACTGCGTCGTCCTGGCCGTCTCCGGGGTGACGAGGCCCGCCTGCTTTTCGAACTCCCTCAGGGCATCCTCGCCCATCGTCTTCTCGATCGCGAGGTCGCGCTGGACCTCTTCCAGGCCCTGGCCCGACATGTCGGCCGCCACCCGGACCCGCGCCCGGTTCTGGTCGATCTGATCCTGGAGGACCTGCTCGGCCTGGCCGAAGTCGGTCGTGACGTCGAAGTGGAACTGGTTGGCGAGCGACGCCATCTCCGCCTCGGCCCGGCTCATCTTCAGGTCGGCGTCGTACTTGCTGATCTTATGCTTCACGTCGTCCAGCTTCTTCACCGCATGCTGGATCTTGAGCAGGTTGTTCTGGTACGCCTGCTCGTGCATCACCAGTTGCTTCTCGTTCTCGGCCAGCTCGTCCTTGGCCCGCTTCAGGTCCAGGGCGTACCTGGCCGCCGTGTCGCGGTCGCCGGCCGAGAGATAGGCCTTGATCTTCGCCTCCACCAGGGTAACCTGCTTCCGCTCGCCCTCCACCTGGCGGAGCACCCGTTCGACCATGGCGCGATACTGGGCCAGGCCCTCGCGTCCCTCGCGGATCTGATCGATGGACCGGTCGTATTCCAGTTGCATCTCCGCGATCGGGTCATAACCCCGGATCGCATTGGCCAGCTTGTTGAACTGCGCCTGGATGGATTTCCAGAGCTTTCCCAGGATCATGGTCGCCCCCGTAGAACGGTCCGGCGGAAGTTCAGTACCGCCCGGAAACGAGCTCATCGTAGCCGATGCCGGAGACCGTCGCAAGGAAGCCGATCGAACCGATGAATCGGTCAATGATTGATCTCGCGAGGAAAGCGGGTTGTTCGAAACGAAGATGCCCGGTCCCCCTTCAGCGGAGGGATCGGGCATCGGTCGGATCGAGCCGGGTTCGTTCCGGTTCGTTACTTGGCGCCGACCTTGGCCAGGGTCGCCTTCTTGACGATCTCTTCCTGGAACCGCGAGGGCAGTTTCTGGTACTTGAGGAACTCCATGCTGAAGCTCCCCTTGCCCTGCGTCGAGCTCCTGAGGTCGTTCGAGTAGCCGAACATCTCGGCGAGGGGCACCTCGGCGCTGATGACGGAGTAACCCGATCGGGATTCGGTCCCCAGGATGACCCCCCGCTTGGAGGAGATGGTCCCGGTCACCGGCCCCTGGAATTCGGTGGGGATCTCGACCTCGACCTTCATGATCGGTTCCAGGAGGACGGGCTCGGCCCTCTTGAAGGTCTCGCGGAAACAGTCGCGGGCGCAGATTTCGAAGGCCATGGTCGAGGAGTCCACGTCGTGATAGGACCCATCCTCGAGCACCATGTGGACGCCCATGACTTCGTAGCCGGCGACGGGGCCCTTGTGCATCGACTCGCGGAACCCCTTCTCCACCGAGGGGATATACTCGGAGGGGATCCGGCCGCCCGTGACCTTGTTCTCGAAGACGAAGGGCTCGGGCGACTGGGGATCCATGGGGACCAGCTTGCCGACGACGTGGGCATATTGCCCGGAGCCGCCGGTCTGCTTCCTGTGCTTGTAATTGAACGGGGTCTCGACGGTCGGCGCCTCGCGATAGCTGACCTTCGGCGCCCCGACGCTGCACTCAACCTTGTACTCGCGGCGGATCCGCTCAACGTAGATCTCCAGGTGCAACTCGCCCATGCCGGAGATAATCGTCTCGCTCGTCTCCTTGTCGACATGGACCCGGAAGGTGGGATCCTCCCGCATGAAGCGGTTCAGGGCCTTGGAGAGCTTGTCGTAGTCGGCGCGCTTGGCGGGGTGGATCGACAGGTCGATGACCGGCTCAGCGGCGTAGATGCTCTCCAGCGACATCTCGCTCCCCTCGGAGCAGTAGGTGTCGCCGGTGGCGCACTCGATGCCCATCACGGCCACGATGTCGCCCGCGGAGGCGGAGTCGATGTCTTCCTTCTGGTCGGCGTGGACGCGGAGGATGCGGCTGATCCTGGCCCGCTTCTTCTGCCGGGTGTTGTAGTAGAAGGTCCCCTTCTGGAGCGTACCCTGGTAGATCCGGACGAACGTGACCTGTCCGAACGGCTCTTCGACGAGCTTGAAGGCCATGGCGACCAGGGGCGCGTCCGGGTCGGGGGCCAGCGGCACCTCGGCCCCGCCGTTGGAGTGGTCCTTGGCAAAGATCGCGCGGTCGAGCGGGCTGGGGAGATATCGGTTCACCGCGTCGAGGAGGGACTGGATACCCTTGTTACGGTAGGCGGTGCCGATCATTACCGGGCAGATCTGCTGGGCAATGGTCCCTTCGCGGATAGTCTTGTGAATCAGCTCGAGGGGGACCTCCTGCTCCTCGAGGAGCAGGCCCATGATCTCGTCGGAGAGCATCGAGAGCGCCTCGAGCATCTTTTGACGGGCCCGCCGGACCGCTTCGACCATGTCGGCCGGGATCGGCTCGCGACGGACCGTCTCCCCCTTCTCGCCGTCGAAATAGACGGCGACCTGATCGATCAGGTCGATCACGCCCGCGAAATTCGACTCCAGTCCGATCGGGAGCTGGAGCGCGATCGCGGTCAGGCCGAGCTTGCTCTCGAGCTGCTGGATCACGTTGACCGGATTGGCGCCGGTGCGATCCATCTTGTTGATGAACGCGATCCGCGGCACGGCATATCGCTTCATCTGGCGATCGACCGTGATCGACTGCGACTGCACGCCGGCCACGGCGCAAAGGACCAGGACCGCGCCGTCGAGGACGCGGAGCGATCGCTCGACCTCGACCGTGAAGTCGACGTGGCCGGGCGTATCGATGATGTTGATCTTGTGGTCATCCCACTGCACGGTGGTGGCGGCCGAGGTGATGGTGATCCCTCGTTCCTTCTCCAGCTCCATGTGGTCCATCACCGCCCCTTCACCCTTGACTTCCTTGATCACGTGGGTGCGGCCGGCGTAGAAGAGGACCCGCTCGGTGAGCGTGGTCTTGCCCGAGTCGATGTGAGCCGAGATGCCAATATTGCGGACGTTGCGTAGATTTTCCATGTTCTCGATAAACTCAGCCGTCGTGCAAAGGGTGGAACGCCCTTTGACCGGGCTACGAACCCACGTCATTGATGAGCCGGGTTCAGCTCAGCCCGCCGTTCCAACGCGGGCTGAAGGGCATGCCGGGGGAGAGCTTCGGGGGCACACCAAAACCGATCTCGAAGATACTAATCAATTTTGGTGTGAGGCATTGGAAGAGTCCGAGTAGACCTTGTGAATGCGAGCAGGATATTCTATCAACCCCATGCGGTCGGTCAAGTCCGGATGACATCCACACCGGGATTATACGCAACGTGATCAGGGTTGGTTTGGGGATTTCCGCCGATTTGGCCTGAATTCTCGGGACGGGACCGGCGTACATCGAGGTTGTCCGTGACGGACGACTTCACCTGGACCTGCGTTCCACTGGCTCTCGCCCTGGTTTTTTCTCGGCTCGAGGGTGCCACAGGGCTGTTTCATTCGCCTTGGGAGGGCGATGCTCCTGCCGAGCCAATCCGCAATTTGGGGGCATTGAACAGGCTCGGCAGGAGCCTCGCACTCCCATATCCGGTCAGAACGCGAAAATGAGACAGCCCTGGAGGGTGCGGTCACCCCTTGCGACAAGAGGATTGTTGGCGAGTATGATGGATGCAAAGTCCGTCGATCGAGTCTTCGTCCGCCGGTGTCGATCAATTTCGAGATAATGGATTAGCGGATGGGGCTTCCGATCTGACACGGCGTCGCCGTCGTATTATGGTAAGAAGTCTGACTGACATGGGATTTCGTGTCGCCGGGGTCATACGAATCCTGCGCGATGCCGTGAAGGTCTTCGGCGATCGGCACGGGATGCCGGGCCCCGATGGATTACGGGTTTGAGGAGATGTGGATCTGGGTGCGGAGGGGCTCGCGCGTTCTCACGTCGATATGCCCGGCGGACGTTTCTCGAATCTTTTGAGCGATTTCGCGAATGAGATTTCAGGGCACAACGTCGTCGCGGATGACGCCAATTTGAAGATATCGGTAACGTGGTAACGCGTCTCGTTTGTTCTATTGATTAGTAGATAGAGGATTCAGGACGAGCGCGCCCCACTGCCCGAATCCCTTGCGGTCGAGTACCCGGCCTACTGTCAGGACCGGTCTGTTCCCGGATCGGTCGTCAACCTGGTATGAGGAAATCACGAATGAGCGGCGATCCGAGGCGTGATCGGGCCGGCCACCGGAATGAGCCGGTCGGTCGTGTTCCGTTCGACTCACCGGCCGGGATTCGCGTGCTGGTCCCCGGTTGGCCGCAGTTCTACTGGGGCCAGCGGGAACGCGGCTGGGTGCTGCTGGGCTCCTTCGTGATCGCCATGGGTGCTGGGCTCTTGACCTGGGGCACCTGGGAAGGCTGGAGCTTCTTCGGGTTCGCATTCCTCACGCATGTCACGTCACTGACGGACGCGATCCGCCAGGGCTCTTTTCCCGTCTACCCGCGACGGACGGCTTTGCTGATGATCTCGGGCGCCCTCGGCGCGCTGTTCTACTTGCCCGCCCTCTTTGCGTTGTTCATCACGGCATGTCCCGGGTTCGCCCCGGACCGGTCGGGGAGCGGTTACCTGGTCAACTACTGGGCGTACCGCGCCGCGCAGCCGCGTCGGGGGCATTGGGTCTGGCTGCGAACGCCGACCCTCGGGCAGGCGCATCCGGCCCGCGTCGTGGCGGTGGAAGGGCAGGAAGTCGAGTGGACGGGGCATCAATGGCGGATCGACGGCCAGGACCCGCACCTCGACTCGCCCCACCGGATGACCGCCTGGCCGATGACTTGCCACTTCCGAGTCCCGGCCCATCAATTCCTGGTCGAGCCGGAAGAGGACATGGCGTCCCCCCCCGCGACCGGTCCGCTCTTCCTGGTCGCCCAGGACCAGATCATAGGTCGTGCCTGGGCCCGATATTATCCCGTCTGGGATCGTCGGTTGCTGTGAGACGATCGAACTCTCCGGTTCGCGATCGCCGGGCTTCTGCGACGAACCGTCCGATCCGGGGGCTCATGAGGAGACCCTCGTTGCCCATCCCGTCCCCTTGGCCTGCCCGCCTCCCCATCGGGAAGCGTCATAAGCGGTCGGAGGACGAGACATCCCATTGCGGAATGACGGCCTCTTCCGCGACAATGAGATACGGCAAGAATCGGTTTGGTCAGCCTGCGCAATCCCGGGGCTGCGACTCGATCACGGGATTCCTTGCTCCCGGTGCGACGGCGAGCCGACGGGTTTCGTGGCGAGGATCTCCGCAGGAGTGAGGCAGCGTTGTTGAGTCGCATCTGGGCTCCCTGGCGTGCACAGTATATCCACGAGGCTTCCACCTCGCCCGGTTTCTCATCGGATTGCTTCCTGTGCCGCGGCCTGGCCGGCGACGAGGATCGGAAGAACTTCATCGTTTGCCGCCGAGAGCATTCCGTCGTTGTGCTGAATCGGTATCCTTATAATAATGGACACCTCCTGGTGGCACCACGTTTGCATCGGGGGACGCTCGCGGAACTGGAAGATCCGGACTTGCTCGAACCGATCCAGACTCTGCGCCACATGACGAAAATCCTGGATCGGATGCTCCGGCCCCAGGGTTATAATATCGGTCTGAACCAGGGGAAGGCCGCCGGCGCCGGGCTCCCTGGACACCTCCACTGGCATATCGTGCCGCGATGGGATGGGGATACCAATTTCATGCCCGTTCTGGGGCAGGCCAAAGTCATAGTGGAAAGCCTGAACGAATTCTACGACCGATTTCTGGAGGAACTCGCGCACGAGCCGGGAAATAAAGACTGATCCTCGATTTCGGTCGGAGCCGGTCGGTCCTTGATCATCCAATCAGCATCCCATCCCAACGCGCGCGCGGTGCCACCCAGGTCGGAAGAGGTTTCATATTATGCTCCTGATTCTGATCCGAGCCCTATTCATTTTCGTGATTGCCGCGCTCGGTGCCCGGTATTCCAAGGTCGTCGGCGAGAACCAGCTCGCGAGCCCGGCCCTGCTCTTCGTCGGGGTCATGCTCGTGGCGATCGTCGTGGTCCTGGTCGACTGGCTGACCCCTCGTAAGCGAATCCAGACCATCTCCGCCGTCTATTTCGGCGTCATCGTGGGCATCTTCCTCTCGAATCTCGTGACCGAAGCCCTCCAGCCGACGATGGAGCTCTATCTCAATAAGAACGTCCACAGGATGTGTTCCAGCTTGATCATGATATTCATCTGCTATGTCTGCGTCTCGACGCTCCTTCAGACGAAGGATGACTTCCGGTTCATCATCCCGTACATGGAGTTCTCCAAGGAGATCAAGGGGGCGCGTCCGCTGGTGCTGGACACGTCGGTGGTGATCGACGGCCGGATCGCCGACGTGGCCGAGACGCGCGTCATCGACCAGCCCATGGTGGTGCCGCGATTCGTGCTCCAGGAGTTGCAGAGCATCGCGGATAGCTCGGACAAGCTCCGTCGCAACCGCGGACGCCGCGGCCTGGACATCCTCAACCGCCTGCAGAAGTCGCCGGGGATCGAGGTCCGGATTCATGACGCGGAGATCCCCGAACTCGCCGGTATCCGCGAGGTCGACCAGCGGCTGGTCGTCCTGGCGAAGCACCTGGGCGGCAAGGTCGTGACCAACGACTACAACCTGAACAAGATCGCGCGGCTTCAAGGGGTCGAGGTCATCAACCTCAACGATCTGGCCAATGCGATGAAGCCGATCGTGCTACCGGGCGAGAACCTGACGATCAAGATCCTCAAGAGGGGCGAGGAACAGGGGCAAGGCGTGGGCTACCTCGACGACGGGACGATGGTGGTGGCCGAGCAGGGCGCGTATCACCTCGGCGAGGTCGTCCGGTTGACGGTCACCAGCGTCCTGCAGACCAGTGCGGGCCGCATGATCTTCGGGCGCATGGAGCCGGGCCCGCCCCTCAAGGCCGGCAGCCACGCCGGCTCGGCGACGGCATCCCACCAAGATAGCCCGGGCCCCGCGCAGAACCCCAGCCGTCAGCACCACGTTTAGTCGGTCCGAAAGAACCAGAGCGGCTGGTGAACCCGGCCACGGCCCAAGATAGACGATGAAACCCT
>JBKQHM010000459.1:0-4382 GCA_052148775.1 Isosphaeraceae bacterium | reverse complement strand
AGTCCGGGGTCAAATGGCGTAACTACCTGGGACGTAAATGGTTGTGGCGACCCGCGACCCTTTCGCCTCAAATTGTGTCGCAGCAAGAGTTTACGACGATTTCCTAGCCCTTTCCGGATAGCCTCTTAAACCCTCGTTCAGTCGAGGTCCTTACCGGAGATCCCCATCCCTCTTCATGGGACGGATCCGAGACGTTGAGCCCGCCCCCGCAGCTCCAGGCGTTCCTGGGTGGCAGCCGTCGGGCCGAACTGACGACTAGAACAGAACTCGAAATGTGCGGAGCTCCTCCATGAGCGGTACGTCGGTGGACGAGTATCATCCCGGGCTGGAAGGTGTGATCGCCAGCGAGACGGCGATCGCCAACATCGAAGGCAAGGACGGCGCGGGGGGCCTGGAATATCGCGGCTACCGGATCGAGGATCTGGCGGGCCACGTGTCCTACGAGGAGACAGCGTTCCTGCTCTTGCACGGCGACCTGCCCAACCGCGACCAGCTTCGCGAGTTCGACGCCCGCTTGCGGGCGTCGCGCCAGATCCCCGATGCGCTGGTCGCGTTGCTCCGCGAGATCCCCGGGCACATCCATCCCATGGACGCGCTGCGGAGCTCCGTCAGCGTGCTGTCCCACTTCGATCCGGAGGTCAACGCGCCGCCGACCGACCACGCCGCCAATGTGCGCAAGGCCGAGCGGATGATCGCCCAGATGGCGACCGCCGTCGCCTACCGGCGACGGATCAGCCATGGGCTGGACCTGGTCCCCCCGCGCAATGACCTGGACCACTCGGCCAACTTCCTCAACATGGTCAACGGCAAGGTCCCGTCCTCGACGATGCGAGACGCCTTCGACATCTCGATGGTCCTGTACACCGAGCACGAGCTCAACGCCTCGACCTTCGCGGCACGGGTCACCGTGTCGACCCTCTCGGACATCTACTCGGGGATCGTGGCCGCAGTCGGGACCCTCAAGGGCCCCCTCCACGGGGGTGCCAACGAGGAGGCTTGGAAGGTCCTGGAACAAGTCGGGGCCCCCGAGAACGCGGAGGCCTGGATCCAGGACGCGCTGGCACGGAAGGAGCGGATCATGGGCTTCGGCCACCGCGTGTACAAGACCGGCGATCCGCGAGCCGCGATCCTCAAGAAATACTGCATCGCACTGGCGAAAGAGGTCGGCGACGATCGCTGGGAGCGAACCGCCGAGCCGATCGAGCGAGCCGTGACGATCCAGAAGAAGCTCCCACCCAACGTGGATTGGCCGAGCGCGCGGCTCTATCACTACATGGGCCTGGAACTCGACATCTATACGCCCATCTTCGCCATGGCCCGGGTCGCCGGCTGGGCCGCTCATATCATCGAACAGCTCGATCACAACCGCCTGATGAGGCCCCGCGCCCGATATACCGGCCCACCTCACCGCCCGGTCAAACTGATCGAACAGCGTTAGTCATTAGTCATTAGTTCTACAGCGGAACATCTGACGAATGTCGTCGATGCAAGACCTTGAGTGACACCGGGTTCCTCACATGAATCACGGCTGATCTGACGGGACAAGGCCGGAAATCCATGGCAGCAAGTCGCTTCGTTACAATGGTTTGCGCCACGACTGTCGATTACCTTCCGCTGTAGAATTAGTTGAGTGGCCCAGACCAAAATCGTGCTCTGAGAGGCAGTGATTGGATGCCTGGGCGCTGCTGGTTAGCATGCTTGCTACGAAAATGACCAATGACCAGTGACCAAATAAGAACACCCCCGAGCGGTCCCAGCCAGGATGGGACGGCACGGGGGTGTTTTGGGATCGTACGAGCGGGATGTCGGATTACTTGGGTTCGTCGTTCTCTTCGGCCTTCTTGGCGTCCGCCTTTGGCGTCGCCGTCTCATCGCCTTCCATCTCCGCCTTGCGTGCGGCGGGCTTGGTCATGATGGCGTTCGGTTGAGGCCGCTCGGCCGTGAGACGACGGATCGCCGACGTGTTGACGGCCTCGGCACGGCCGACTACGGGCGTGTTGATGTCGTATCCGAGGAAGCTCAGCAGCCGGCCGATCGGCATCGGGCGGATGCCGTCAAGGCGGGCCTCCTTGATGACCTGACCCATCCGTTCCTTGAGCTGGGCCTCGTTCTTGAGCATCGGCGCATTACGCTGCAGGAAGACCTCGTGGAACGGGATGCGATCGTCGGTGACGTACCAATCGATCCGAGGCGTCAGCTTGCCCGTTTCCTTCCCGACCTCGAGTGGGGGCAGGTCGAAATCGACCACGCCGCCGGCCTCCTGGATCATCCGCTTCAGCTCCTCGCGATCGTCCCGGCCGTCCCGGTTCACGTCGATCTTGCCGACGAGAGCGAATCGCGTCGGGTTGTTGGGCGACCATGCCGGGGAGTAGACGATGTCGCCGGTCCGGATCGGATCGATCGAGTTCACCGTCTTGATGATGCGGGCGATGCTGAACTGTTCGCCGACCTTGGTCAGTTCGATGCTTCCCTTGGGCTTCTCGGTCGGGATTCCCGGCGCGTGGGCGTCGAAGATCGACATCACCATCTGGGGGCGGGCGCCCATGCTCCGGTTGATATTCAACTGGACCTCGCCCCGGTCGTAATCCACGAAGGTGATATAGCCATCGGGGTGATCGAGGATCGTCTCCTTGCGTTCCACCTGGTCGCGGAGCTCGCGGATGATCGAGGTGAGCGTATCCTTCTCGCGGGCGTAGTCGTCTTTCAGGTCCCGGATCGTCTTTTGCAGGTTGGCGTTCTCGGTCGTCTTCTGATCGATCGACGTCTGCTGGTCGGTTACCTTGTCCACCAGGATCTTCCGCTCCTCCTCGTGCTTCTTATGCTCGGCATCGAGGTCGGCGCGGCTGGTCTCGGCAGCCTTGGTCTGGATGTCCGTCTGGGCCTTGCCGACGCTCGTCGCCGATTCGAGCTGATGGCGCAGATCGACGTAATTGAGCGAGAGCTCGGTGCTCAGCATCGAGAGGTTCTCCATCAGCTCGGTCAGGCGATCGAGCGACGAAGAATACGTCTTGGAGTTATCGCTCCGGAAGGACTGGATGATCTGCTGGATCTTGTCCCGGGTGTCCTGGAATTCCTGACCGGCGCCCCCGCCCTGGACCTTGCTGATTGCCTCGTTGGTCTTGGCGATGATGCCGTCGAACCGCTCGTTGATCTTCTTGCTGTGGGTGGTGATCTCCTCCTTGGCGGCGTCGTAGTCCTCGTTCTTGGTACCGATCTTGCCCCTCATATCCTGGTACTGATTGAGGGCATCGCTCGCGGCCTTCTTGGCCTGATTCAGTGAATCTGTGGTCGTCTGGAGTTTAGCATCGGCCGATGAATAGGCCGAGTAGAGAAAATACGAAGCGACGGACAAGATGACCGAGAGCGCGATGAATGCCGCGACGGCGATCTTGAGCCCCTGCGACTCGTTAGCTGCGGCCATGGAAAGTTACTCCCTCCGAGCGGAGCGGTTGCGACCTGCTCATGCAATCCGCCGGTTTGCTGATAATATGTCACATGCGAGGGGAGACGTTGAATCTCGGGGCGAAATTCTCCCGGGCCGATCCGGCCGGGTCCGCTTCACCGGGAGAATCCACGGGACTCCTTCGATTGTAAGAATCGCCAGAGTCGGGGTCAAATGCGGTCGTCATTGGTCACTGGTTATTGGTCACAGGTCGGGAAGAAGGCGATGGCTTCAGCAGGGAATCGGCGGTTTGCCGAGTCATCGCTGATACGCGAAAGCTCTACTTCAAGCGATGGTGTTGAGCCAGTGACTAATGACCAATGGAGCGAAGCAATATGAATTTGGATGCGCAAGGCTCGTTTTCGTTCCATCAATCCGATCCGCCCCCGGAGCCCGAGCGGCCGGAAAAGCACCCGAAGCCGGCCGAGGGGCGCCCGAGCTTGTACATCCTGGATGCTTACTCGCTGATCTTTCAGGTGTTCCATGCGATCCCGGAGATGACCGGGCCGGCGGGCCAGCCGACGCAGGCGGTGTTCGGGATCTTCCGAGACCTGCTCAACCTGTACAAGGCCCGGAAGCCCGACTACCTGGCGGCGGCCTTCGACGGCGAGGGCCCGGTGTTCCGGTCGGAGATCTACCCCGAATACAAGGCCAACCGGTCGGAGATGCCTCCCGACCTGGTCCCGCAGATCCCGGTGATCCGCCGCGTGTTCGAGGGGTTTCGCGTCCCGGTATTAATCTCCGAGGGGATGGAGGCCGACGACGTGATCGCGACCCTCGCCCGTCGGGCCGAGGAGCGGGCGCTGGACGTCTTCATCGTCACGACCGACAAGGACGTGCGCCAGTTGATCAGCAACCGAATCCGCCTGCTCAACCTGCGGACGAAGAAGGAGATGGACGCGGCGGCCCTCGAGAAGGACTGGGGCATCCGCCCGGATCA
>JBKQHM010000458.1:0-3207 GCA_052148775.1 Isosphaeraceae bacterium | reverse complement strand
ATTGCTCGTCTTCCAGGCCCGACACCCGCGCGGCCACCGGCGCGAACACCACCTCGGCCGCCGACCGGTCAAATCGACCCACCAGCACCGCCAGCTCGATCAGGTCGAGGTAGTGGCGCAGCGCCGTCGGATTGGTGGCGTGCGGCTCATAGATCGCCGCGACCGACGGCCGACGCGACAGCGCCATCCACAGCACGTCCGCCGCGCGGTCGGGGTCGATCCGGACGGCCATCGGCACCAGCAGCGCCAGCGCCAGGGCCGGCGACGGTTGCACCAGCAGGCCGTCGCCCAGCTTACCCAGCCGATCGACCGACTCCCTCAGCAAGGCCCGCGCGCCCTCGGGGTCGGTCGCCGCTCGGGCCCTCGCCGCGATCGCCGGCAAGACGGCCTCGACCATCGGGCCCAGGTTCTCGGCCGCCATCGCACGCGCCGCCGACAGATCCTTCACCGCCATCCGCAGGCACTCGGCCCGCCGCTCCGCCTGACGCTTCTCGGCCTGACTCCGGTTGTCGTGCCAGAAACTCGCCGGCTCGACCCTCCGGCTTTGACGCGTCAGCTCGACCCGGATCGCGTCGAGCGACGCCTCTTGCCCGGCCGCCAGCTCCTTCGCCGACGCTTCCAGCCCTTTGACCTCGCCCGCCCGACGCGCCACGCGGGCGAGCAGCTCGCGGCGGAAAGCCGTCGGGGCCGACGTGCCCAGGCGATCGTACAAAGCCAGCGCCGCGTATGCCGCCTCCTCCGGCTTCTCGATCGCGTCGAGGACTTCCAGCGCCTTCCCCGGCTCGCTTTCGCAACGCGACAGGGCCAGCGCCCGGACCACGCCCGGCTCCGCCTTGATGATCTGATTCTCGATCATCTCGACGACGCGATCGGGATCGACCATCGCCTGGGCCTCGCGGATCTGCCGGTTCTCCCACAGTTGCGGATCATCGCCGGACCGCTTCCGCGCCGCGATGAGCAGCGGCCAGGCGATCGCTCGTTCCTCTTCGCGCGAGACCGGCGCCGGGGCCGGTCGTATCGGGCTGGCGGCGGGCTCGTCGAGGCGTCGGACGGCGATCGCCAACGACCGCTCGCCCGGCTCGACGCGACGGCCGACGAAGTGATACCCCTCCTTCGCGACGAACACGAACGCCGGCGCATCGGGGATGCCGGGGACGCGGAACCGGCCGTCCGCGTCGGTCGTGGCCCGGGTTGCGTTCGGGCCGTCGCCCGACTGAAACACCTCGGCCCCGGCGACCGGCTTGCCGGCCGGGTCCACCACGCGGCCGTCCACCGTGCGGAACGCGATCGACCGGCGGAGCCTCAGGGCGGGGACCGCGAGGTCCGCCCCGGTCACCCAGTTCGACCGCTTCTTGTCGTGGCCGGGCGCCTCGGCCTCGACGCGATACGCGTTGCCGGCCGGAAGCGCGTCGGGGGTCCGGTATCGGCCGTCGGGACCGGTCCGGACCTCGTTCGTCCCCTCGAAGGCGAACTCATTGCCGTCGAGCCCGTTCTGGTCGGGCTGTCGGAACCAGACGTGAATCCGGGCGAGGGCCATCGGCCGGCCGTCGTCGCCGAGCACCAGGCCGGAGAGCGGGTGCGTCGGGCGCTTCCGCAGCCGCATCGCGATCGGATCGCCCTCGCCGGCCCGGGGGACGTTCACGGGGTCCACGTCGGCGGCCAGCTTCCACGACGCCTCGACGTGCACGACGGACCCCGGCACGATGCCCCCCAGCACGAACTCGCCCCGGGCGTCGGTCTCGGCGCGGACCGTGTGCGGGCGCTGCTCGTATTCGCCCGACGTCATCGTGCCCGACACGTCCACCCCCGCGACCGGCTTGCCGGCCTCGTCGAGCACCTTGCCCCGGACCAGCCCCGCCTTGCGGAGCGGCGGCGGGCTGCATTCGTGCCGCTCCTCGCCCTCCTTGACCTCGAATTCGATGTTGCCGTGCGAGCCCGGCGTGAAGCAGTAGTCTTTGGGAAGGCGGAATGGATCATAGTTGAATTCGACGGTGCCCGGCAGCACGACCTTCGAGAAGCGGCCCCGGGCGTCGGTGACGACATTGTGGACCATCCGCGATCCCACCTGGCGACGATCGACGTCCACCTCGATGCCGGCCACCGGCTTCCCGGTCCCCTCTTCCCGGACGATCCCCTCCACCCGGACGCCGCGGCGGACGACGATCTCCGCCTCGGTGGTCTGGCCGGCGCGGATCATCGCCTCCGGCTGCTTGATGACGAGGTCATTCAAGCCCTCGGGGGCCTTGATGGTCCAGAGAATCTGGCCCTCGGCGATGCGCGGGATCTCGACCCGCCCATCGTCGCCGGTGAGCTTGCGAAGCCAGTGGGTGGTGTACGGCCCCTGGTAGCCGGCCTCGGTCGGCTGCACCGCGGCGGTGATCGTCCAGCCCCGGAGCGCCTTCGGCTCGTCGCCGACCAGCCGGACCACCAGCCGGCCGAGCGGCCGGAGCTTGACGAGCGCGTGGTCGGGGTCGATCGGCAGGGACTGCACGGGCTGCCCCGGCGCGGTCACGCGGAGCGCCAGGATGTCCGCGGGCAGGAGGCCGTCGAGCGTCGCTCGGCCCTCGGCGTCGGTCGTCATGGCGAGCCGCTGGAGGAACTCGTCCGGCGGCCTCGGGGCCTTGAGCTTCGTCTGGACCGGCCGGACGGCCGTCGCCGTGGCGGGCTTGCCGTCGGGCTGGAGGACGCGGATCGTCGTCGCGGTTTTCGGGCCGATCGCGATCCGGACCGGCTCCTCGGCCCCGGGGAGTTTCCCCATGAACTCGACGAACCCGACGCGGGAGCCCGGCTTGTAGGCCCAGACCGTCGGCGACCACCGCTGCGAGCCCCGGCCCGCCAGGTCGTCGGGCCGATCGAGCCGGAACCGGCCCTCGGCATCGGTCACGGCGCCCGCGAGCACCTTGGCCACCTGCTGGTTTGGCGGGGTGTCCGCGAGCCAGACCGTGGCCCCCGCGACCGGCTGGTTGTCGGCGTCCACGACCGTCCCGGAGAGCGGGACCGTCATTCCCATCGCGAGACAGATCATCGGGATCAGCGCGGCCATCGTGAGCCTCCGTGGGCGGCGACCGGGTGCAAGGGACATGCGGCCGGATATCGATCGGCAAGCACCGATCCTAGTGGCGTTGGTCACAATAACTGCAAGAAATTCATGGAGCATGGTCGGCGAACCATCGCCTCATTTTCTGGTTGGTCCAGGTCCACTCGAAC
>JBKQHM010000457.1:0-10710 GCA_052148775.1 Isosphaeraceae bacterium | reverse complement strand
ATGTCCTTGATGGCGATCAGGTTCGCCCCGCGCTTTTCCAGCTCGCGGGCCATCGTGAGATAGTACTTGAGGTCGTACTTGGGGCGTCCGGGATTGAGGAGATCGCCGGTGTAGCAGATCGCCGCCTCGCACAGCGCGCCGGCCTCGCGCACGGCCTCCACTGTGCGCTCCATGTTGGGCACCCAGTTCAGCGAGTCAAACACCCGGAACAGGTCGATCCCCGCGGCCGCCGCTTCCTTGACGAAAGCCTCGACCACGTTGTCGGGATAGCTCGTGTAGCCGACGGCGTTCGAGCCGCGGAGGAGCATCTGGAAGAGGATATTCGGGATTCGCTCGCGGAGCTGGGCCAGCCGTTCCCAGGGATCCTCCTTGAGGAACCGCATCGCCGTGTCGAACGTCGCACCGCCCCACATCTCGATCGAGAAGATCTCCGGGCAGAGCCGGGCATAGGCGTCGGCGACGCGGAGCATGTCGCGCGTCCGGACTCGCGTGGCCAGGAGCGACTGATGGGCGTCGCGGAACGTTGTGTCGGTGAGGAACAGCGGCTTCTGCTCGCGGACCCACTTCGAGAAGGCTTCCGCACCCATCTCGAGGAATCGCTGACGAGAACCCAGCGGTGGGCTGGCGAGCGGGTCGAACCGCGGCGGTGTCGGTTCGGCCGGCGCCGTGTAGCCCTCGGCGCGGGTGACGCCGGGGAACCCGTTGACCGTGACCTCCGCCGCGAAGGTCAGAAGCCGCATCGCCCGGTTCTGACGGATCGGGAATCGGAAAAGCTCGGGGGTCTCGTCGAGGAATCGCGTCGTGCAATTGCCCTCGAGGAACACGGGATGGGTCACCACGTTGAGCAGGAACGGGACGTTCGTCTTCACCCCGCGGACCCGGAACTCCTCGAGCGCCCGCTCTTGCCGACGCGCGGCGTCGATGAACCGGCGTCCATAAGCGCTGATCTTGACCAGGAGGGAGTCGTAGAACGGCGTGATGATCCCGCCGGTGATCGCGGGGCCGCCGTCGGTCCGGATGCCCAGGCCGCCCACGGTGCGATAATGGGTGATCCGCCCGTAGTCCGGCGTGAACTTGTTCTCGGGGTCCTCGGTGGTGACGCGGCACTGCAAGGCAAAGCCCTGGATCTGCACGGCCTTCTGGTCGGGCAGGTCGATCTCGGGATTCGACATCGGCTCGCCGCGAGCGATCAGGATCTGGCTCATGACCAGGTCGATACCCGTCACCATCTCGGTGACGGTGTGTTCCACCTGGATGCGTGGGTTGACCTCGATGAAGTAGAACGCGTTGGTGTCGACGTCGAGCAGGAACTCCACGGTCCCGGCGTTGTCGTAGCGGACGTGCTGGCCGATCCGGACCGCGGCGTCGCAGATCGCCTCGCGGACGGCCGGATCGAGATTCGGCGCCGGCGCGATCTCGACGATCTTCTGGTGACGGCGCTGGACCGAGCAGTCGCGCTCGAAGAGGTGGACGAGGTTGCCGTGACGGTCGCCGAGGAGCTGGACTTCGATGTGCTTGGCGCGTCGGAGGAACTTCTCGATGAAGACATCCGGCACCCCGAAGGCGGTACCCGCCTCGCGTCGGGCCTGGTCGAGAGCGGCGTCGAGGGCATCCGCCGACTCGACGACGCGCATGCCCCGGCCGCCGCCGCCCATCGAGGCCTTGACGATGACCGGGTACCCCAGCGATTCGGCCAGTGCGTGGGCCTCGGGGCCCGGCATGACCGGCGCGTCGCTACCCGATAGGACCGGGATGCCGGCTTCCCTGGCCAGCTTCCGCGCCGCGACCTTGTCGCCGAGCAGATCGAGCAGCTCCGGACGCGGCCCGACGAAGACGATGCCGGCCCGCTCGCAGGCACGGGCGAATTCCGCGTTCTCCGAAAGGAATCCATAACCGGGATGGATCGCGTCGACCGACTTCTCCTTGGCCAGCTCGACGATGGCCTCGATGTTCAGATAGCTGCGGATCGGCTCGCCGGGCTTGCCGACCTCGTAGGCCTCATCGGCCTTGAGGCGATGCATCGCGAACCGGTCCTCGTGCGAGTAAATCGCCACGGTGCGGATACCGAGCTCGTGCGCCGAGCGGAACACGCGGATCGCGATCTCGCCGCGATTCGCCGCCATTAACTTGTGGAATTCGGGCATCGATTCGTCCTGCTCATTATCGCCTTGTCCGAGGCGCGAGAATTGTCGTCGTGCGGAGGATTCTTCAATTAGGGATTACGCGCATAACACGTTTCTTCAGGCTGGCTTGTGACTCGAGCTCATGAGGAAACTGAAGATCGCCGGACGGAGCCGGCTCCTACAATAGACCCGCCATGCATGCCCCTATTAGGAGGGGGCTGCGTCTCCCGACCGCTTCCAGCTCGCCACCAAATCACTGCGATCCGTAGCTCCCTTATCGTCTCGTCCGCTCGGGCCCAGGCTCGTGGATCAGAGGTCGTCTTCCTCGGCTTCGACCGGATTCTCCAGGGTCCCGATCGGTCCGATCGATGCGACGACCAGGTCGCCGGGCTTGAGGTAAGTCCCCGTCGCCGAGCCGACGCCCGAGGGCGTGCCGGTCGCGATAACGTCGCCCGGCTGGAGTGTGACCAGGTCCGACAGGAACGACACGACCGCCGCGACGGGGAAGACCATCTCGGCCGTGGAGGCATTCTGCTTGATCTCACCGTTCACGCTCAACTCGATGGGTAGCGACTGAGGATCGGGGACCATATCCGCCGAGAGGATGCAGGGGCCCATCGGACAGAAGGTGTCGTGCCACTTGCCGTGCATCCAGTCGAAGAACTTGTCGCGCTCGCGCGGCTTGCGGTTGGGGTTGGGCTTGAATGCGCGGTCGCTGATATCGTTGACGATCGTGTAGCCGGCGATGGAAGCCATCGCCTCGTCCTCGTCGACGTGTCGGCATCGTCGGCCGATCACAACGCCCAGCTCGCATTCCCAATCGATGTGGTCGGGCGACACGCGGGGGATGACGATGGGATCGCCGGGCCGGGTCAGCGTGGTGCTAGGCGGTTTCATGAAAACATAGGGGAACGTCTCCTGACGCTCGGCGGTCATCCCGCCGCGCTCGGCGACATGCTTTGCGTAGTTCCCCGCGAGGAGGAGTACCTTGGGGGGGTTGGAAATCGGGACGAGGAGCCGGACGTCCGAGATGGGGATCATCAGCTCCTCGCGGTCTTCCTCGCCGAGCTGTTCGAACCATGCATAAAGGTCCCGGGCGGATTCGAAGGAGATGCCGTCCGGCGGGAGCAGGTCGAGCGGATCCTCGGTGGAGGGGAGCAGCAATTCGACTTCATTATCGCGGCTATAAGCCTCCGCGGCCTGATCGATGGGGATCACGTGGGTGTCCGCGTAGAAGCCCGTCAGGACCATCTCTTCGAAAGCAAAACGACAGACACGCATCGCTATTTCCCTCGCTTGATCGGTTGTCCCTCTGTCCCGTTCATCCGTTGGATTCCGCAGTCACTCGCGGCCAGTGCGGCCGGCGCATCTCGACTCGACGGGCTCGATGGCGTCGACGAGGTCTTATCCTGACAGACCCGGCGAATCGCTTCGAGCAAGGACGTCTCCTGGTGCGGGTTAACCGTCCGCAGGTCGAAAAGGACGAGCCCCCTCTGGACGCGAGCCACGACCGGCGGGTCTCCCTGGCGCAGGTCCTTGGCCCATTCGGCCTCCGACCCCGAATCTCTCGCAGTCGGAAACGGAGGGGCTACGGCGACGACAACCGTCGGGATCGGAAGGACCGGCACACTGCCCCCTCCGATGAAAGATTCCGAGGCGACCGCCGAGGCATTCAGTCCGAATTCCTCGCGGAAGGCCGTCGCGAGCCTCTCGGCGCGGGCTTTCAGATGCGGCAGCGGCGCGGCGATCATGGTCCACAAGGGGATGCGTTCCACGGCGTGATCGGGGTCCATCGCCAGTCGCAACGTCGCCTCGAGTGCCGCGAGCGTCATCTTGTCCACGCGCAACGCGCGCATCAAGGGGTCGGTCTCGATCCGCCCGATCGCCTCTCGACGACCCACCATGATCCCGCATTGCGGGCCCCCAAGCAACTTGTCGCCGGAGAAAAGCACCAGGTCGGCCCCGGCGGCGAGGCCCTCGGCCACCGTCGGTTCGTCGTCCACGCCTGCCGGTGTTCCGGGTCGGAGCGCCCCGGAGCCGATGTCGTCGATCGCCCAGAGGCCATGGGCGTGGGCCAGTTGGGCCAGGTCCGAGGGCGGCGGTTCCTCGGTGAAGCCGACGATCCGGAAGTTGCTCGGATGGACGCGCAAGATCGCGGCCGTCTCGGGCCCGATGGCACGCTGATAATCGGAAAGGCGGGTCTTGTTCGTCGTCCCGACCTCGCGAAGCCGGGCTCCGGAGACCTCGAAGATTTCGGGGAGCCTGAAGCTGCCGCCGATCTCAACGAGCTGGCCCCTCGAGACGATGACCTCCCGGCCGGCGGCCATCGCCCTCAAGGCCAGGACGGTCGCGCCGGCGTTATTGTTGACCACCGTCGCGGCCTCGGCACCGGTGAGCTCTCGGAGCAATCCGGCGATCCCGGAGGAGCGCCGCCCGCGCGTGCCATCGTCGAGATCGATCTCCAGGTTGCAGTAGCCCGCCGCGACCGCCGCGACCGCCGCGACCGCTTCCGGCGCCAGCGGCGCCCGGCCCAGTCCCGTATGGAGCAACACCCCGGTCGCGTTGATCACCGGGCGAAGTACGGCGTGCTCCGTCGCCAGGATTTCCGAGGACCGCCGCGCCACCTCCACCAGATCGGTGTGGATCGGCCGCCCTTCCAGGGCCCCCCTGCGAAACTCCTCCAGCGCCTGACGTACGGCCCGGCGCACGGCGACCCGGCCGAGTGCGCGCATGGGCTCGACAAGAGAATCATGATCCAGAACCGCGTTGACCGGCGGCAACCCCCGGCGCGCGTCATCTTCCACGAAACACTCCCCGCGTTCAGCCACGCGACCAGTCCCGGAAACAGAAACGCCTCGTCCTCATCGCGGCCGTCGAGATCCGAGATTCATCGGCTTCATCCTAACGGCCGAGGGATCTCTCTACAAGTCCATGGATTATCAAGACTTGTGTAGAACGACCGGGATGTCGGGCCGATCCGGGTTGGAACGTAACATCCTTGGGGCGGATCGGGTAAAATCAAGGTCGGTCTCGAGGTCGTCTCGCGATTTCTTTTGAGGTTCAGCACCATGTTCCCCCGTCTGTCGATCATGTTTCTTGCAGGGATTCTCTGGACGACGTCGGCCGGCGCGGAGACGCCCTCATCCTTGACCGAGAGGTTCCTGGTCGAGGGGAAGCTCGCCGAGGGTGAGAAAATCCTATCCGAGATGGTGGCCGCCCGTCCGAATGACGGGGAGGCATTATTCGGCCTCGGTGCTATCCAGTTCATACGGGCGAGCGAACACCTCGTCCAGTCGTTCCACCGTTACGGCATGCAAAACTCGGAGTTTGCCAACGCATTGCCATTCGAACGGCTACCGATCCCTGCAAACAAGTCGCCGGAAGTCATCCGTTACGCTGATCGGCGGGCCATCATGAAGGACTTCAACGACGACCTGATTAAGGCGGAGTCCACACTCGCGCGGATCGTTGACAAGGACGTCAAGCTTCCGCTCCACTTCGGTCAGATACGGCTCGACATCAATCACGACGGCAAGGCCGAGGAGGACGAAACGCTCTGGAAGATCTACGCCCAGCTCAATTCCGCGGCTCGAGGTCAGGTGACGGCCGAAGCATCGAAGGCATTCTTGATCACTTTCGATCGGGGGGATGTCGCCTGGCTACGCGGTTATTGCCACCTGCTGATGGCCATGTGCGAGGCGATCCTCGCCCATGATTTTCACGAGATGTTCGATTACTCGGGCTGCCTGTTTTATCCGAAAGCCGAGACATCGTTCCCGTTCCTACTCCGAGGTGGCGAGCAGCGACCGCTGGAATTCAGTTTCGAGAACATCGTCGATGCCGTCGCGATGATCCACATGATGCGCCTGCCCGTTTCGGAACCGGAGCGGATGAGGGCGGCGCTGGCTCACCTCGAATCGATGATCGCATTGAGCCGGGAGTCGTGGGCGTTCATCCTGGCCGAGACCGACGACGATCACGAATGGGTACCCAACCCGAAGCAGCATACCGTCGTGCCCGGCGGTGCCGTTTCGGACGCGATGGTCAAGGGCTGGATGGAGTTTCTCGACGAGGCCCAGGCGATCTTCAAGGGAGAGAAACTGATCCCCTTCTGGCGTCGGCGCGAAGATCGCGGAGTCAACCTCCGCCGCGTGTTCACCGAGCCCCGGATGTTCGATCTGCTGCTATGGGTGCAGGGGACTGCCGCCGCACCTTATCTCGAGAAGGGTCCAAAGACCAAGCCCGAGACATGGCGACGGCTCCAGACCATCTTCCAGGGCCAGTTCATCGGCTTCGCGTTCTGGTTCAACTGATGTCATCCGCGAGAGGAGTGTCGAACATGGCCGAGGCGACCGATCAGGTGGGGACGCGTCTCCTGTTCGAGAACGATCGCGTGAGAGTCTGGGACCTGTCGCTCGAGCCGGGGGAGTCGCTGGAGAAACACATTCACCGGCTCGATTATGTGATCCTGGTCGAGTCGGGCAGCCTGTTGCTCAGTACCGACCCGGATCATCCCGCGAACGATCGCGAGATCCCGTTCCGTGACGGTCAAGTGGAATTCCGTGTGGTCGGAGAGGGTAAGGTCGACAACCTGCTGACGAACATCGGGACGAAACGGCATCGCAACTTCGTCATCGAGCTGAAGCCACGCTGATCTCGATTTGCCCGGGGCCGGTAACCCGGCCTCTGGCCGCAACGGGGAAGGGATCGCAGTTTCCGAATACTGGATCGGGAATTCCAGATGTACGATCGACGATAGGGATGCAAATTAGAGCGATTAACGAATGTGCGGTGTACAACCCATACCAACCCGAAGCGTCAGCGAGGAGAATGCCAACGGATCCTCGCTGACGCTTCGGGTTGGTGTGAGTGTCCTTCGTGTCGAGCTGTGCGCAAACCATGCGTGAAGCGCACTAGCCGAGGATCGCGAGCGGTCCCCGCGTGACCCCATATTGTCCCGTTGCCCTGAGGTCGCGCCAGAGTTCCCTGGCGTCGCGTCGGCCTTCCAGGACTTCCTGATACAAGGTGATCGTTCGCTGGACCGATTCCGTCTTTTCGTCCAGGAATTCGATGCGCAAATGGCGCGCGCCTCGGGCAATCAGCCGAGGCAGGAACTCGGCCGCCGTCTGGGGCACGGCGTTGTAGAGCGTGTTCCGACAGCCTACGTCCGCCTTCAGCGGATGATCCATGCCGACGCGATCCCGTAGCTTGACGTCGTGATCGTCGCAGGGTCGACCGCAGTTCGTCGCGTCGGTGCCGGGCGACAGGAAGGCGCAGAATACACAGTGCTCCATGTGGAACATGGGAATTCGCTGATGAATCACCACTTCGAGCCACGATGAAGGGGTCGTATCCAGCAGATCCAGGAGCTGGTCGACGTTCAGGTCATACGAGGCCGTCACCCGGGATGCGCCGCGGCCTTCGAGCAACTCGACCGTCAGCGGATTGGCGGCGTTCATGGAGGAATCCGCCACGAACGGGATGCCTCGCTCGGCGCAGTAACGCATCCCGCCGGCGTTGCGGACCAGGATGCCGTCGGCGTCTTGCCTGGCCAGGAAGCCGAAGAGATTCGCTTCGCCGGGCTTCTCGATGCGCGGGGTCGCCAGATAGATCGAGACGTTCCCCCGTCGGGCCGCCGCGACGGCCTCCCGATACTGCTTGATATCCTGGTAATCGGCGTAGATCGTCCCGACCCCGAGCGACATGGCCGTTTCGATCTGTTCCGTCTGCCGGCAAAGCACCGACAGCTCGACCCGTCCTCGGCCCGTGTCTCCTCGACTCGCCTCAACGGCACGCGCCCCTGCAATCGTCGCGCGGAGGTCGGGCAAGACGAGTTTCTGAGGCATCACTCGGGTCGGCGGCGCCTTGGCAGTCGCGTCCAGCTTCGCGACGAGCTCCCGGCGCAAATGATTGAGCATGCTCATCGGCACCATCGGCCGCCCTTCGATCTTCACGTCCAGACGAGCAAGCTCGTAGATCGTCCCCCCGAGCCGGCCGAGCTGGGTCATAAAGAGCGACTCATCCGCGGGACGCGACTGGGCCGGAGCCAGGCGCTCGGTCGATACGACCATCGCACCCTGACCGATCGCGGTCCGGCCCAAGAGGCGGAGCGGCTCTCCCTCGATCGCGTGGGCCTCGATGTCGAGGGCCACCTTGCGGTTCGGCGGCCCCTCGAACGACCGTCGCAATCGACGGGTCAACTCGGGGTCGTCGGTCTTCCAGACCGTCTGTCCGACAAAGAGTCCGCGCAGATCGATCGATTCTCTTCCGAAGCGGAGCTCGAGACGGCCCGAGAATTCCTTTTCGTCGCGTAGTGCTCCGTTCCTGTCTTCCCGGCCGAGGGGGATGACCTCATAGATTCGGCCCCCCTGCTCGTCGCGACCGATCGATTCATCGCCATCGAATACGAGGCCGTCGCCGGGCTTGACCGGTGCCTGCACGCTCATCCGCACGCCGCTCGGACTGATCGATTGCACCGTGCCTAGCCGGATTCCCCGCTTCTTGGCGTAGTCGCCCCGGACCAGGACCTTGTGGTTGTTGCCGTCGAGAAACCCATGGGAGAATCCGCGCGAGAACGAGAGCTGCATCTCCTGGATCTCGCGCGGCGTGAACGCGTTCGGCCACCCGGCGAAAGCCGCGTCGATGGCCGTGCGGTAGTGCCTCGTGATGTTCGCGACGTACTCGGCCGTCTTGAGTCGTCCCTCGATCTTCAGGCTGGCGACGCCCAGGTCGATGAGGCGGGGAATCAGGTCGTAGGCCGCCAGGTCTTGCGGACTCAACAGGAACTGGACGTTTTCCAGATCCACCAGGCGTCCGTCGCAAACGATCTCATAGGGCATGCGGCACGCCTGCGCGCACTCGCCCCGGTTCGCCGATCGACCCCCGAGCGCCTCGCTGGTGAGACACTGCCCCGAGTAGGCCACGCAGAGCGCCCCGTGAACAAAGACCTCGAGCGGGAGATCGGTTGCTTTCCGGATACGGCCGATCTCGGCGAGCGAGAGCTCGCGGGCGAGGATGACGCGCGAGCAGCCGAGCTCCCGGGCCAGTTCCACCCCCTCTTCACTCGTGATGGACATCTGCGTCGAGGCGTGGACCTCGATGTCGGTTGAGATGGCCCGGATCAGGCGGACCAGGCCCATGTCCTGGACGATCAACGCGTCGACGCCGGCCAGGACCATCTCGCGGATGGTGGCTTCCAGCGAGGCTAACTCATTCGTGAAGGCGAGCGTATTCAGCGTTACATAGCCGCGGACGCCCCGATGATGGAGCAGGCCCATGACCTCCGGCAGGTCGGTACCGTCGAAGTTGTGGGCGCGGATGCGGGCGTTGTGTCGCTGAAGCCCGAAGTAAACGGCATCGGCCCCATTCTCGATCGCGGCGACCAGGCAGGTCCGATCGCCGGCAGGCGCCAGCAACTCGGGCTTATTGCGCGGTGAGGATGCCAACGAGTTCTCCTCGGATCCGCGCGGGAATTTCGCGGGTGTTCGTTCGCCTCGAGTCGCCGCCTGCATGCCGATCCTCGCGATCCACAGAACTGGCCCAGACTCTCCCAATCTCAGCTCTTATTGTAACTTCGGGAGAGGAGGTATGCTGGCCGACCTTTTGATACACACTCCGCATTCGATGCATCCCGCCGGCCGGAAACCCGCGTTCGAGGGGTTAACTGCGAACATCGCCACGGCCGGTCGCCTTCGCTCAGTGTGACGCGCATTGCTTCCAAACCGATCTTATCCGCGGCAATGACCGCGGCGAAAAGCGAGGAACAAAGGCAACGCGTTGGAACAAGAACGGTCGTCTGGGGCATCGAATCATCAACAAGGAGGTTTCGAAGAATCCCCCGCCCCTCTCACTACCTCCTTTAATTCTAGCAAGAGGAAGGCTAGATTATTAACATAATCTCTTCTTCGGAACGTGCGGTTGCGCTGTGTTTCTGACGCCCTCTCGTTCGACTGAGCAATTTCGATCCTTCATCCGCCTGGTAAAGCCTTACGGATCGCTTTGTGAGTTTGGCGAGGCGATTTGTACGTTGTTTGGCGTTATCTTGCCATGCAAGGCGATCCAGGAACCTTCTCAACAACACCAAGATCGCATGAGCAGAAAAAGGGACCCCGTCCGGGTTGTCCTCGAGCCCTCGTGGTCCAATCGATCTCGATGTTGAACTTGAATCTGCATAAGGGAGTTGCACCGATATGTCGCATCAGGACAACGCTTCGGTCCGGGTTCTCGGATTCGCATGGTTCTGCAAGAACCCGGAACGAGATCTCCGGGGTGAACTGGTGCGAAGGCATCGTCGTCGCCGTGCGGAGTGGATCTCGCGGCCGGGCATCGATCAGTTGGAGACGCGGACGATGCTGTCGTTGGCTCCGATTGTGGGGCCGATGCCGTCCTCTCTTGAGACCCTGAATGTGCAACTGAGGTCGGGTTCCGGGGCATTGACGCAGTTGATGCCCCTGATCACGTCCGCGGATGCGACGGTCCAGGCGACGACGATCTCCGGCCTTTACGAGCTGGAAGGCCCCGCACCGATCATGGCCCAGCTTGCCGAGCAACTCTCGGCCAGCCCGGCCGTCGCGTATGCCGCCGCAGT
>JBKQHM010000456.1:0-8832 GCA_052148775.1 Isosphaeraceae bacterium | reverse complement strand
GCCTCTGGCTCCAACGGCTCCTCCCCCGTCGGGCGCGGTCCTGCGGCCCGCCCCCGACGGAGGAGCCGCCTTCTCGAAGGAATCGGGAGTCACGCACTACCGCGATTCTACCGGGAAAGCGCCCCGGCCCGCCAACGCATCATGCCCGGCCGCTTCGGCCTTGATTGACGGGTCGAAAGGCGCCGACTATGCTGGCCGGTTCATTCCCTCACGGCGAACCACCAGAGACCCGGATATGGATCTGCGACCTCGGCCCGCGAGCCTCGTCGATGCTGCGATCGCGCTCTTGATCGCGGCGGCCGTACTTTCGGCGCTGGCGGCCACCAGCCGCGACTACGCGATGGCCTTCGACGAGGCCTTCACCATCGACCGGGACATGACGCTGGCCCGATGGTTCGCCGGAGTGGCCGAGCCGGAGCCGGGGTCGAGCCGCTCCGACTATTTCCGGCCGGCGGTCCTGGAACAATTCTGGAGGTTCAGCCGCAAGGAGCCGGACGGACACCCGCCGTTCTATGCCTTGCTCGGCGTCGCGGGCTGGTGGCTGGTGCGAGGATGGCTGGACCCGCTCACCGCCTACCGATTCGGCCCGATGGCCCTGACCGCGGCGACAACCGGGTTGATCTATGGGTTCCTGGCGAGACGGCACGGACGGCTCGCGGGGTTGACCGCCGCGCTGGGCCTGGTGATGCTGCCCCGCAACCTGGCGCACGCCCACTATGCCCACTATGACATGCCGGTCACCTGCCTCTGGATCCTGGCGCAGATGGCGTTCGTCAAGAGCCTGAGGTCGTCGCGATGGATCGTCCCCTTCGGGATCCTCCTCGGCCTGGCGGCCGGGACCAAGTTCACCGGATGGTTCGCCGTGGTCCCTCCGATGGGCTGGTGGGCCATCTACGAGGCGCCTTTGCTCGTCCGGCGCCTGTCGCGACATTTCAGCCTCCATGGCCGGCCCCGGGTCGTCGGGCCGCAGCCACCGTTGCCGTCCGGATTGCCCGCGACCCTGGCCCTGTCGATCGGCATCCCGCTCGCCGCGCTGACACTCTACGCCATCCAGCCCCCTTGGTGGTCGAGGCCGGTCGAGGGCCTCCAACGGTTCCTCGTGTCGAACCTCACGCGCGAGGATTCGGTCCCGGTCACGTCGCTCTATCTGGGCACGGTCTATCGCTTCGCGCTGCCCTGGCATAACACGATCGTCCTGACGGCCGTCACGACCCCCGTCCTGATCGTGGTCCTCGGGCTCATGGGTATCGCGTCGACCCTGGCCCGCTCGCGGACCGCCCGCGACGTCGTGATCTGGCCGCTGAGCTGGGTCATCCTGATGATCGTCCGCGCCTTGCCCAATGCCCCGGGCCACGACGTCGAGCGACTCCTGCTGCCGAGCCTGGCCAGCCTGTGTGTCCTCGCGGGGATCGGCGAGGGCTGGCTGGCCGATCGGCTGGGGTCCGGACGGCTGATCCTGGTCGCGCCGATCATCGCCGGCCTAGCCATCGGCGAGTGCCTCCTGGGCATCGCGCAGACCTATCCGTACAACCTCTCTTACTACAACCTCGCCGTGGGCGGCCTGCCCGGCGCCGAACGGCTCGGCTTCGAGGAGACCTATTACCTGGATACCCTCGGCCCGGAGTTCCTGGACTGGGCGCGTCAGCGATCGTCGCGCGAGCCCGTGGAGCTGGACTTCCCGCTCGGCCTGCTCAATATCATGATCCTCCGCAAATGGGACGCGTTCCCGCGGGACGTCCGGGTCGCGAAGCTGGATCCGACGACCCACGCGGACTACGTTCTCCAGCGCAACCGGGGAATCTATGCCCCGTGGGACTGGTGGCTGGAACGAAACGGGCATCCGATCTTCACCATCCGACGGCAGGGTGTCGACCTGCTCCGCGTCTACACCTCGGAGGAAGCCGGGCGTGCGACCGAAGCCACCCGCGGCCAGCCGGGCGTGCTCGAGTCGTCGCAGCGTCCAGCGTGGGGCATCCGCTGAGGGGCCGGGGATCGATGGATTGCGGATTACGGATTACGGATTGCGGAATCTGAGATCCGTCATCCGATGACGAGCCGATACCCGGTAGGAGCCGCCCAGCCACGACGGGTATGATCCGTTGGAAAGGGGACAGGTCGGGCCGGTTCCCGGGGAGGATCGTCCGAAGAGAGGCGCGGGGCATGCCGGCAAGATTCGCTCGTTTCGCGCCAGGGGCGATGACCTGGACCCGTCCGGGCCCGGCTCTGAGCGCGGCTTGCCTGATCGCCCTCGTCGCGGCTTGCTACGGCGGAGTCCTGTTCGGCGGCCGGCAGTTTGCCTTCCGGGACTCGGCGCATTTCTATTATCCACTCTACTGGAGAGTGCAACAGGAATGGTCGGCGGGCCGGCTGCCGCTCTGGGAGCCGGGCGAGAACGGCGGGACGCCGATGCTCGGCAGTCCGATGGCGGCCGTCCTCTACCCCGGCAAGATCCTCTTCGCCATCGTCCCCTATGACTGGGGCGTCCGGCTCTACACGGTCGGGCACGAGGTGCTGGCCTTCTGGGCGATGCTGGCCTTGATGCGATCCTGGGGCGTGAGCTGGACCGGCGCGACCCTGGCCGGCATGTCCTACGCCTTCGGCGGGGTGGTGCTCTCGGACTACTTCAATATTATCTACCTGGTCGGGGCGGCATGGCTGCCGCTGGGCTTCCGGGCCGCCGACGGCTGGATTCGGATCGGCCGGACATCGGCGATGGCGGAGCTGGCCCTGGTCCTGGCGATGCAGGTCCTGGGGGGCGACCCGGAGGTGGCCTACCTCACGATGATATCGGCCGCGGGCTATGCCCTGGCCCTGTCGAGGCCGGGCGACGGTCCTCCGGCCCGCCCGAGCTTCTGGGCCGCGGGCCTGGCTTCCGTCGCGGTCGGCTGGATCTGGGCGGGCCCGGCGCTGGTCCCGCGGATCTACGGCTCGGGCGGCCCGACCGGGCCGTTGCTGGTGGCATCGGCCTGGGTGCTCGGCATCGTCGCGTATCTGGCGAGTCGACGCCGGATGCATCGCGTCCGGCTGGCGACGATGTTACTCGGCCTGACGATCGCCGTGGCCCTCGCGCTGCTGCTGGCGGCGGTCCAGGTGGTCCCGGTGATCGAGCACATCGCGTCGAGCCTGCGATGGGCGGCGGCCCGTCCGGACGACCTCTACGATTCCAGCCTGCTCCCGTATCGCGTCGTCGAGTGGATCTGGCCGAATGTCTTCGGGACCTTCACGGCCGGGAATCACTACTGGATGCCGATCCTGCCCCCGGCGGGCGCGGCACGGCCTTCGCCCTTGTCCCTCTACGCCGGTGCGATGACATTCGTGCTGGCCCTCGGCGCATCGAGGTTCCGCGGCGGCCCTCCCTGGCGGACCTGGATGACCGCCGTGGCCCTGCTGAGCCTCTGGGCGAGCCTGGGCGAATTCGCCGGGCCGGCGCGCTGGTCGGTCGCGGAGCCATCCCCCACCGCCGGCGACGACAGCTTCTACGGATTCCTCGCGACGTCCTTGCCGGCCCTCCGCCTCTTCCGGTTTCCGTTCAAGGTGCTGGTCTTCACGGCCCTTTCCCTCTCGGCGCTCGCCGGAGCCGGCTGGGACCGGGTCGCGGCCGGCGTCGGCCGCCGGCGGACCCTCGCGATCGGCATCGGGCTCCTGGCCGTCACGACGATCGGCCTGCTGGGCGTCGCGTCGCAGAGAGACCGGCTCGTCGCCGCGATCGCGGCGCGGCAGTTCACTCACGCCGTCTTCGGCCCGCTCGACCCCACGGGTGCGGTCGGCGAGCTGCTCCGCGGACTGGCCCACGGCGCAATCGCCCTCACGTTGAGCTTCGTCGTCCTCGCCGGATCAGCCCGCCGGCCCCGACCGGCCGGCCTGGCGGCCGTCGCGCTCCTGGCGGCCGACCTGGCCTTGGCCAACGCGCCACTGGTCATCGCCATCCCTCATGAGGACTTCAACAAGGAGCCGGCGGTCCTTCGGGCGATCCGGGAGGCCGAACGGGCCGACCCGAGCCCCGGCCCTTTCCGGATCCAGCGGCTCCCGTCGTGGGTCCCGATCGGCTGGTCCTCGCTCGAGTCGCCGCGTCGCCTGCGCGACCTGGTGGACTGGGAGATCGACACCCTCCAGCCCGGCTTCGGCCTGATGCACGGGCTCGGCTACGTCTTCGCCGACGAGAGCAACACCGGTCGTTCCGAATACCGGCGTCTGTTCCGGCCGGCGTTCGTGGCGGCGGATCCCCAGACCGCCGCCACCCTGGGCATCGAGCCGGGCCGATGGGTGCTCCAGCACCCCCGAGCCCTGTTCGACCTGTGGGGTTGCCGCTACTTCATCATCCCGGCCTACCCCGGGAACTGGACTCGCGACAACCGCAGCTACGCCGCGTTCCTCGACCAGACCGAACTGATCTACCCCGACACAGCCGCGATGGAAGATCCCGCCCGCATACCCGATCGGCAGGAATGGCTCCTTTACAAGGATGTGCAGGTGCGCCGGAACCGTCGGGCTTTCCCCCGCGCCTGGGTCGTCCATGAGGCCCGAATCATCCACAACGGCATGTTGCTGCATTCGAGCAACGAGCCCGAACCGGCCCCCCGCGACACCCTCATCGCGCGGCTCCGATCCGCCGATCCCTCCTCCGACGACCTGAGGACGACCGCCTACGTCGAGACGGACGACCCGCGGGGGCTGCGTCTCCCCCTGGATGCGGGTCGGAGCGGACCGGCCGATGCGACCGATTCCTTGACCGTCCGTTACGAGACCCCGACGCGTGCGGTGATCGAGGCTCGGCTCGGCCGCCCGGGGATCGTCGTGCTGGCCGACGCGTTCGACCCCGGCTGGCGACTGACGATCGACGGAACTCCCGCCCCGGTGCTGCGGGCCAATCTCCTGATGCGGGCCGCGGCCGTCCCCGCGGGCCGGCATACGCTGGTCTACACCTACGATCCGCCTTCGTTTCGCATCGGTGCATGCGCCTCGCTGGGGGGGCTAATCGGGATCGTCGTCCTGGCACTTAGGAATAGGCCGGGAATCACTTCCCGAGTTTGCAAACATCCGTAGAACGGAATTCATTCCGTTTCCCAATCCAACGGAATTCATTCCGTTCTACGAAATCCATCTGAGAAAAGCGGGAAGTGATTCCCGGCCTGTTCATTAGGGCTCACCATCGGAATCGTTCCCGGTTCGCCTCCCGGATACTCTGCGGCATCCCGATTGCGGGGACTTGCGAATGGCCATTCATCAAGGACGGATGACCTGGAACCCAGCCCATGCTTGACTTGTACCAAAAAGTTAGCGTTTTTTTGAGATCCGGTCAGGGACCGACTGACTGCTTCCTCGAATTCGTGCATCCTCGCT
This sequence comes from Isosphaeraceae bacterium, assembly GCA_052148775.1. GTDB lineage: Bacteria > Planctomycetota > Planctomycetia > Isosphaerales > Isosphaeraceae > CAVZRC01. The sequence goes on along the minus strand of JBKQHM010000456.1, from coordinate 3,492 downwards.
GGCTGTAAGACTCTAAGTCCTAGGAGATTAGGAGCTATCGACTTTGCCAGATATCTATTGACAGGAGTCTCGGGGCAGGTTTAAGTTTAGAACGACATGGCATCTCGTCGATGAAGTTTTGCGGGTTTTTCTGAGAACGAATCAGAGATTTTGGTCCTCACTCTCACAATCTGTTCGTTCCCTTCGAGGACGAATGTTTGGGTGACTCGGCAAGGTCGTGCTTGCCACCGAAGAAGAGGGTCGTCCTGGGACGCGTCGGAACGAATGTCGTGTCTTCGATGGGATAGGTCGTGCATCGGCTGGGTCGAGTTCCTCATCGATGATTGTACGTGGGATGTCGACGAGACATACGAGATCCGCAACACCTTGATCGTTCGGGCATGTTAATGAGCGGGGTAGTCAGGCGAAGCACGTTCGTGTGAGCCAGACGTGTCGATTGTGTCGCTCTGTGTGATAGGGCATGTGGTCCGCTGCGGGCAATATCTGTCGTTCAACCGAGAGTATCGATACGACCGCTTCCGGCGAGGCCCATCCGTTCACTCGACTCATCGAGAGCAAGACGTCTTCGTACGCTTTTCTTATCCACCAGTCGTGCTACAGGAGAGGAATACACGTGAAGGCATTGATGCGCGGTTTTTGCTGGATTCTTTCGGGTGCGATCATGGCGGGCTCCGGCGGGTGTGGGTCCGACAACGAGACGGACGCGGTCAAGGCGGCGAACACGGGCAAGCCGGCGCCCGCCGCCGAAGGGGCCGCGCCCACGAGCACCCCCAAGTACAGTTCTATTGAGGACTATGCCAAGAGCCGGAAGGATCCCTACTCGAGCACCAAGCTCGATCCGGCCAAGAAGAAGTAAGCCCGGCTCGCAGTCGTGTATTCGGCACACGAGTGCCGATGTTCGGTCCGTCGTCCTCGATCCATCCATTTCTCGAGGTTTTCACGTTCCCGTTCCCTTGTTCTCATTCGAGAGGTCCAACATGAGCCGAAACCGTCGGGGCTTCACGCTGATCGAACTGCTGGTCGTCATCGCCATCATCGCAGTCTTGATCGCGCTGCTCCTGCCCGCCGTCCAGGCCGCTCGCGAGGCGGCACGACGATCCCAATGCACGAACAATCTCAAGCAAATCGGCCTGGCGATGCACAATTACGTCAGCTCCAACGTGAATGTGCCGCCCAACTGCGTCGACCCCACTTACACTTACAACAACCCGGCCTGCGGCCAGAACTTCTCCCAGCTCGCCCGTTTGCTCCCGTACATGGAGCAGACGACGGCCTACAATGCGATCAACTTCAACTTCGGCTCTCGCTGGAATTCCTACTACAGCGGCCCAGTCGCCGACAACGGCTCGATCGACGTGGGCAGCGGCGGCGCCGAGAGCATGGTCCAGATGACCGTGGTGGTCATGCAGATCTCCACGTTCCTTTGCCCATCGGACACGGCTCCCGGCGGCTCCAACACCTTCGTCTTCAACGGAGTCACCAAGACGGACGGGCCGCACAATTATTCGTCCAACATCGGCCTCAACCGGCGCATCAACAATGCCCCGGTCAACGGCAGCGGGACCGCGGGGAACTGGCAGGAGAATGGGCCCGGCTACATCGGATCGGCCTGGGACGGCATCGCCGTCCGCCAGATCAGCCTCGCCTCATTCACCGACGGCACCAGCAACACGGCCATCTTCAGCGAATGGGTCAAGGGGCCGGCCACCTTGCCTGGCAAGAACGGTCTGGGAATGGTCTACAACTTCCCGAACAGCACCACGGCTCACACTTTCCCCACCGATGTCCAGTATCTCCAGGCCTGCCAGGTTAACCTCGCCAATCCTTCCCAGAACTGGGGATGGAAGGGTGAGTGGTGGATCATGAGTGGGGCGTCGATCTACTCGCACACCCTCACGCCCAATCGCCTCGCCTGCGAGTACAGCGACATCGGCCAGGACTCGCGCGGGACGATCACGTGCGTCGGGGCCAGCTCGAACCATCCGGGCGGCGTCAATGTCCTCTTCATGGACGGCTCGGTCCGGTTCGTCAAGAGCACTGTGAGCTATGTGCCTTGGTATGCGATCGCGACCCCCGACTGGGGCGAGACGATCTCTTCGGACGCCTATTGATCGATCGGATCATCGGATCGTGGACGAGGGGCTCGAGCCCCTCGTCGCCTCCGAAGCCTTCCGGCGGACACCACCGATCGGCGCCTCAGGGGGCGGATCGGTTGTGTCCTTTTTGCGATTCCCGGAGATGCGAGCGGTTCGATCTCGTGTCGATCCATCAAGGAACACTCCATGGCCCGTCTTGTCTGATGCTCCGTGAGCAGCGGATGGGGAAAGATCCGGATCGGTGCCCATGGGGCGCCCGACAGGGATCTCCGAACACCATCCCGTTACGACTTCGTCGGGACTGGCCACTAGAGAGCTTAACGATTGGGTTGCCCACAGGATGACCGCATCGAATCGATACGAGCCCGACGCGCCAGCGAGTGAATTCCCGCGGGGACGAGCGATTCACTCGCTGGCGCGTCGGGCTCGTATCAATGACACTCGTGTCGAGCCGTGCGCAAACCATGCGTGAAGCGCTCTAGCCCACAGATTCCTCGGCTCAAGATCAACCATGGGGCATATACGCCACGCGAAGCCGGGCTCCAGGCGGTGGGGTCCCGCGCTCCTGTTCGTCTCGATCCTGATCGGCTTGTTGCTCGTGACGGCCTGGAACCTGACGCGTTCCGACGCGCTCGAACAGGCCCGGCGCGCCTATTCGCGGGTGGACCTGGTGGGCTGCCTCCAGCATGCCCTGAACCACCTGGAGCGGCAACCCTGGAGCCGCGAAGCGGCCCTGCTGGCGGCGCGGTGCTTGAGCCGCCTCGATGACCCCGACCAGGCCGAGCCCTACTTCCAGCGAGCTGGCAGCCTCTCGCTCGCCGATATGCAGCTCCGCGCCTATGGGATGGTGCGCGGGCCCCATCCCGACCGGGCCATCGCGGCCTTCGAGGAGATCCTCGAACGCTCGCCCGGTAATGTGACCGCGATGCGAAGGCTCGCCGCGATCCTGCTCGCCCGGAAAGATATCAAACCGCTCCTGAAGCTGGCCGATCAGCTCGACCGAGCCCCGGGCGGCGAGGTCTTCGGCGCCATGCTTCGCGGCGTGGCCTATCACAACGACAAGAATCCGCAACAGGCCGTCGCCGCGTTCGAGCGGGTCCTCCAGCTCGACCCCGACCTGAAAGAGATGCCTGCCTCGCGCGCGATGTTTTCCAATCACTATGCACTGGACCTGATCAATAGCGGCCGGATCGAGGACGCCGGCCGATATCTCACCAAGACCCTGGCGGATCATCCCGACAGCGAGCTGATGAATGTGCTCGGAAATTCCTACCTCCTCCGCGGCGAGGTGGACGAGGCGGAGCGTTGTTTTCGCCAGTCGGTCGAGTGGGATCCCCGGAACTTCGCCCCCCGCCTGAGCCTCGTCAGCCTGGCCATCCAGCAACGGCGTCTCGAC
>JBKQHM010000455.1:0-12536 GCA_052148775.1 Isosphaeraceae bacterium | reverse complement strand
CTGGCTCTCACCGACCCGGGATGAACACGTCCTCGCCGATCTCGACGGACGGATCGACCTCCTCATCGACAGCGGACCGACCGAAGTCGGCCTGGAATCGACCGTCCTGGACCTCACTCGTGAACCTCCCCGGCTACTCCGCCCGGGGCCAATTACCAGCTCGGAGCTGGAATCGGCCCTCTCAGGCCGACCCGTGATGATTCCAACGGCCGGGGACGCCATCGAGCGACCCTCGAGTCCTGGACAGTTGCCGGTCCATTATTCCCCTCGGACACCGTCGTATCGGGTTGAGTCTCTGGAGGAAGTGGCCCTCATTCCGCATCCCGAAGAGATCGCCCTGGTCTCGATCGGCGAACCTCGATCCTCACTCGCGTTCCCATGCAACAAGCAATTTGGCCTGGAGACACCGCCGACCGCGTCCCGGCTCCTTTATGATGTCTTGCATCAGTGCGATGCCCTGAAGGTTCGAGCGATCATCGTGGTGATGCCGCCCGATCGACCCGAGTGGCTGGCCGTGCGCGATCGACTCCTCCGTGCCACGCGGCCACTACCGAAGGATGATTGAACGGGACTGGCATAGCGCCCGTAGCCTTGGAACGGATGGGCTCTTACTCGAACAGCCGGCGCTGGGGGTCGAACAAGGAGAAGTCAGGCTCGGGCTGTGGCGGTTCGGGCAGGCCCAGATGCAGGTATGCCCCGGAGGTCGCCTGTCGGCCGCGAGGCGTACGGACCACGAACTCCCGTCGGAGCAGGAAGGGTTCGACCTCGTCTTTCAGGGTGTCCACCGAGAGGTTCATCGTCGCGGCGATGGCCTCGACGCCCGTCGGACCGCCGCGGAAGACGCGGATCAGGGTCTCGAGATAGCGTCGGTCTTGCTTGTCGAGTCCTTCCGAGTCGACATCCTGCATGGCCAGCGCGTCGCGTGCGACCGCGAGGCTGATGTGTCCGTCGGCGCGGGCCAGGGCATAATCGCGGACCCATCGCAATCGGGCATTGGCGATCCGAGGCGTTCCCCGGCTTCGTGCCGCCAGTTCCCACGCCGCTTCCGGCACGATCGTACATCGGAGCTTGGCGGCGTTGACATTGATGATTCTGGCCAGGTCGTCCGTGTCGTAGAACTCGAGATGCTCGTGGATGCCGAATCGCTCGCGCAGCGGGGCGGAGAGCATGCCGCTGCGCGTCGTCGCCCCGATGATCGTGAATTTCTTCAACGGGAGATTGATCGTCCGCGCCGACATCCCCTCGCCCAGGACCACGTCGACCCGGAAGTCTTCCATCACGGGATAGATAAACTCCTCGACCGCGCTGGGCAGCCGGTGGATCTCGTCGATGAAGAGGATCGAGCCCTCGGTCGCGTTGGTCAGGTAGGGCATCACGTCCATCTTCTTGTCGAGGGCCGCCCCGCTGGTGATATTCAGCTCGACCCCCAGCTCGTTGTGCAGGACCATGGCGAACGTCGTCTTGCCCAGGCCCGGGGGACCGTCGAAGAGGATGTGGGGCAGGGGCTCTCCCCGCTTCTGCGCCGCGGCGAGGCTGATGGTCAGCCGCTCGGCGACGGCACGCTGACCGACCACCTCGGAGAGCCGCTGGGGGCGGAGTTTCTCGTCGGGGTCCACGGGCCGAACCTCGGCCGCCTTTTCTCCGCCGGCGACGTCCCGCCGTCTCTTTTCGTCCCCGGGCTCGGGTGTCCCTTTGATGATGGGCTCTCGCATCGATGGTCCCTCTTGGCTCGATGTCCTCTGGGGATGACAGCTCGCTCCCGGGCGATCAGGGCGAGGGGGTCGGGAATGGAGCAATCGATCCGGGGCGGCTCCCCGCCCCGGTTCATCGACTTTGCTGGTAGATGGCTTCAATCATATCGGCCACTGACTTGTACTTCTTCTTCCCGGCCAGCACGCGGTCGATGGCCTGGCGGGCCTCGGTATCCGAGTGGCCGACCGACAGGAGCGCCGCGTACGTGTCGCGGATGACGTCGGGCTCGGCGTTTTCCGGCGCTCCATTGGAGCCGGCCGCACCGCCGGAGGCCGATGGCTCGGCCCCGACGATCAGGGCGAACTTGCCCACCTTCCGACGGAGCTTGGCGACGATCCGCTCGGCGGTCGCCTCGCCGATGCCCGGGAATGTCGAGAGGAGCTTCACGTCCTGGTCCTGGATCATCCGGGCCAGCTCGCGGACCGGCCGGACCATCGCCCTCAGCGCCTTCTTCACCCCAACGCCGTCCACCGAGCAGAAGATGTCGAAGAACTCGCGGTCGATCGCCGAGAGGAAGCCCACCAGCCGCGGCATCAACCGGGCGACCATGGCACCCCCTTCCAGGTAGAAGATGGTGTGAAGCTCGACCAGCTCGCCGACCTTGGACTGGATGGTCCGCCGGGTGTGCTCGGGGATCAGAATCTCCATCTCGAACGGATCGACCCGAAGCGTCACCGACTCCTCGGAGACCGCCTCGACGATGCCTCGCACTTTCGTCAGCACCGTATCGACCATCCTTTCCCATTCAGCCTCGATAGACTGTGATACTTTGTTCAGTCATTTTGCGCCATGGGCGACCGGGTTTCAAGTCATCTCCGCCCGGATTCGCCGCCGGCCTTGCTTCTCGATCCGAGCCCGCCACCGGCGACTCACCCGTCATCGATCGGCGCGAGGGCTTCGGCCGGTGCCGTGGGCGTCGCCGGCAGTCCGGGATGATCGCAGGTTTGGGGAGGTTGTCAACGGCCTCTCTCGAGGTCGGGAGTTGTCGGGATCGTCCCCTGTGAGGTTGGCCGTTGACAGCCAACCGGACATCTCGGACTTTCCATCGCACACGGTGCTCATCGGTTCGCCGGGATGCGCAAGCACGATTTCCCGAGCGTCGAGGGCCGATCTCGTCCCGGCCGAAGGGTATCGGTCAGGCTTAGGGAGGGTTTTCGCCTGGAAATTAGCGGAAAACAGAGTATGGCAGCGGCTGCATCGTGATCCATAACGAAATAAATTATGATCTTATAATAAATTTGATCTTACCTTCGCCGGGGCTTGCTCGACGGCCGGTCCCTGAGAATTCGGCCTAATCGTTGAGGTTTTTCACCATTTCGCGCGATCCTCGTCTTCCATAAGTCAAGGGATCTGGTATGAATTGACACAGGGACCGGTTGATTCATGCCGGTCGGACTTAAGCGAGTATGTCTTGGAGCGAGGTGAGACCGATGGCGGTGAAGAAGACCGAGACGAAAAAGACCAGCACCAAAGCGAAACCCGAGCCGAGCCCGAAGGCCGCCGCCGCGAAGCCGGCCCCGAAGAAGGCGGCCCCGAAGAAGTCCACCAAGGCGGCCGACACCGCAACCAAGCCGGCTGCCGCCTCGAGGGCATCTGCTCCGCAGGTTCCTGCCAAGAAGCCGGCCGGCAAGCCGGCGCCGGTCGTCAAGCTGACCGACGCGCAAGTGCGGATCCTCTCCTCCGTCCTTCAGACCAAGGAAGCCGGGTACGTCGGCACCAAGGCCGAGGGCCGGATCCTGGAGGCACTGCTCCAGAAGAAACTGATCAAGAAGGGGAAGAAGACGGCCACGGGCTCCTACCAGTTTCTCGTGACCAAGGCCGGAGAGAAACTCGTCCCCGCGCCCGTCGCGCCGAGTACGCCCGCACCCGCCCCGACGGCCAGTGCGGCTCCGGAGTCCTCGCCGTCGCCGGCAATCTCGTCTTGACGCTCGTGCCGATCCCCGGACCTTGCCTGCGAGGCCCCCACGTTGCCATCACGACTCATACGTAGTGGCGCCGTCTCGCATCCGACGAACCGGCGCCTCTCGTTTGGAAGGGTCGATTTTCGGGCGAAGGGTCCTTCCGATTCCGTCCCTCATGATCCCCCTGACACTTCCTTGACCTGCCCTTGGCGAATGGGGGACTTGTCGCTAAGATCCTCCTGTGCCGCGGAGCCATTGTCTCTCGATTGGTATCCGTGGGCCTCAATTCCAGTCGAGTCGGTGAACATCGACCTTCGGTTCGAGGCTCGCAGGATGCGGGCCGTGCGGGCCGGTCGTCCTCCACGCGAAAGACAGGTCAGACGGGCATGGATGGCGCGTCACCCTGCATAGCTCGGACAGTCGGGCGATCGACTTGCCTGGCGATTCTCGCCTTCGCGATCGTCGCCGGTTGCTCCACGTATATCGGTACGACACCCAAGAGTTTCCTCCACCAGATCCGATCGAATCCCGATCCCAATATTCGCTACCTGGCCTATTCCAAGCTAGGCTCCGCAGAGCTCTATGATAGCCCGGAGGAGAAGTACGAGGCGGTGAAGGTCCTGATCGTCAAGCTGTCCGAAGGCAAGGAGCCGCTGGCGATCCGTGCCGTGATCATCCGGACCCTGGGCGAACTCGGGGATCACCGCGCCCGCGATGTGGTCGCGCGGGCCGTAGCCGATCCCGAAGCCGTGATCCGGACCGAGGCGTGCCGGGCCCTGGGCAAGGTCGGTCGTCCCGAGGATGTGACGATCCTCGCCGGAGTGATGGCCGCCGACAATCTGGAGGATTGCCGGATCGCGGCCATCGAGGGGATCGGAGAGCTGAAATCGGCGGATCCCCGGATTTTCCACGTGCTCATCGAAGGGATGGACCACGAAGATCCGGCGATCCGTCTGTATTGCTACCGGTCCTTGAAACAGATCACCGGCAAGGATCTGGGGAGCACGCCGGAGGCCTGGCGACGTGAGCTCGAGCCCCAGACCGCATCTTCCGACAAGACGGCAAACGCCGCCGCGGACGCCGCAAAACTGAAAACGAAAACACGGTGACGGACCGCGAGCGGCGTCCACGAGGCGAATGACGATCATCCCGGGACGTTGGACCGTCCCGGATCGGCATGGCCCTCCCGGCACGAGCCTTGCGATAATGTGACGGTTCGGGTGTGAACCGGGCATGAGACTCCCGTGTCGTCAGAGGCGTGACCTCGGGGTGAAACGGTTCGCTCCGGATGCGAGGGGCCTCGGGTCGCGAATCGACATGGACACGCACACGCTCGAACTCCTGGAATTCGACAAGGTCCGCGCGCTGATCGCCGCGCGGGCCGCCTGCTCACTGGGCCGGACCGCGGCGCAGAACATCGAGCCCAGCGTCGATCCCGGTGAGATCCATCAAAGGCAATCGCTCACCACCGAGATGGTCGAGGCGCTGCGCGCGGGGCTTCGTCCGTCGTTCGGCGGATTGCACGATATCCGACAACTCGTGCGCAAGACGCAGGTCGGCGGCATCCTCGAGGCCGAGGAGCTGGCCGAGACGGGGGAGACCCTCCGCGCCATCGGCGATATCGACCGATGGCTGGCAAGGATCGGCGACCAGTTCCCTCGGCTTGGCGGCCTCCGCCAGGGTGTCGGCGAGTTCACGGGACTCGTCACGGCCATCGAGGGGTGCCTGGATAGCCGGGGCACGGTCCTGGACACCGCCAGCCGACGGCTATCAGCCATCCGTCGCGAGATCGGTCAGGTGGAGGAGCGCATCCAGGAGACGCTCCGCCAGATGCTCCGATCGCCCGACATCCGGCGAATCCTCCGCTTCGGCAATTTCACGACGGTCGGGCACCATTACGTCCTGCCCGTCGCCAAGGAACATCGCGGAGAGATCCAGGGCTCGGTCCTACGCACCAGCGCCAGCAATGAAACGGTCTATATCGAACCGACCGCCATCGGCGAACGATCGGCCCAGCTTTCCTTCCTCCGGGCTCGCGAAGCCAAGGAAGTGCGGCGGATCCTCCGATGGCTCAGCGCCCAGGTGGGCCTGGTATCGGAGAGCCTGCTCGGCACGCTGGAGACCATGGCCGAGATCGATCGGATTCACGCCCAGGCGCGTCTGAGCGTGGATTATCGGATGACCGCCCCGCGGTTCAACCCGGACGGCCGGCTGGTGCTCCGAGCCGCGCGGCATCCCCTCCTCGAGGCCCTCTTTCAGGGCGATCCGACGATGACGCGGACGGCCGAGGGCTCCAGAACGACTTCGCCCGCCGAACCGACTGCCCAGCCGGTTACCTCCGAGCCCAGCCCAGGCCCGGCATCCCCGACGAAGACGGTCGTTCCGATCGACGTGAACCTGGGCGTGCGCTTCCATATCCTGGTGGTCACCGGTCCGAATACCGGCGGCAAGACCGTGGCGCTCAAGACGGTGGGCTTGCTGGCGATCATGGCCCAGTCCGGTCTACATGTCCCGGCCGGCGAGGGCTCCGATTTCCCCTACTTCGATGACGTGCTCGCCGACATCGGCGACGAGCAGAGCCTGGAACAGTCCCTCTCGACCTTCTCATCGCACATCCGTCGGATCAGCCAGATCCTGGGAAAAGCCACGCCCCACTCGCTAGTTCTGCTCGACGAGATGGGGGCCGGCACCGACCCCGCCGACGGCGCCGCGCTCGGCCGGGCGATCCTCGACGAACTGACGGCCATCGGCAGCCGCGCGATCGTGACGACCCACATTGGCGACCTCAAGACATACGCGTTATCGACCCCCGGGGCGGAGAACTCCGCCGTCGAGTTCGACGATGAGACCCTCCAGCCGAAGTATCGATTGCACATCGGCGACATTGGTCAATCGAACGCCCTCAAGATCGCCCGGCACCTGAACCTCGCCGAGCACGTGGTCGCCCGAGCCGAGACCTACCTCTCGCAACGTCGCGGCGGGGCCATCCCGGAGCTCGAAGCCCTCCAGCAGGTCCGCAAGGAAGCCGAGCAAGCCCGACAGGCGGCGCTTCAGGCCCAGGCCGAAGCGGAGCGGACGCGCGAGGCGCTCGCCCGACGCCTCGCCGAGCTTCAGGACGAGACCCGGCACGCCGACACCATCGCCGAAGCGCGTGCCCGCCTCCAGCCGGGCGACCGGGTCGTCGTCCCTCGCCTCGGCTACGACCGACCGGGCCGGATCGTCAAGCTCGACATCCGCAAGAAGACCGCGGTCGTCGCGATCGGGCACGTCACCTGGAATGTCGCGATTGACGAGTTAATCCCGCAGAACGCCCGCACGCCCGCCGCCTCATCTCACGCATCCAAGAACCCCTCCGCCCGGCCGGTCAGACCTCTCGACGAATTCGACCCCGATTGAGTTGAGGGAATAAAAGAGTCGGTCCCGGATGCGGAGCGGCTTTTCATCGAGGGAGCGATATGCGCGCGAGAAGATTTTATGTTGATGCTGTTGAGGTCTACGCCGACCATGGTCGTTCCATTGTGCTGCTGATAAGAGACGTCCCCGATCCTCGAAAACCTCGCGTATTCTTGGGAGTGACGGGAAGCGTCTGTTGCGTTCCGCATCGGCTTTGGCGAAACTGTCGACCGCTCACACGGTTTCGCGAGCGATAATCAACGATGAGGATTCTGGTCGTCTCTGATATTCATGCGAACTGGGCCGCCCTCCAGGCGATCGCCCAGCCGTTCGACGTCTGCCTCTGCCTGGGCGACCTGGTCGATTACGGGCCGGACCCGGTGCCGTGCGTCCGCTGGGCGATGACCCACGCCACTTACGCCATCAGGGGTAACCACGACCACGGAGTGGCCCAGGGCATCCCGGTGACCGGCGAGACGGGCTACCGTTATCTGACCAAGGCCACCCGACCGACGATGTGGGAGGCTCTGGGCCACGAGGAGCGGCGATATCTCCTGCAGTTGCCCGTGACGCAACGGTTCACGCTGGCCGGCAAGCGGTTCCTGCTGGTCCACGCCACGCCACGCGATCCCCTCGACGAATACCTGCTCAAGGACCCGAGTACCTGGGCCAAGCGGCTCCAGAACGTCGACGCCGACATCGTCTGCGTCGGCCATACGCACATGCAGTTCAAACTGGACGTCAACGGCGTCACGGTCCTTAACCCGGGGAGCGTCGGTCTTCCCCGCGATGGCGATCCCCGCGCCGGCTTCGCGATCATTGAGGACAACAAGATCGAACTCAGGCGCATCTCCTACCCGATCGAGCAGACGGTCGCTCAGGTCGAAGCGACGTCCTGGCCTCGACGAGCCAAGGACATGATGGCGTATGTGCTCCGCCTCGGTCGGCTGCCCCTCGAGACGGGTCCCGAAGCGCCGGAGACCGCGATTCTCGACGGGGACCCCGATCCCGATTCCGTTCCGGACCTCGATGACGAGTCGTCAACGGTCTTCGGTCAGGACCAATGACCAATCAGAGGCCGCCATCGAGAAAGGTGCGGATCGACGGGAGATACTTCTCGGCCGAGGCCGTATTGACCAGGACGACGCGATCACTGGGGCGGATCATGCCGCGGTCGGCCAGCTCGGGGAGTGCGGCGAGCGTCGCGGCGCCCTCTGGCGACCAGGCGAAGCGTCGCTCGCGCCATTCCTCGCGAATCACTTTGCCAATGGCCTCGTCGGAGATCGTGACGGCACAGCCGTCGGTCTCGCGGATGATCCGCAGGACGTTGATGTGCCCGACATTCTGCGCCACGTTGAGGCCGGTGGCGATCGTCTGGCCGGGGGCTCGGGGCTCGATGTCGGCCGCCTGGGCTTCGAAGGCGCGAACGATCGGCGTGCTGGCCGTGCTCTGGACGCAGACCATCCGGGGCCGATCGGGGCCGACGAGCCCCAGAGCCTCGAGCTCGTCGAAGGCCTTGGCCATGCCGACCACTCCGGTCCCGCCCCCCGTCGGATAGACGATGACGTCCGGCAGTTGCCATCGTCGGCCGTCGAGGCGATCGCCGGACGGCTCGGCCATCTCCAATCCCAGGGTCTTCTTCCCCTCGGTTCGCCAGCCCGGCTCCTGGAAGGTGGCCACGCTGAAATAGCCCCGCGGCACATACTCTTCGCGGACCCGCTTGCCGCAATCGATGATCGTCCCGCTGACGAGTTCGAGCTTAACCCGGTCGGGATGGAGTAGGGCCAGCGCAGCGACCTTGCCCAGGACCGGCAGGTCCGTGTCGGGCGACATCACTACGACCACCTCGAGCCCCGCCGCAACCGCGTACTCGGCCAGCGAATCGCCGGCATTCCCCTGCGTCGGCACCGCGAGCTTGGTCAATCCGAGGGCCCGGGCCATCGACACCGTCATCGCCATGCCGCGATCCTTGAAGGACAGCGTGGGATTCCCTCCGAAACCCGCGTAGTGTTTCCCCTCATCCTTGACTTCCAGCCGGCAGCCCAGGCGTCCTCCGACCGGATGAGGATAGCTCACGCATGGCGTGTATCCCTCGCCCAGGTTCACGATGTGCCGAGAATCCTCGGCATCATCCGCGTCAAGCGGCAATAAGCCGCCGAATCGCCAAAGATTGCGGCGCATCGGAGACCACCATCCATCCCGACCGCGCTCTGCCTTGAGGCGTTCCAGATCCAGGACCACCTGGAGGGGTCGTCCATCGCGCTCGCACAAGTTCATGACCCGCCCGGAAGGATACTCCGCGCCACAAACCGAGCAGGCGAGGTGGGAGACGTAGCTCATTTCTGGATTATCCCGAAGAGATCGAACAGTCGGTCACATCCGCTCACGAATCATTTCGTTTTTGCCAGTTAAGGAATATCGGGGCGAATAGAATTTCGGCGTGGATCGTCTTTCAATCCAATGACAACGGCTGGAACCGTGGTCGTTCGTTCATTGTCGGACAGGGCAGGAGAGCTCAATCGTGCGATTCAACAATACGATAGCGAATAAAATCTCGAAAGTCGTCGTCTTTCTTGGAGTACGCTGAGGTCATCAGACACCGCGACAGTAAGGCATTCGAGTCCGACCGCCCCCTTCGTGGTCTGCCTTGTGGCCTGTTGTCCTGGCCCTTGCACAGAACCGAGGCAATCCGCAGACGGTCGCGACGTTCATACTCGATGTCCCCTGGGAATTCGACGCTGAATTCGGCCGTGTTCGAAGAAGTACGTTCATGATGGCGGGCTGGCCTGCCGCGTCGGTGGTATGCCGTGCGCGGATACGATGTTCCTCCAGCCTGCAAAAGGACTGATCTACCGGGCTTCGTGGAAATCGATCGAAGCCATCGTTCATACGCTCCCGGTAACACCTGAGTCGATTCACGATTCGCATCCGACTCCTCCCTCTCGGATGATTCTTCCCCTTCTCAAACGGACCCGGAAAGGTCAACTCAATGCGTCAGCCGTTTGGATCGATCACCGCGATGGTCGCGGGGAACTTCCTGATCTCGATGCTGCCCATGGTCGCGGCAGCCGACGACACCGTCGAAAAGACCCCGAAAACGAAGAACAACGCGACCGTCGTGGCCACCGACAAGGCCAAGGAGACATCCAACAAGCCAGACGATGATGTACCGACGTTCAACATCCTCGAGGCGATGAAGAAAGGACTCGTCGGCGTCCAGGCTGAGGGCACCGGCGATGGTCGGATGACGGTTTCCGTGACCAATCGAACGAATCGCTCTCTCCGTGTGGTCTTGCCGCCGGGACTCGTCGCCCAGGGTGCAACCGGCCAGATGGGCGGCATGGGCGGCGGTATGGGCGGCATGGGCGGCGGTATGGGCGGCGGCGGCATGGGCGGCGGCATGGGCGGCGGTATGGGCGGCATGGGCCGCTCGTCGGGCACGATGCCCCCGATGCAGGGCATGATGATGCTTGCAAACGTCATCATGTACTTCTGTGGAGATGCCGACAGTTGGGATCGTCGCTCGTTGATGATGGGCATGGGCGGCGGTGGGATGATGGGCGGTATGGGCGGTATGGGCGGCGGTATGGGCGGCGGTATGGGCGGCGGCATGGGTGGCGGTATGCGTTCGGTGCCTCCCTCGGATTTGCTCTCCGCGGATCTGAAGCCCAAGCAGACCCGGCGATTGCCCACCAGTCTCGTGAGCCTCTCCGCGGCGAATCCGGAAACCGGGCTGGCATTGCCCGCCGAGGGTGAGCCGTTGCGGATTGTTGGAGACATCGCCCGTGTCAATGATGATCCTCGAGTCCAGAAGGCCCTCAAGCGGCTTTCGGCTAACAAGGCCCCCGCTTCGGTCTCGCAGTTGGTGATGTGGCGGCTCGCCAGCGGGATGGAATGGGAGACGATCGGTCAGCTCGCGGATAAGTGGGCTAATCTCCATGAGATGTCGCTGGCAAAGGACTTCGTGGCGCACCTGGATACCTTGCCGACTGGCGAGAGCGGCAAGATCCTCTTCGAGGTTGTCGGGGCGGACGCGACCAGCGAGGCGACGGCGGCCCTCATCGGGGCGGCCCTGAAGGATCAGACCGTGCTGGGATTGCAATCGGTCCTCGGGATTCCGGAACGACCGGAAGGCCCGTCGGTGGCCTGTCGCGTCCGGATCAGTCAGGGCGAAGCACTCGTCCAGGTGATGGGCAGCGATAACGTGGCACGCAACTGGGTCCCCTACGGGAAGTTCTCGCTGCGAGTGGGTCAGGCTCAGGAGAAGTCCGAGACCGCCCGTTTCACCGACAACCTGACCGAGGAAGTTCTCAATCGGCTCGTGCGGGCGCAGTTGAGCAAGGGGCCCCGAGTGAAGGGCAAACTGACTTATCAACTTCGGATCGAGAATGCCACGCCGATGATTCTCAACGGACTATCGGTGGTAGGGCCGCCGAGCAAGACGGCAGAACAGCCGAAAGTGCTGATGGGCATCAGCATCCCGCCGCGCAAGAGCCTGACCGTGCCGGCGAGCGAGGAAGCCGTCAAGACGTTAGGCCTCAAGCAGGGGATCCGCGTGATGGCCCTCGACCTCAGCGGGTTGTGAGAACGGTCGACGGATACTGAGAGTCAGCCTCGGAGTGCCGGTCCAGGTCAAGGACATACCTTGAGTCGGGCCGGAACTTCGAGGCTTCTGCGTTTCGATGCCTGTCTCGGACGCGTCGGTTGAGGTGCGCCGAGAATGCCGAATGGGGCAAGCTTCGCCGAATTTGGTGCTCAAATAGCATCCGACCAAGACCTTCCGGGGCAGCCTCATGGCCGTCGCAGCGAAGGACATCGGCCGTCAAGCGGGCGCATGAAGGTCGGTCGTCGGACCGACCGAGACGATGGTCATTGGCCAGAGGGGCCAGTCGGCCAGCACGCGACGCAGGTCGCCCGGCGTGACACGATTGAACGCCTCGAGTTCCTCGTCGACCGAGACGTAGGCACCATGATACATCCAGTGGAAGCCCAGCGAAGCCAGGCGGCCCATGGGCCGCTCGCTCCGCAGCACGGATCGGGCGAGCACCTTGTTCTTGGCCTGGATCAGCTCCTCTTCCGTCGGTCCATCGCGCATCATCGTCGTGTAGACTTCGGCGATCCGGCCGAGGTTGGCCTGGGTCAGGTCGGGCTCGCAGCTCAGGAATGAGAAGAACGCGCCGGACTGATTATAATCCTGGTAAGACAGCTCGGCGCCGTCGGCGTACCCTGGATCGATCAGGGCCCAGTAGAGTCGCGAGCCGGTATGGTCGCCGAGGATCGTGGCCAGCAGGTGGGCCGCGTAACGGTCGGGACTTTCGAGCGGCGGCCCGTCGCTCACGCCGACGACCGTCTGCTGCTGGTCTTCGGCGCGGAGCAGCGTCTGGAAGGCGCCGGTGCCGCGCGCCGGCGCGGCCAGTCGCGTCGCCGGGCTGCCCTGCCAGGAGCCGCAATGCGATCGCGCCAGCTCGACCAGCGGCTCCCACTCGCCCT
>JBKQHM010000454.1:0-5933 GCA_052148775.1 Isosphaeraceae bacterium | reverse complement strand
GAGTACCTGACCTCGTGCTTTGAAGCCGATCGGCGCGGCCAATCGATCCCCTCGCTTCTGCGAGCGATGGAGCCGGCGATCAAAGTCGCTTGATTCCAGCGACACCAACCCGTGAGCTCCTACGTGGCCAGGATGGCGATTCGCATGACATCCGTCCTCATCCTCGCGATCGGGGCGTCGTCTGAGAATGATCCTAACGCAGAGCCAGACAACCATCAATGGAAACGACCTCCACCTCCGGTTCGGTCGGGAAGAGAATCCGCGGGGATCCGGGATCCACGGACTCAATCCCGTCGAACCCTCCGATCCGTCGCGGCCATGATATAATCAGTAAGGTCCACGCGAGGGACTCGCCAGCGTTCCGATTGGTAGAATGCGGATAAACCGCTTATCCTGGCCTGGCATGCATTGCTGCACCTACTCGGTTGTCTTTTTGGGATATCCGCGCCATGCAAGACGTACTGACGACGGCCATCGAGATGCATCAGGCGGGCCGTCTGCCCCAGGCCGCGGCGTTATATCACAAGATCCTGGCGCAGGAGAAAGAGAACGCGGTGGCGATGCACTTGCTGGGTGTACTGCACCATCAGCAAGGGGATCACGCCAAGGCGATCGAGCTGATCGGCCGTGCCGTGGCGATCCGGCCGAACGTGCCGGCCTTCCACGCGAACCTGGCCGAGGCGTACCGGGCGACCGGCCAGTTGGAGCGGGCGGCCGGCTGCTGCCGCGCGGCCCTGGGCCTGTGGCCGGACTACCCCGAGGCCCTGTGCAATCTGGGCCTGGCGTTGCAGGGGCTGGGTAAGAAGACCGAGGCCGTCGTCCAGTTCCGCCGGGCCCTGGAATTGCGGCCGGAGTTCGCCACGGCGCACAACAACCTGGGCATCGTGCTGCGGGAGCTCGGCGAATACGACGAGGCACTGGAGCATTTCCGACGGGCCGTCGAGCTCGACCCGAAGTTCGCGCCGGCCAGGACCAACCTCGGCCAGATGCTTCTGGATCGCGGCAAGCCCGAGGAGGCGCTGCCGCACTGCGAGGAAGCGGTCCGGCTCCAGCCCGACATGGCGGCCCTGCACCACAACCTCGGCAACGCCCTGCGGGCGTTGGAGCGCTATGTCGAGGCCAGGTCTTCCTACCTGGAGGCGCTGCGGCTTGAGCCGGACCTCGCCCAGGCGCAGGCCCATCTCGGCCTGACGCTGCTCCGCGACGGCCAGCTCAACGACGCCATGCCCTGGCTGAAGCGGGCCATCGAGCTCGACCCGGAGAACTCGACCTTCGAGGAATTCCTGGCCGAGGCATACGTCGAGCGCGAGGATCCGGGCGAGGCCATCCCGCATTTCGAGCGAGCACTGGCCCTGTCCGAGGAGGAGCGGCCGGGGCTCCACCTCGCGCTGGGCTGGGCGTATCAGGACGAGGGACGGCACGCCGAGGCTCGCGAGCATTACGACACGGCGCTGCGGATCCAGCCGGACTCGGCGGCGGCCTATCTCAACATCGGCGGACTCAGCGAAGAACAAGGCCTGATGGACAAGGCTGAGGAGGCCTTCCGCGCGGCCCTGCGATCGCAGCCGAACTTCCCGATCCCGCACGCCCGGCTGGCAACCCTCCTCCGCGGCAAGCTCCCGGACGAGGACCTCGCCGCGCTCGAGCGACGGCTGGCCGATCCCGATATCCCCGAGGCCCCGCGAGCCCGACTCCTCTTCGGCCTGAGCCACGTCCTCGACGCCCGCGGCGATTACGCCCGCGTCGGCGAGCTCCTCCGCGAGGCCAACGCCATCAGCAAGTCGCTGGCCAAGGGGCACCGCGAGTACGTTCCGGCCGAGCACGAGCGGTTCGTGAATGGGCTGTTGAAGACGTTCGACGCCGGGTTCTTCGCGCGGGTCGCCGGGTCGGGCCATGATTCGCGCCGGCCGGTCTTCGTCTTCGGCCTGCCGCGCTCGGGCACGACGCTCATCGAGCAGATCCTCGCCAGCCACTCGCGGCTCCACGGTGCCGGCGAGCTGCGGGTGGCTCGCCAGACCTTCGAGGCCATCCCCGCCGCGGTGGGCCTGACCGGGCCGCCGATGGAGAGCGTCCCCCACCTCGACGGGCCGGCCCTCCGCCGCCTGGCCGAGCAGCACCTCGAGCGACTCCGCGTCCTGGCCGGCGACCGCGCCGACCGCGTCGCCGACAAGATGCCCGACAATTACATGTACCTTGGCTTGATGTCCGCCGTGTTCCCCCGCGCCACCTTCATCCACTGCCGGCGCGACCTCCGAGACATCGCCGTCTCCTGCTGGATGACCGACTTCCGCAGCATCCGGTGGGCCAACGACCGAGAGCACATCGCCTCGCGGTTCCAGCAGTACCGTCGGCTGATGGATCACTGGCAGGCCGTCCTCCCAGCGACGATCCACCACGTCGACTACGAGGAGACGGTGGCCGACACCGAAGCGGTGGCTCGCCGCCTGATCGCGGCCTGCGGCCTGGAGTGGGAGCCCGCCTGCCTGGAGTTCCACCGCAACGAGCGGCCCATCCGCACCGCCAGCGTCACCCAGGTCCGCCAGCCCGTCTACAAGCGGTCCGTCGCGCGATGGAAGAATTATGAGGATAGTCTGGGCGGTCTGTTCGCGAGCCTGCCGGTCGGTCGACAGGACGAACTCGAATCGAAGGAGCCGGTCGCCAGCTCCTGATGCGACCGCGCCAAAGCTACTGGAGCGCGTAACGGGTCATCTTGTAGCGAAGGGTACGGACGCTGATGCCCAGGAGCTGGGCGGTGCGCTCCCGGTTCTGGTCGCACTGGGCCAGTGCGGCGAGGATCGTGGCCTTCTCGGTCTCCTGGACCGCCGCGTCGAGATTCAGGATGCCCGGGCGCGGGGCCGGGGTGCGCATCTCTTTCGGAAGGTCGTCGGCATGGATCACCGGCCCTCCCACGACCGCCACGAGTCGTTCGATACAGCTCCGCAACTGGCGTACGTTCCCGGGCCATGAGTAATCGCAGAGGACCCGCAGCGCCGCGTCCGCGAATTCCTTGCGCTCGCGATGCTGCCGGGTACAGGCCCGATCGAGGAAATGCGCGACGAGCGAGGGGATGTCCTCCCGACGCTCGCGCAGGGGAGGTATCCGCAGGGGCACCACGTTGAGGCGGTAGTACAGATCCTCGCGAAGCTTCCCTTCGGCGACCATCTCCTCGAGGTCACGATGCGTGGCGGTGACGAGTCGCACGTCGAGTGGGATCAGCACATCACCTCCGAGTCGACGGACCTCATGCTGCTCGAGGACGCGAAGGAGGTCGACCTGGGTCTTGGGGGCCATCTCGCCGACCTCGTCGAGGAACAAGGTCCCGTGCTGGGCCATCTCGAACCAGCCGGGCTTCTGCCGCACCGCGCCGCTGAAGGCCCCTTTCTCATAGCCGAACACCTCGCACTCAATGAGCGTCTCAGGCAGCGCCCCGACGTTGGCGGCGACGAACGGCTCGTCGCGCCGCCCGCTCAGGTTGTGGATGGCGCGGGCGACGAGTTCCTTCCCCGTTCCGCTCTCCCCCTGGATCAGCATGGGGAGGTCGGTATCCGCGACCAGGCGGATGCAGTCGAATACCTCGCGGATCGCGGTGCTGTCCCCGACCATCTCCGGGAACTCGCCCGCGGCGGCCAGGCGCGCGCGCAGCCCACGGACCTCCTCGCGCAGGCGGTGGTGCTCGAAGGCCCGGCGCACATGGTGCCCCAGGATCTCCAGGTCGACCGGCTTGGCGACGTAGTCGGCCGCGCCCAGCCGCATGGCCTCGACCGCCGTCTCGATCGTGCCGTGTGCCGTGATCACCAGGATCAACGTCTCGGGCCAGCCGTGCTTGATATCCCGCACCAGGTCCAGGCCCGAGATCGCGCCCGGCATCTTCAGGTCAGTGATCACCAGTTGATGGGGCCGGCGGCGGAACAGGTCCCAGGCCACCGCCCCATTCTCGGCGGTCGACACTTCGTACGACTCCTCCTCCAGCGCCAGCGCCAGCCCGGAGCGGATGTTCGGCTCATCGTCCACGACCAGGATGCGGAAACGTGCGTCGTTCATGGTTGAGTCCGGATTATCCGGCGAGCCATTCGATCAGGCGGTCCGGCCCGACATCGCCTCCGGGTCGGGCTGGACCGCCTGATCGACTTGCGGTTCCCGCGTGCCGGGGGTCATATTTCCGATCCCCGGCTCCAGGGGGATGCTGATACAAAACGTCGTCCCCCCGGGCCCGGTCCGCAGGTCGATGCGGCCACCGTGCTGCCCGATGAGCTTCTCGGTCAAGGCCAGGCCCATTCCGGTCCCCCGGGTCTTGGTGGAAAAGTAGGGCTTGAACAGATCTTTCTGGATCTCCGGCGGGATACCGGGCCCGGTGTCGGAGATTTCCACGAGTAACTCGCTCCCGCGGACCGAAGCCTCCATGACAAGCCCTCCTCCTCCCGGCATCGCTTCCAGGGCATTAATCACCAGGTTCAGGACCGCCTGCTTGATCTTCTCGAGGTCGAGCGGCACTCGGGGCAGGCCCGCGTCGGGGCCCAGCAGGCTGACCTCGACATGTTGCTCGGCAGCCTGCGGGCCAATGAGTTGTGAGACCTCTTCCAGGACCACGAAGATATCAGCCGGCCGCACGGTCAACGACTGGAGGCTGGCGAAGTCTCGGAAGCTCTCCAGGACCCCATTGAGCCGGAGGACTTCCGACTTCACCACGCCGATCAGCTCATCGACGGGTTTCCGGGTACACGGGTCGCACAACCGCTTCTCCAGCAACTGCACGTGGATGCTCAGGGCCGTCAGCGGGTTCTTGATCTCGTGATGGAGGCCGGAGGCCAGGTTGCCCAGGCTGAGATACCGTTCCATGATCCGGACCCGCTCCTCCATCAAGATGCGGTCGCTCACATCGCGCAGGAGCAGGACGCAGCCCAGTGCCACGCCCATGCGGTCCTTCAGGACGTGGGCATGGGCCCGGATCCGCCGCACCCGGCCGCCGCGTTCCACGACGAAATCCTTGTCCCAGACCGACTCCTGACGGTCGGCGACCTGGCTGGCCAGGGCGACCAGCGGCGCGCCGCCGTCACCGAGCCTCTCCAGTGGCTCGCCGGCGCAGTCGGACCCGACGCCCAGGATCTGGATCGCGGCCGAATTGATGCTCGTGATGACGTCGCGACGATCGATCGTGACCACGCCCTGGTCCATGCTGGCCAGGATGTCGCGGGCGAGCAGCGTCACCTGGTGCAACGCCCGCCGGACCGCCAACTGCCGCTGCTGCAACCCCAACATCGCCACCGTGCAGAGGAGCAGCGCCATCATGGCCGTCGACCGGATGATGAGCCGGGTGCCGACGTCCCGCCGCAAGGCCAATATCTCGCCGGTCGGCACCGGCCCGACCTGGGCCAGCCAGGTGCCGAGCAGGCGACGCTCCTCGAAGACCTGGTAGACGGCCGCGGCGCTCAGCGTCAGGGCCAGCAGAAGCGTGCCGAGGACGATCACCGCCGTCATCGGTATCCGGCCTGAAGTGCCGACCCCTCGGCGTACATCCCCGAGAACGCCCGGGTAGAATGATCCCGGTCCCTCTTTCACGGCCCCACCCCTTACCGGCCGGTTCCGGCGTTGTCGAGATCACCTCGATCCGGGGAGAATGCCGGCCTCTCACATCGCCGGTCCCAGCAGGCGCCACGTCATTCGCGCCCCTTCTCCCGAGGCGGAGACCCGACCTGATAATTCATCTTCGTACCAGGATTCCAGATTGTCAAGAAGAATCTAAGGATGTTCATTTCGTCCGGTGGGCGTCTTGAAAGTTGGTGGAATTTTTGTACACAAGGGCGATGGAGTCGATTTCCGACAAGAATCCCCTCCGCCCTTGGAGCCCGACATGGCATCGACACACCTGTCGCCCGAGAAGCAAGCCGACATCGAGAATCTGGCCCGAGCCATTCACGAAGCCGTTGACGGCGAGA